>JAYTKJ010000472.1:0-3137 GCA_043730365.1 Acidobacteriota bacterium | reverse complement strand
AGAAGCGCATGATCGTCGAAACCTGCCAGCCGCCCGCGATAAATTCGAGCGCCTTCGGCATCGACGTTGCGATCTTCCGGCCCTTGCCAATCGGCAGTTCGTAGACCAGCGCATTCACAAAACTATGCGGCAGATCGTGCGCGCTGATGGACCGGTCCACTTTCAAGTTGTAGTAGTCGCGCAACGTGTCGGCTACTTCCCAACCTTGCCACTCACTGGCGTTGTCGATCACCTTGGACCATTGATACGTCGTGAGCAGGTTGAGCGAGCCCGAAACCTGCCAGTTGAAGCGCGTCACCAAGGCGTTAAAGCTCGAACTGCCGCCCGGCGCATCCACCGACAGGTTGACGGCCAGGAACTGCGGATAAGGTCGCAAGAGCCGGTGCTGAGGCACGGTGCGGCCAGAGAGCGCGCCGGTTTGGATGACGCCGAAAAAGGGATTGTTCACTGGCGCATCGAGCGCTGCGCCACGCGAAAGATCCGCGGGGTTTAATTGATTAGCCTGCTGGCCGGTGCCGAAGAGCAACTTGCGCCCTTGCGATCCCGTGTAGCCGAATTCAAACGCCATGCAGCGCTTGATTTCGTACTGGAAGTCGGCACTGAAATTCTGCACGTAGCTAAGCGGGTGGTGGGCCGAGAAAGCATTCACCGAGTCGCCCACCTGCGTTAGCAGCCCCAAGCTGTTGCCCGCCGGTTGGGTGAACCCATTGGGGAACGGATTTCGGAGCAGCGCATTCGGATTCGGGTTGATGCCGTCGCCCCCGAGAGTGGACACCCAAGTGGTGTTGGTGGAGAAACCCTGATTGGCCCCGCCGCCCGTCTGCGGATAGAAAATGCCATAGCCGCCGCGAAAGACCAGCTTGTCGGTGACCTTGTAGGCCGCGCCGAATCGGGGAGCCAGATTGATCCAGTCCGTGTTCCAGGCGCCGCGGTGCTGCGGCGTTGCGAAAACCAGCCCGCCTTTCAAAGGCAGGCCTGTTTGTTGCGCCAGCGGGCTGGCCGCGTTGAAGTCGAAATTGTTCAGCCGGTTGTAGCGTTCGGTGCGGGCCGTCTGCACTTCCCACCGCAGCCCCAAGTTGAGGGTGAGTCTGCGGCTCACGCGCCAGGAATCCTGGATGTACAGGCCGTGATAGCCGGCGGTGACCGCGGTGGCCGCACCGATCGGCGCGCTGCCGCCCGAACCCACGCCCAGCAGCAAAGAAGCGATCGCGTTCCCGCTAACGTTGCTGGTCTGAGCGGCCACAGGCCCGGAAGTCAACCCGCGCGTGAAGTCAAACTGGGGCGTGTTGAAGTCAGTGTTGTTCAGCTTGGCCACTTCGCCCAGCCAGCCGAATTTCAAGCTATGCTGGCCCTGCTCTTTGGTGAAATTGACCTGCAGATTGTGCGTCTCGCGGGGCACATTGAGAAAGCGGCGATTGTTGAGCGATGTGTAGTTCTGCGCACTGATGCCCGGATAAGTGGCGGTCTGGAAGAGCGAGACCAGTGACTGCGAGAAGCCGAGCGACGCCGCATTGAGGCCCTTGGACGGCGAATTCTGATTCTCGCGCCAACGGCCGGAGCCCAACAAGACGTTGATCACCCAGGTGGGCGTCGGAGTAATGGTGGTGCCGAACACAAACTGGTGGCGCGGATTGACGTCGCTGAAATTCGTGTCGGCGCCATTACCGAAAAAGATTGGCGCCACGTTCTCCTGCCAGGCCTTGGTGAAGCGGCCGAACATGGTAATCTTCTCGCTCTTGGCCCAATCGATCCGGGTGTCGATGCGATCATTGATCGTGACGGTCTTGCCTTGGGCCACAAAGTTGCGCGAGTTAATAATGGCGTCCCCCGCGGTATTGGAGTTGGGAAAGAGGCGCACGACCTTTTGGCCCACCGGATCGAGCATCGATGGAGGCAGCCGGTTGCCGGGAAAAGGATCGCGAATGAACCCCGCGCCCGCCGGATTGGCGCGAGTCGAGAAGGGGTCGAAGATGGGGGAAAGATTGTTGGCGGAGTTGAATGTCTGCGAGAAATCGCCGGCTCGTTCAAGGCTAGTCGGAACGTTAGAGATGTTGGTGCCAGGTGAACCCTGACGCCAGCCTTCATATGCACCGAAGAAAAACAGCCGCTTGCTTTTCGAAATTGGACCGCTGAACGTGGCGCCGAATTGGTTACGTTGAAATAGCGTGCGCGGCAAGCGGGAGCGGTTGTTTGCCCAGCTATTGGCGTCCAATTTGTTGTTGCGCAGGAACTCGAACACCGCGCCGTGGAAGGCGTTGGAGCCGCCGCGCGTGATCATGTTCACGGCGCCGCCGTCGGACTTGCCGAACTGCGCGTCAAACTGATTGCGCGCGATATTGACCTCTTGCACCGAATCGACGCTGGGCGAGGCGATCAGCCCGCCCCAGTCCACCGCCTAAGCCGGCACGCCGTCAATCAGCGTCAGGCCCGCTTGGCCGCGGCCCCCGTTCATCGAGAAGCGATTGTGATTCTGATCCTGCGTAGCCTGCGAGATGCCGGTACGCACCGCGATGACGCCGCCGTTCACGTGTACCAGCACAAAGGGATTGCGCGCGTTCACCGGCAGATCGAGCACAGCCTGCTGATCGAGCGTCACGTAGCGGTTGGCCGACTGCGTATCGAGCATGGAGACGCCTGCCGCAACTTCGACAACCTGGGTCACCTCGCCGATCTGCATCGGGAAATTGAGCTCCATCGTTTGAGCGACGCGCAGCACGGCGCTCGTTTGCACGCTCTTGCGAAAACCCGGTGCTTCCGCACTTACTTCGTAGTTGCCCGGCGGGAGCTGCGAAAAGATATAGAGGCCCTCGGTGTTGGACGTGGCTTGGCGCACGTCGTTGGTGGCTTCGTTCCGGGCACGCACGGCGGCGGCTGGTATCGCGGCTCCATTTGGATCGGTAACGGTGCCGGTGATCGTCCCGGTGAAGGTCTGCGGTAATGCCGCTGGCAGCGCGGCCAGTAGCAGAGACATGGCTACAGCGTAAGAAGCGAGTCTAGACCCAATACTCGTCACTTAACGATTCTGATGGCAGCGGAGGAGTCGATGGGTGGCGAGCGTTTGTAGCCACGGCGCAGGGGGTAGTTGCTCATCTTCCGTTTTACTCCGCGGGGATTGCGCCGGTTGCGGCTGGAGGCGA
>JAYTKJ010000471.1:0-2003 GCA_043730365.1 Acidobacteriota bacterium | reverse complement strand
CAGGGGAGGAGGCGGGGGAAGCCATCGGTGGACGCGTGGGCATCGGCGCGCCCGGCGTCATCATGGAAGCCGGAGGACGTGGCTGCATCGGCGGGCGCTGAGGCAAAGGCGGCATCCCAGGCGCGGACGGCGGCAGCGGTTGTCTTGGCCCTGAAAGAATCTGTCCAGGCCGAGGAGCGGCGGGCATGGCGGGTGCTGGCGGCGGAGGAGCAGGCGCGCCGGGCGTGGCGGCCGCAGGGGGAGGAGGCGGCGGCGCTGCCGGACGGAGCGGAGCAGCAGGCCTCGGCATCGCGGGCGCGGCGGATACCGCCGGGCGTGGAGGCGGTGGCGCACTGGGCGACGCGGACGGTTGAGGTGGTCTGAAAGTGGGTGGCACCGGAATCGCTGGCGCACGTCCGCCCACAGCGAGGGGCGGGCGCAACGGAGGCGCGATCGGCATTCTCGGGCGGTCTTCGGGCCTGGCGGAAGGCGGAGCGGGCGGTGGAACAACCGCTGCCGCCACGGCAGCGGGAGCGGTTACGACCGGCGCCGGCGGGGCTGCCGGAGCGGCCGGCGCGGGAGCGGGAGGCACCGCGACAACAGGAACGACGGGCGGAGGCGGCGGGGCGCTGGCGATAACTGGCGCCTCGGCAACTCTGGGTGCGGCGAGCGGCGGCGCGAGCGGACGCGCTCGTTCGACGACGGGGCTGGGAGAGTGTTCTATTTCGGCGGTCATGGTCATCGGCGCACTGGAGGGGGCACGCATCACCGCCACGGCGGCGTGCTCGTGTTCACTCTCATGGATGGTTGATTCGTGCTCGGAATCGTCGCCTGAGTCACTGCCTGGCGTTGATTCCACGGCATCGAATCCGAAGTGGCGGCGAATTGAATTCGCCAAATCGTCGTCGAGCGAACTGGAGTGCGTCTTCTTGTCGTCGACGCCGAGCACAGGCAGCAGGTCAATAATCTTGCCGGGTTTGACCTCCAGCTCTCTTGCGAGCTCGTTGATACGGATCTTGCTCATAGATGCTTAAGGCGCGCTACTGCCCGTCGACTCCTGTTCCCGGTTCCAATATCGTAGCAGATTCAACATTCTCAGCTACTTCCGGGGATTCCGTCCCCGCCTCGGGCGCCGCTTCGGCACGAGTTTCAAACTGCGCGTAGTAGCTGGTCACGGCCAGCTCAATCCGCTCGGCGTCGGCTTTGGGAAGCTGTTCGGCTATCGCTTCCGGCGTCATCGAGGCGAGCCGTTCCACGGTGGTCACCTCGGCTTCGACCAAGCCACTTACTTCTTCTTCCGTCAAACCGTGATCGATCAAGACAGACACGGGCGCGCCAGGCACGGTCAACTCCGTCAGCGCCGTCTCAACTTCCTGGCGCTTTTCCTCTTCACTCTTGATGTCGACACGCCAACCGAGGAGCTTGGCGGCCAGACGCACATTCTGGCCCTTCTTGCCGATCGCCAGCGATAGCTGCGAGTCGTCGACGATCACTTCCATGTGCTTTTCCTGCGAGCTGACAATGGCCACGCGCGCAATCTTGGCCGGGCTCAAGGCGTGGGTGGCAAACACCACCGGATCGTCGGAAAACTCAATGATATCGATCTTTTCGCCGCGCAATTCCCGAATGATGGATTGCACGCGCATCCCCTTCATCCCGACGCAAGCACCCACGCAATCGACGTCGCGATCCCGGCTCAACACGGCGATCTTGGTGCGTTCACCAGCTTCGCGCGCGCAACCTTTGATCACCACCGTGTTGTCGTAGATCTCGGGCACTTCCTGCTCAAACAAGCGCATGACGAGTTCCGGGGCGGCACGCGACACCACCACGCCGGCGTTCTTGCCGGTCTTGTCGACGCTGCGGATTACACAGCGAATGCGTTCACCCACCGAGAAGCTCTCCAGCTTGGATTGCTCTTTCTTCCCCAACCGCGCCTCGGTCTTACCGAGGTCCACCACCAGTTCGCCGGCTTCCATTCGCTTCACCGTGCAATTCACCATTTCGCCGACGCGGCCGGTGAA
>JAYTKJ010000470.1:0-3436 GCA_043730365.1 Acidobacteriota bacterium | reverse complement strand
CACGCCGCGATCGACGAGTCCATCCTTGGCGGCGGAGAGCGCCAATCGTAAGCGATCCAGGGTGGCGGGTAACACTGCTTTTATTATGTCCCCGATGCCCCAGGCATTCGGCTCGCGGGTTTGGTAGCATCCTGGTTAGCTATGTTACGACGCTCTCTCTTCTCCGCGGCCGGCTGGGCGGTCTTTATGCAGCGCTTTTCCGGGCAAGCTCAAGCAGCCTCGCTCCGCATTGGGCCGGATATGTTCCAGTCAATCGGTGTCAAGCCCCTCATCAACTGCAAGGGTACGTACACCATCATCTCGGGCTCGCAATCGCTGCCGGAAGTGAAGGCGGCGATGGAAGCGGCCTCGCATCACTACGTGCATATGGATGAGTTGATGGAAGGCGTGGGACGGCGATTGGCTGAGCTGACCGGCGCCGAATGGGGCATGGTGAGTAACGGGTGTGCAGCCGCTCTGGCGCATGCGACGGCGGCCTGCATGGTGGGAGCCGATCCGGAGAAGATGCAGCGGCTGCCACATACGACGGGGCTGCGCAACGAAGTCATCTCGCCTGACTACTCGCGCAACGTCTATGACCACGCGGTTCGCGGCACCGGCGCCAAGATGTTGACGGTCCACACGCGCGAGGAACTAGTGCGTGCCTTCAACGAGCGCACGGCGATGGTGATGATACTGGCTGGCCCCGGCGATCGCGGGCCGCTTGGGCTCCAGGTGATTGCGCCGATCGCCAAAGAGCACGGCGTGCCGGTACTGGTGGACGCGGCGGCTGAACGGCTCAAGGTTCCCAATGTGCATCTGGCGGCGGGCGCCGATCTGGTGACGTACTCCGGCGGCAAGTGTCTGCGCGGACCGCAAGCGGCGGGCTTGCTCCTGGGTCGCAAGGAACTGGTGAAGGCCGCCTGGCTTCACTCGGCGCCGCACCACGCCTATGGCCGGCCGATGAAGGCCGGCAAAGAAGAAGTGATGGGCATGCTGGCGGCGGTTGAAATGTGGATGAAGCGCGATCACGATGCCGAGTGGAAGCAATGGGAAGAGTGGATCGACACGATTGGCAAGTCGGCGGCGCGTGTGAACGGCGTCAGCTTTGAGATCCTCCAGCCCGATAGCCTTTCGAACAATTCACCGCAGATCCGCATCAAGTGGGACGGCGAGAAGTTGGGGATGGGCGGACAGGAGTTGGAGAAACTGTTGCTTGGTGGGGACCCGCGCATTATTGTCGGTGGCGCGTCGGGCGGCCGGCGCGGCGGCGTGAAGAATAGCTCTATCACGATCATGCCGTACATGATGATGCCGGGCGACGCCAAGATTGCCGCCGAGCGCATCCACGCTTTGCTGGCCAGTCCGCTGAAGATTGAGCGGCTCGCGGCGGCGGCTCCGTCGGTTACCGTGGCCGGGCAATGGGATGTGGAGATTGAGTACATCCTGGGCAAGGCCAAACACAAGCTTGTTTTTGAACAGCAGGGCGGGGAATTGATGGGCTCACATACGGGCGAGTTCCTCAGCGCAGACCTGCGCGGCACGGTCGAAGGCGATGAGGTTTGGGTGCGTAGTTCTCACGCCTATGAAGGCACGGGCATCGGCTACGAGTTCACCGGCAAGGCGGCGGGCGATACGATTGTTGGCACGGTGGATGTCGGTGAGTACGGCAAAGGCAAGTTCACGGCGCGGCGTCACATGTACGGGCAGCGAGCCCGGAAAGCTTGAGCGCGGCGGCGGTCGCTCTCACCGCGGCTTGGCTGGCTTTTTTCTTAACGTTCTATCTGAGCCATCGGCAGGTACGCTCGGGTGGCAAAGACGCGCGCCCGGAGCGGCGTGTGCGGCGTGAACGCTCCTCCGACGCCGGCATGGCCCTGCAGTTTCTCGGCGTGCTCATCGTGCTGTTTTGGCCGGGGCCGTGGCGGGAACGCATGTTGATCCCGGGGCTGGCGACCGCATTGGCATCCATCGTGTGGGTGCGATCGGCGCTCAAGCATCTGGGCCGGCAATGGCGAGTGCAAGCGGTGGTGACCGACGATCATGAGCTGATCACTACGGGGCCATTTCAGTTGGTCCGTCATCCCGTTTACCTGGCCTTTGCAGGAATGCTGCTCGCCACCGCCGTCATGCGAGGTTGGCCGATGGCCGGCGTGCTGGCGATGGTGGCGTTCGTAGCCGGCACCGAGATTCGCGTGCTGGCCGAAGAGCGGTTGCTGGCCGATACATTTGGGGAACGATTTGTGGCGTACCGGGCGAGTACGCAGTGGGCGTACTTGCCTGGACTGCGATGACCGACTACTCCGCCGTTACCCGCCCAGCCGGCGGCGGCGGTTTGGCTCGATGCGTTTCACCAGCGGGTGGCTTGAGATGCGGTCCAGTTCTTCCGGCGACGCCGTCACGCTGACCGCACCCGCTGCGCGCAGCAGCACAGGCTTGACCGCGAGGGTCGATTCCAGATAAGCGAATAACTCGCGCAGGCTGGATTCGCGAGTGCCAGGATTGTCACTCGCCACCTTCACGGGAACGGAGCGCCTCAAGTCGGCCGAGCGGGCGAATTCGACGTGCCGCGCGGGTAGCCGCGCTTCCACGATCCACTCGCTACGTTCGGCGACCGGGTTACTTGGCATCTCTACCTTCCACTGATAGCCCCGCTGGGGGCAAAGTCAATAGCTCGAAGCACGTTGAGGGTGCCGAAGCCGTACCGGTGGTCCTGCCCCGCCTCACCCATATCGTCTACCGACCCAGTGATCAATTCCTGGATCAAGAACGCCAGGCGAGAGCCGGATTCCTTTTCGCGAATCGAGGTTGCGCCGAGCAGCAGCGCGAGGGAGCCGGCCACGTGAGGCGTGGCCATCGAAGTCCCGTTGAAAGCCTTCCATTTTCCGCCCGGAACCGTGGAATAGATCGCCACGCCATGCGCCGCGAGATCGGGCTTGGAATACGGAAGGGGCAGGAATTTAGGGGCGATGAATTCGCTCTCTTGAATGATCTGCGTGCGTCCGCCGGAGAAGCCGGCCACGCGCAGCCGCTGGTCAATCGCGCCGACGCTGAGGGCGTACAGGTCGGCCGGAATCCATCTGGACGATCACTTCCACCTGCTGCTTTTTGGCTTCGTCCAGGATCTTTTCGGTTTGGCGGGCTAGGTTAGTCATTTCTCCTTGGTCCTCTTGTGAGCGTTGTCGGCTAGCCAAAACGCATCAAACGGTGTCCGCCACCAACATGTCCACACGATATCCGCAGTCGAGTTTCAGCCCTTTGTAATTAACTAACAGGCAGCGACAGTTCCCGGCGGAAGGGCAAGTTCCGCAGGTGGAGTTCGTGACAGAGACACTGGACATAGGCGGACTCCAACAAGCCTGGCCCAAGGGCTCGATGGACCTCAATTGCGGCTCCGATCACACCATCCGTAATCTCGTTAACCTGCATCTTTTGAATCTACGCCATCCTAGCCCTAGCG
>JAYTKJ010000469.1:0-11967 GCA_043730365.1 Acidobacteriota bacterium | reverse complement strand
CCACGGCTCAGTATCACTCGCGGCCTTCCACCCAACCTTCGCCGGAGACCCATCGGACCGCCGTGCCGCCGCTCGTGTCGACAAGGCCGGCGGCATCTTCCTCAGGTAGAGCGCTTGCCCAGGCCGCGAGCCCTGCGTCGGCCAGTTCATGGCTCTCCTGGTGGGGGTTTTGCAATGATCGCCGAAGCTCTTCGCGGCGGCGCCGTTCCAACTCGTGGAGCACGGCGTCAGCGACGAACTTACTGCGGTTCGTTTCGAGCCGGTCGATGTTCCGAATGAGATCCACTGGCAAGGTCACCGTCACACGCTCGACGCTGGGCAATTCATACTCCTGGTATGATCATACCGCCCTGACTCGGCTAGGGTCAACGTCCCAACTCCTGGGGCCGCCTCCTTGCGATGGCGGCTTGGTGGCCTTGCAGACTAATTTCCCTCGGCTTTCTGGCATTCATGCCGTTATGTTCGAGGGCGGCAACAAGCTTTCCCAATGCGCGCGTACTCGCGGAAGCCGTCGAGGTCCATCGGAGCCGAGTTTCCGAAGTGTGAGGTGAGCGTAACCGTCCAGCGATCACCTTCCTGAACTGCGATGACGCCGCCGCGTTTGCCCGTGGGCGCGGGAGGGATGACCGCCAGTATGTCGCCGTTTAGGTCTGCGGGATCACGCCGGAAGTGGCGCGTGGCGTAACCGAGGGCGATTTCCACTCGCTCTTGTTCCGGCTTGGGATAACCCAGCGCGGCCAGCCATTCAAGACCGTGGGAGGCGCGACCGGCGGCGTTCACCACCAGGTCAGCCTCGAGTCTCCGCCCATCCTTGAGCTTGAGCCCGGTGAAGCGTTTGCTGTTCGGCGTGGCGATAAGGCCGGTGGCATCACACTCCTCCAAGGTCCGGATGCCGCGAAAGGCCACACGCGGCGCCGCACCAGGCCTTCGAGTAGTGGGCGGCTGATCGCTAGTACGTCGAGCCCGCTTTCCACCCTCGCCAGACGTCCCCCATTGTGAAACCAGCGCGCCTTGTTGACGACATCGCCCGAGACGGCCCCGGCATCGAGAAGATCCTGGCGAAGCCCGGGGAGCAGCTCTTCGAGTACGCCAGCGCCGGCGGCAAGCAACCCATGTGTGTGGCGCCCTTGTGGCACCCCGCGCCGATGCTGGCCGGGCTCAGGAAAGCGATCTCGCTCGACGATCGTCACTTCGTCAAAAAAAATCAGCCAGGACACGGGCGGCCCATGAAGATTGCATGTCTACTTTTTTTCTTTGGGCGGGCTGATCATGATGTGCGCTCCAGCCGTGCCGGGATACATGAGCCAAGGCGCGGTGCCGGAGGTGGTGGACAGGCCGGTGGACTCCGGCGTTGCATAAGGCGTATAGACAACCCAACGCAAGTACGAGTCGATCATCTCGCCCTTGGCCGCATCGAAGCTGGCGCCGGTGAGGACGTAGAGCATGCGGGGCTCCTTGGGCATCTTGACCTTGCCGTCGTCCACTTCCTTCCACCGCTGCTCGTGCCGCTCTTTGCCCTTGTACTGCGCCGCCAGTTCGCGCCCGCGGGCCATGAACGGATCCAGATCCTTGTGGTAGCAGGCGACGCTGATTCCCTTGACAGCGGGGTCGTCGGCGAGACAAATCAGATCGTTGGCGCCCTTGCGCAGCGTCACCACGGCGCCCTTGTCGTCGTAGCCGAGCACAGTGGAGGCGGCGCGGCGCTCCTTCGGCGCGGCGAGAATCGCTGAGGCGATCTGTTCCTCAGGCGGGGCAGCATGTTCGGCGAGGGCCGTGCCAAAAGTGAACATCAAGGCGAACGGGAGCAGTAGGTGATTTTTCTTCATAAGAACCACCTCGATTATTGCAGATCTTCAGGTGCCGGAGATTGTCATGCCACCCACCAGTAGCGTGGGGCTGGCCACCGAGCCGCGGAATTCCAGATCGTCCGCCACTGCTTCGATGTTGAGCAGCATGTCCTTGAGATTGCCGGCAATGGTAACTTCCGAGACCGCGAAGGCGATCTCGCCGTTCTCAATCCATAAGCCGCTGGCGCCTCGGGAATAATCTCCGGTGACAGCATTGACGCCGAAGCCCATCAACTCGGTGACGTACAACCCCGAGCCGGCTTGCTTGAACAACTGCTCCACCGTGAGCGTGCCTTTTTCGATGTAGAGATTGCCGTGTCCGATCGACGCATTGCCGGTGATGCCGCGGCTGGCGTTGCCGGTGGTCTTCATCCCCAGTTTGCGCGCCGTGTAGCTGTTGAGCAGGTAGCTGCGCAGCACGCCATTCTCGATCACGACGGTGCGGCGCGACGGCACACCTTCGTCGTCATAGGGCGAGGAGCCGAACAGCAGCGGAATCGTGGCATCATCGACGACGGTGATACCGGGAGCCGCTACCTTCTCGCCGAGCCGGTCGAGCAGGAATGAGGCGCGGCGATAAATCGAGTCGCCATTGATCGCTTCAAAGATGTGCCCGAGCAAGCTGCGCGCCACGCGAGGTTCAAAGATGACCGCCGCCTTTTGCGTGGGGAGTTTGCGCGAGCCCAGCCGTCGAATCACGCGCTCGGCGGCGCGCCGGCCTATATAGTCAGGCGCTTCCAATTCTCCGGCGCCGCGGGCGATGGAGAACCAGTAGTCGCGTTCCATCCGGTCGCCATTCTGCGCCACCGGAACCGCGCTCAGCGAGCAACTCGTGGTCTCATACGCGCCGGAAAAACCCAATGAATTAGCAAAAGCGTGGCGCGACATGCGCGAGTTGAACGAAGCGCCTTCGGAGTTGGTGATGCGCGCGTCGTAGCTGAGCGAGGCTTGCTCGGCCTGGCGCGCCAGCTCGATTTTGCGAGCCGCGTCAATGCCGGCGGTCTCGGCGGAAAACAGCCCCAAGTCTCCGGTGAACTTGCCCAGTTCGACGGGATCGGGCAATCCGGCAAAGGGATCTTCCGTGGTGATGGCGGCTAGTTCAACGGCCTGCCGCACCATGAATTGCAGCCCCTCCGGCGAAAGGTCTGAGGTATAGGAGGAGCCGGTCCGGCGGCCAAACAGCACGCGAACGCCCACGCCGCGCGAGCCTGATTCCTTCACGGTTTCCACTTCGCTCTTGCGTACCTGGGCGTCAAACTCTTCGCCGGCGCTCACCGTGCATTCAGCGCCCGATGCGCCAGCCTGGCTCGCCATCCGAACCACCTCGCGCGCGATCTCTTCCAGTTGGCCAAGCATTAGTTGGAGGTGCCTCCCACGGTCATCTTGTCGATTCGAATCGTAGGAATGCCTACGCCCACCGGGACCGACTGGCCTTCCTTGCCGCACACGCCCACGCCTTCATCAAGCGCCAAGTCATTGCCCACGCGGCTCACGTATTTGAGCGCCTCCGGTCCGTTGCCGATGAGCGTGGCGCCGCGCAATGGCTGTCCGATTTTGCCGTCTTCGATCAGATAGCTTTCGGTGGCTGAGAATACGAAGTTGCCGGACGTGATATCCACTTGTCCGCCGCCGAAGTTAGCGCAGTAGATGCCGCGATTCACAGAGCGAATAATATCGCCAGGGTCATCCTGACCGGCCAGCATGAAGGTGTTGGTCATGCGGGGCATGGGGATGTGCTGGTAGCTCTCACGGCGTCCGCTGCCGGTGCCGCGTGAGCCGAGGATCCGCGACGAGAGGCGATCCTGCAGGTAGCCACGCAGAACGCCATTTTCGATTAAAACATTTCGCTGCGTGGGCGTGCCCTCGTCATCCACGTTGAGCGAGCCGCGGCGGGAGTGGAGCGTGCCGTCGTCGATCACGGTCACCAGTTCTGACGCCACCTGCTGGCCGACGCGGCCCGAGAAAGCCGAGACGCCCTTCCGGTTAAAGTCGGCTTCCAGGCCGTGGCCCACCGCTTCATGCAGCAACACACCCGGCCAGCCCTTGCCCAGCACCACCACGTGCTCACCGGCCGGCGCGTCCACGGCTGTGAGTTGCACCACGGCTTGGCGGACAGCTTCCCGGGCGAACGCTTCCGGAGATTTTTCCTCGACAAAGAAATCGAGACTCACCCGGCCGCCGCCACCGGCAAAGCCGCGCTGCGGAGTGCCCGTGTCGCCTTCGCGCGCAAGCACCATCACGTTCATGCGAGCCATGGGCTGGCGGTCCGTCGATAGAACACCGTCGCTGGTGGCCACCAGGACATGCTTGAGCGAATCCACGTAGCTGGCCTGGACCTGAAACACGCGTGCGTCGGCGGAACGGGCGGCTTCGTTGGCTCGCTGCACCATCTTCACGCGCTCGGAAAGCGGCAGATCGGCGGGAGCCTGGAGCACCGGGTACAGATTGTGCCGCGCGGCCTCGGTGAATCCTGTTTTTTCAATGCTGGCCGGCCCGTCGGCGATGCACGCGGCGACGCGGGCGGCATGGCGGATCTTCTCTGGCGACAGGTCATCGCTGTAGGCATAGCCTGTCCGTTCACCCGTGATGACGCGGATACCCACGCCCAAACTCACGCCTTGTGTGGCGCTCTTCACGATCGACTCGTCCAGACTGAGCGACGTGGTAGCTAAATATTCAAAGTACAGGTCCGCATATTCGCCGCCCCGCGACAACGCCTCGCCAAGATAGGACTGGAGATCCTGCTCGGTAAGCGCGAACTTCTTTCCGAAAAACGAATCGCTGAGAGCCATCACTTTCGAGCGTAGCACGCGCTGTAATGTGCTATTTTGAGAAACAGTGTCGGCATCACCCCTCAACTTCCATTTGGAGATCTATGAGGGTCCGCTGGATCTGTTGTTGGACCTGATTCGCAGGCAGCAGCTCAGTATCCAGGACATCCCTATCGCCAAGATCACGTCGCAGTATCTCGAGTACCTGCAGCGTGCTTCGGAACTTAATATCGAACTCGGGTCGGAGTTTATCTACATGGCGGCGACGCTCATCCAGATAAAGTCCCGGATGCTGCTGCCGCGCGATCCTGAACTGGAGAAGATTGCGCCGGAAGGCGACCCGCGCCAGGAGTTGGTTGATCGCCTCGTCGAGCATGAGCGCTTCAAGAACGCCGCCGAAATGCTCCAGCAGAAGCGGATGCTGGAAGAGGCCGTTTGGTCCAATCCGCAGATGAAGGACTTCGCGAACGACGAGGATGCAAGTGGTGATCTCAACGTCACTTTGTATGATCTGGTTCGCACGCTGCAGGGAATTCTGGAACGTGCCAAGAGCCGCCCGCTTTACGAAGTTGGCAAGGAAGACGTGACGGTGCCGGACATGATGCGGTATCTGCGATCGGCACTGCAGCAGGATTTGGGGGCGGAAGGCTCGGTGAGCGCCGGGAAATTGTTCGAGCGCCAGCGCAGCCGCCGGGCCATGATTTGTCTGTTCCTCGCGATCCTGGAAATGGTCCGCATGCAGGCCGTGACGCTGGTGCAGCACGAGGCGTTCGCCGACATCGGCATCAAACGCCACCAGCGGTTTGAAGAAGTTTTTGCTAGCGAAGATGCGCTGGCCGCGATTCAAGAAGAATATTCATAAATACTTGTTATATCAATGACGGAAGAGACTAATACCGAAATTGCCGAGGCCCTTGAGGCAGTGGGCGAAAAGTCCGGGGCCCAAGTAGCGCTCGACGCCGCTGAGGCCGAGGACGCCACCGCCGCCGCTGCGCCCGAGGAATTCGCCGCTGAACAACTTGAGGCGATGGGGCTGGAAGATAAACCGGCCGACACCGAGAGCGAACGAAACCGGCTGCTCGCCATGATTGAGGCGGCCGTCTATGTTTCTGAAGAGCCTCTGACGGTGATGCAACTCGCTCAGGCGCTCGCCCAGCCCAAAGAGGTGGTGGAAGGGATTCTGGCCGAGCTGATTGAATCGTACTCGTTGCCCCGCCACGGTTTGTCGATCCGCGAAGTGGCCGGCGGGTTCAAGATGAGCACCAAGCCGGAGTTCCATGAGGACATCCGGAGCTTTGTCAAGAAGCTGAAGCCGCCGCTGAAGCTCTCGCTGGCCGCCCTCGAAACGCTAGCGGTGGTTGCCTACAAGCAACCCGTCACGGGGCCGGAAATCCTGGACATCCGCGGCGTACAAGGCGGCGGTGTCTTGAAGACGCTGCTGGAGCGCAAACTAATTACAGCCGCGGGGCGCAAGCAAGTGGTGGGCAAGCCGGTGCTCTACAAAACCACGAAAGAGTTTCTGGTGCAGTTCGGGCTGAAGGACCTGGCCGAGCTGCCGACGCTCAAGGAATTTGAAGAGTGGAGCCGGTTGGCGCTGGGCGACGATGCCGGCGAGACTCCGGCCGTCGTGGCCGAGACGCCGGCTCCCGAGCCAACCGTGGCTGCCGAAGAACAGCAAGCAACACAGGAAGAAGAGGCCAAGCCCGATCCGGCCCCGGCCGGGTAGCGCGCCATTTCATGGCTGAAGAACGTCTGCAAAAAATCCTGGCGCGCTACGGCATCGCCAGCCGGCGCAAGGCTGAAGAGCTGATCGTCCAGGGTCTGGTGCAAGTGAACGGCGAGACGATTGTCACGCTCGGTTCCAAGGCCGATGCCGAGAAGGACGACATCAAAGTTTCCGGGCGCGTGATGCGCCTTCCCCAGCAGCAACTCTACCTGCTCATCAACAAGCCGAGGGGATATGTGACCACGACGTCAGACCCCGAGCGCCGCAAGACTGTCATGGACCTGTTCAAGGGTATTCGCGAGCGCATCTATCCGATCGGCCGTCTTGACTATAACAGCGAAGGCGCGCTGCTCATGACCAACGACGGAGATTTTGCCAATGCCGTCTTGTTGGCCAAGAGCAAGGTGCCCAAGGTTTATCAGGTCAAGGTGAACGGGCGGCTTACCGGTGAACAGGAAGAGTCATTCCGCGCCGGCGTACCCCTGCACGGCAAGAAGACCGCGCGGTGCCAGCTCAAAGTGGTTAAAGTGGCGGATAATCCATGGTATGAAGTGGTGCTCGAAGAGGGCCGCACCAACCAGATCCGCATCATGTTCCAATACTTTGGGCTACTGGTGGAAAAGCTCCGGCGTACCCAGATTGCGTTCCTGAAGTTGGGCCGGTTGCGCACCGGTGAATTCCGTCCCCTGACGACGGAGGAGGTGCTCCAATTCCAGCAGCTCTTGGGCCTGAAACCGGGCGGCGGCGGGGCCAAGATTCGCAAGACCATGCGGAAGCGCCGGCTGTGAGCGAGATCGCCCAGCTGTTGCGGCAAGCCAAAACCATCGCGGTAGTGGGACTGTCTAGCGATGTTTTTCGCCCGAGCCATGGCGTCGCGGCCTACATGCAGCAGCATGGATATCGGATCATCCCGGTCAATCCCAAGGAAGCTGAGATTCTCGGCGAGAAGTGCTATGCCGAACTGGCAACGATCCCGGTGCCCGTCGACATTGTCGACATCTTCCGGCGGAGTGAGTTCGTGCCTGAGTTGGTGACCGAGGCGATTCGCATTGGCGCCAAAGCCGTGTGGATGCAGGAGGGCGTTGAGCATGCCGAAGCCGCAGCCACTGCCCGCGCGGCCGGTCTGATCGTGGTGGAAGACCGCTGCATTCTCAAAGAGCACCGGTGCCTTTAGTAAGACAGCAAGCTCCCGGCGATGTATCGGATCCCGTCGTTCTGTTGGAAGTAGTAAGTCGCCAGAATCCGCCGGCCCGGCAGCGCCACGGCCCATGGATAGCCCAGATCCCGTCCGCCGCCGTCATCGCGCAGCACCGTCTCCGGCGCGCTGGCGAAGTTAGTGCATTCAGGATCCAGCACCCGCGCCCGCACCCCATAGGGCTGATGCCGGTATCCGTAGACAAGGAACGTGCGGCCATCGGCCAGCCGCGTGGCCTGGAGAGGATGCCCCTGCCACCCGGAGTCTTCCCACTTCTCAAAGCTCTTGCCGCCATTGCGAGACCGCACCACCACCGTGTGATCGTCAAACTTCGACGTCCGGGCAAAGGCCACCAACTCGCCCTTGGGCGTCTCGATGAGTGAGGTTTCATCGAACGTTACTTTGTCATCAAGGGCGATCGGGCACGAGTAAGTCCACGTCTCGCCGCGATCGGCGGAGATCATCAGATGTATGTCGGTTGCATCCACCCCGTCGCCCTTGGGATACGCCACCGCCCAGTAGAGGCGGCCGTCCCGGCCCTGGCACATGGCCCCGCGGTTATAGGCCGGCAAGGGTTTGCCAAAGGCGTCATGGGCGCTGCGCCCCGGTACCGGCGGCGGATAGAACGGTCCCTGCCAACTGCGTCCGCCATCGCCTGAGCGCATCACATAGCCGCCCTGAAATCCATAGTGGTGACGCTCGGCGCCGCCCACTTTCGGCGCGAGCAATATCCACAAATAGGAGGCGCATACGATTGAACCGTCGCGCAATTGCACCATGCACGGATCTTGTGACCCACCCCATGGATGCGCGTAGATCAACTCCGGTTGCTTGGTCCACGTTTCACCGTTGTCGCGCGAGCGCACGAGCACGATATGGCTGTTGGCATCGGTGTGGGTGTACCCCTTCTCGCCTAGCCGCCGGCGGTTGGGCGCGCGGCGGAACGCCACCAGCAATTCTCCATCTGGCCGTCTCACCACCGAAGGGAACGAGCAGTAGAACTGATCGTCAGAATAGACGATCAGGTCTTTGATCTTCGTCAGCGTTCCGGCGGCGAACGTAGCAGACGGTGCAGCGGCCGTGGCAGCGGCTGAGGCGAGGACTCCAAACTGGCGTCGATTCATGATCCCGGCATCCTATCACGGTGTCGCGGCCAAGACCGCGTGCTAACGCGTGCGGCTCGGTAAGGTTGCCGAGCCCCGACGGTTACGGAGGGGTCTTAGCGGCCGCTTCCAGATTGGTATTTCGCTTTCGTTATCCACCACGAAATCATGCATCACTATGCTCGTGCTGCTTACGAATCGTCAGCACTTCGCAAGAAGTATGCGTCCGAGTCGGCCGTGACGCTAAATCACCTCCACGTGGTCGCGCTGGAAATCGTCGCCTTGAAAAAGTTGGGCAAGCGGGCAGAACTCGAGTATCTAGCCGATCGCTATCGACGAACAGCAAGCGGCGGCCATCGGAGGGCCTGGGAGATCGTCAGCATCGAGGGTGAACAAGCCTTGATCAAAGAGATGAAGCCGGCTGCGAGGGGGCCTACAAACAGAGGACCAAACATTTGAGCAATCCACCCGCCACCGGGGAAGAACTTGGGAAGTCCGCTTGCCGGAAAGTGACGGTTGGAGCTAATGGTCGGCATCCATAGGGCTGCCCAACCCAAGACACTACGCCAAATAATGTTGACGGAACTACGCCAAATAATTCTGAAAGTGACAGACGAGGGGAGAGTGGGTCGCGCCCTTCGGTGTCGCCCTCTCTCCTACCCACCGCTTCTTGAGGAGCACGCGCAAGACGGACTCGCTCCGGCGCGCCACGCTTACGCGGCCTTTGCGTTTTTACGGGTAGAGTCGCGCGATGGCCCACTCACCGGCGTCGTCGCGGCGATAGCGAAATCGGTCGTGCAACCGGCTGGGCCGGCCCTGCCAGAATTCGATCTCGTCTGGCGCGAGATGATAGCCGCCCCAACGAGGGGGCAAAGGCACGTCGGCCCCGGCAAAACGGCTCTCCAGCGACTGCATCCCTGCGCGCAGATCGGCGTCGGCCGGAGCCTCCTCACTCTGCTGCGAGAGCCACGCTCCCAGTTGGCTGGTACGCGGTCGCGTAGCAAAATAGGCCAAGCTGCGATCGCGGCCCAGCATGTGAACGCGGCCCCGAACACGAATCTGACGTTCCAACTCGCACCAGAACAAAACGAGCGCCGCTACGGGATGCGCCGTCAGATCGCGACCCTTCTTACTGTCGTAGTTGGTGAAGAACTGAAAGCCGGCGTCTTCGGTCCCACGCAGTAATACGATGCGAGCGTCGGGTAGCCCGTCGGCGCCCACCGTGGCCAGACTCATCGTGTTCGGCTCACGAAGATTCGCCGCCACAGCTTGGCCGTACCAAAGGTCGAATTGCCGCATCGGATCCGCATTCAGATCCTGGCGTCGCAGCGAAGCGTGTGTATAGTCGGTTCGGTCCGCACTGATCCGGTCAGGAAGGTCGAATGATTTCACACTTTCAGGATGCGCTATTTTTCGTAGGCCGGCAAAATCGTCAGCGCACCATCGCCGAAACGCAGGCCCACACCGGTGAGCGGCAAGCCCTGGCGGCTGGAGAATTCCAGGATGCCTTGTGGGGTGCCTAGTTCCCAACGGTCTGCCGAGTTGACCACAAATTGGCCCTTGGCCGGAATGCGGAACGAGTCAGAATAGCGCGGATAGCGGCCGGCCAGGTCGTAGATCACGGTCTGGACGTCGGTGGGATGGTCACTAGGGTTTACCACCACAATGCGCGTGACATTGCTGCCGCGGTTGTCGTAAGGAATCGCCAGCCGTCCGCTCAAACTCCGCTGTCCGGCCATCGCCGATTCATACCGTTCCGTCGTCGCTCCGGCTGGCGTGCCGGAGTAGCTTTGGCGCAACAACATGAAGCCGCCAACTTGTTTTGAATACCGGCTCTCCAGCCAACCACCGCTGGCGCGAGACGTGTCCCTGCAAGGAGCCTGCCACACCAGCATGCCGTTGCCGGGAACCAGCGGGGCGGACTCGGAATTCAAGCTCTGTCCGGAAAAACGCGTAGCGTCCGGCCACAGCCGAAGCAACCCAAACTGCCCGTAGGAAGTGGAGTTGGCCAGATACGCGGTTGACTCCCAAGGCCCCCCGGCGTTGACGTTCGGCAACGCCCGCTCCAGCCCCATCTCCGAACAAGCCACCGCCGGATAAGAATAGAAACCTTTCCCGGACGAGCGCACGCCGACGGCAAACAGACGCCCTCCTTCATAGCTCAGAGATACCAGCCCACGCCGGTCAACCGACGACATCCACTTGTCGGCAAGCACATAGGTGCCCCCTTCACGCGGGGCCAGCGTGAACTTTCCTTCCTTGGCGATCTCTGCGCCGTTCTCGTTGAGAATGGATACCCGCACTGTCACCGGTTCGTTGTCCGAATTGGCCACCGAAATCGACGCCGAGGCCCCACCCGTGTTGTCGAACGGCAACAGCAGGCTGTCGCGATACGGATTCATTAGCGGCACGGTGGCTTCCACCGGCAGCCACCTCGAAACCGTCTTGGCTTCGGCCAGCACTGCGTGCATGGTTACCGGCCCATCGGCCACCAGTTCCGCCCAGCCTTGTTGCGTTCTACTCTGGGCTCCCTGCGTTTCAATCACACGCAGGCCGAAGGGCGGAATAATTTCGTTCTCGACCCTCGTCACCAAGCCGCGGGTTTCCACGCCCAATAGCCAGGGCGAGGCGGTTTCGCTGCCAGAACCGTTAGACCAGAACCGCAAGGTCGCGCGCGCCTCCAGCGGACTGGGGTTCACCAGAAACAGTTTGGTGCGCCAGCCGCCGCCATCCAACATCGCCGGCGCATAGGCGGGCGCCAGAATGTTAAACCGCACCGGAATCGTGGCCAGCACCTCGCTCGTGTCGATCGAGCGAATGGTCACATAATCTGTGTAGACGCCGGTGGCCAGTCCCACCGGACTCATCACCACTCGCAGCGTGGCCGGCCATCGTCCGATCGACGGCTCCACCGAGAGCCACGGATCGGTGGCGGCGGCGCGGAACATGACTCCGTCAGTGCCGCCCCTCAGGCTCACCGTCGTCGAGACCGCATAGTTGGACCCGACCGGCGCCGAAAGAGTAATCTGTCGCGGCTCTATCGTCACCGGCTCAACCACGGCAGCCGGAGTCACCTTAACGCGCACCGGCACGCGATCGGCTACATCATCGCCCGTGATCACCAGCACTCCCCAATACTCACCCGCGCGTTGGGGTGGCTGCACGACGGCGTCAAAACTACAAGGCAACGGTTGGTCCGCACATTGGGACGCGCCAAAGCGGAGGTCAGCCGTCAGCCAGTTACCTCCGTCGCTGGTTTCCGGCGTAACACTAACGTGCATCGGTAGAGCGTTGGTATTCCGCCGTAGATTGATCGTCGTCCGGG
>JAYTKJ010000468.1:0-2161 GCA_043730365.1 Acidobacteriota bacterium | reverse complement strand
ATGGGGGGGCTTTGCTCCATGAGGTTCGCGCGGATGCGAGTGTGCGCTATTACCACTACGACCAGGCGGGGAGCACCATCGCGCTGAGCGATGCGGGCGGGGCGGTGGTGGGGCGTGCGGATTACACGCCGTATGGGGCATTGCAGGGGACGAGCGGGGAGCTGGCGGTGGCCGGGGCGACGCCGTTCCTCTTCGTGGGCGGGCATGGGGTGATCACGGATGCGGCGACGGGGCTGCACCAGATGCGTGCGCGGTGGTATTCGAGCCATCTGCGGCGGTTCCTGAGCGAGGATCCGGCGGGGTTCGGGGGCGGGGAGAACTTCTACGCGTATGCGGGGGGGAATCCCATCGGGTCGATCGACCCGAGCGGGCTGCGGCCCACGGCGGCGGATTACACGCGGTGCAGTCCGCTCTTCGGCGGGATGGGCGATGTGCGCACGTCGTCCATTGATGCCTACTCGGGCGGCGGCGGGCGCAGCGATGTGATCGGGCACGTCGCCTCGGTGGTGTTCCACACCCTGCCAGGGGTGGGGACGGCGCTCAGTATGGCTGAATTCAATTCCGGGCGGGATGTCTTCACCGGCGACCGGGTGAGCCAGGGGGCGGCGGCGACCAATGCCGTGCTCGGCGCGGTGATGTTTGCCGGCACCGCGGCGAACGGCACGAAGGCGGTCGGGCAGGTCGCCGCGAGGTCGGCCGCAAAGACTGCAGGTGCCGCCGAACGCGGCGGGCTTAACTTGTTCCGTGCCGGGCCGGATGGCTTGGCTACTCGTGAAGCCGCTACTGGATGGAGAACGGGTGATCGTATGCTGAATCTCCCGAATCAGGGGTCAGCACAGGCAAACTGGGCGCAAAATGCCGGACGGCTGAGGCAAGAGATGCGGGCTGGCGAGCCAATCTACGATTCGTATCGTGATGCCGCGACTGGCCTGCAAATACCGGCGGGAACAACCCCGACGTCTGGAGGCCGCTTCTTGAACGCGGAGCGTAAACTCCTCGAATCGAGAGGCTGGCAATACAATCCTTCAACCGGTGCTTATCATCCGTCAACGCCATGAGTAGCCCGTTTTGCACTGCGGTTGAGAAAGCGCTGGGTGATCTCGTCTCGAAACACGGTTTTCAAGTGACCGAGCGAAGCCGTTGCTTACTCACCTTCGAGACTGACAAGGTTGAATTGGCGCTGTCTTATGATGACCAGCGGTCATTTGAAGTTGGCGTTGGACTGAGGCTGAAGACCAACTTTGCGCAACCAGCCTACTCCTTTGATGAACTGCTTCGTGCTCAAAATGTGACAGCAAACGAGTGGTCAACGGGCTACGCAGCCAGAAACGTTGAGGCCACCGAAACGATCATCCGAAGGATCGCTGGCATTTTGGAACGTCACGGAGCACCGCTGCTTGAGGCCGATCCAGACGCTTGGGTAAAGCTTGATGAGCAAAGGCGTTCTGACTGCATTGCATACGCAGCGACAACGAAAATGGCCCTTGCAAAGCGGGCGGCGGATGAAGCGTGGATAGCGAAGGACTATCAAAAGGTCGTTGCCACTTTGGAAGCTGTTGAGTCGGAACTTGGAAAAGCCGACGCTGCCAAGCTGGCATTTGCAAAACGCGCAGTCTCACCATAACACCGCCAACCCCCGATTCGCCGTCCTCAACCCCGCGTAACTGAGCTTGTAGGTATGGCAGCGTGGAGCGTCTGGGGGTGCTTGTCGGGAGTCGTGTGGTCGCTGCCATACCTAGGCGCAGCAGCCAACGCCCCCCGCCTCGGCTCGGTGGCGTCAGTGTGCCGTCGGGAGCCATCCCTACCACGCACCGGCATCGGTATCGCTGCTTCAAACGGACCTTCGCAGAGTGCTGCGCGGGACGCGCAGCACGGCGGGCGGGACGCCTACCCTACCCGGAACCTATCGACCGCTTTCTCCCAAAGCGGAATCCCTGGGCAAAGGCGGAATTGCTCCGAACAGGCCGCTCGTCCTTCTGTCCAACGCCCTACTTTTGCCTTTCAGCTAAAGAATTTATTGGATTCCTTGACGGCCCGACTTCTCCCGTTACTTTCACGCACCTTTTCCCAGCCGTTCCCCTCCTTATGAAAAACCTCCTCATCGAACCGCTCGAGGCGCGGATCGCCCCTGCCACTCTCTCCATCGGCAATGTCGCCATTT
>JAYTKJ010000467.1:0-4476 GCA_043730365.1 Acidobacteriota bacterium | reverse complement strand
ACCGCCTGACCGCTCGACGCCGCCTTATTCATCGCCGGCAAACACTTATCCGTACCAATAAGTCCGGCAAGATAAGCGGCTTTGGCCGCCAATCCTGTGTGGTCGCCCGTGATGATTCGTTCCAGATGCGGAAGCGCGTCGGCGCCCAGGCTCTTGACGGCACCCGGATAGTCCGGCTCTTCGGCGTCCAGAACCGCTTTTACCTGTTCCATTTCGACAGCCATAGTTAACTCCTCTTCAGGCAGCTTTAGACATTGCCGGTCAGCGCGCTGTTAGTCATCGCCGTGACTTCGGACGCGATCAAATCGGGCGGCGGATTCGTGATGTTGGACGTGCCGTTCCCGGTCATCAGCCGGTCATTATTGTTAACATGCGACAACCCCAGCACGTGACCCACTTCGTGCGCGTACGTCCATTGGGTAGCCGTTTGCACTACCGCCGCGGAGGGTTTGCCCGCCGGGAATGCCGCGCACCCATTGAACGGCGGAACCGTGCTGCGGACGAAGTAAACCGCGATTTCGTTGGTTCCGACATTGTTTCGATTGGCGAAGAGCTGGTTCTGTTCGGCGGTCGTGTTACCCATCGTACACGCTCCCACGTCAAGGTCATTCAGCGCCGGAAAGTTCAAGTTCTCCGTACTCGCCCACTCCACATCGATCTTCGCGGTAGCATAGACTTCCCGCATGTTATGCATCAACGTGTCGATGGAGATGTTGGGAACGGTCAGGATCTTGGTGTGAACGCGAATCCGCTGAGTGACTTCCACTTGCCGGTAGCTGCCGCTTCCGGCGGAGGAATGGCCTTGACCGGCCGGGCACTTTCCCGGAGTGTTATTGCCGGCGAACCACATCCCTTGACATTTATTGCACCACCGCCAGCCCTGTTGCCCGGCGCCGGCCTGATGCGCGATGGTGTAGTTGCCGCTTCCCGTTTTGATGTGATTCGCTCCGGCCGGGCACGGACCCGCGGGATTGCCGCCGAACCAGAGGCCCTGGCACTTACTGCACCAGCGCCAGTTTGTCTGGCCGGGAGCGCTGGTGGCTTGATGAACCAGACTATAGTTCCCGCTGCCGGTCTTCGAATGGACGCCTCCGCCCGGACACTTGCTCCCCGGATTTCCGCCAAACCATAGTCCCTGGCACTTACTGCACCAGCGCCAGCCTCGTTGTGTTCCCCAAGCCATTAAGGGTGCCTCCTGATATATGAGCGGCCGCAACTTCGAGGTGACGGAAATTGCAACTTATGGAATTATGGAAGAGCTTTTCATCCAAGTCAAGAGTTATATTTATTTTTTCGCAGCGCTTATTTGCCTGTGGAATAATCGGCCGGAAACGGCCCGTCCTCACAGGTCCGCCGGGACGGAATCTCCCGGCCGGAGTATTGCCGCCATTCCTCCACCGTCAAATTGCGAGTTACTTTCTCGCAGGCTTCGCGGAGCGGGAGAGCGTAGAGGGGGTGTGAATTGCCCTACGGGATTTGCTCAAACTGCGCGAGCGATTGCGCCGTCGAAACAACGGGGAGACCGGAGACTTCGAAGTCCCGGTCATTCGTCCAGATCGTCAATGCGAGGTGCATAGCCAATGCGAGAAGATCAACGTCTTCGGGGTCCCGCTGCGCCATCCGTCTTTCGGCTTCTTCCCGGCGCGCCGCAAATTGCTCCGCCGGAATGATCTTGATCGGAACAGCCTGCAACGCCCGCTCCATCCGTTCCAGCCGAAGGCCCTTGCGCGCTGCAAGTATGGGAAGATACTCGAGCGTCTCATCAAACGTGTGGCGCGTCGTGAACAGTTCGAAGTTCGGCCTTGTTACGAGTCTGGCGGCGGCGCCGCCCATTGCAATCGAGAGCGGGACGTTAGCGTCCACCGCGAGCCGCACGCCGTTCCTTCCGCCATTCGTTGAAATCGTCCAGGATTTCTACTTCCGGGAGCCCTTCGCTTCCCGCTCCCGCCGAATCTGTTCCGCCAGCACACCGGAGAGCTGGCGCTTCAAGTCAAGCGGCAACTCGCCGTCGGCGACGGGCATATACACTCGCGCCAGTTTTCCGCGGCGGGTGATGAAGACAGGCTCCGTCGACCGGAGGATGGTCGTCGCTCTGTCGCGAAACTCGCGTACCGTGTGGAATTCCATGTGGTCACTCCTGTGGTCATTATATCGTTTCGAGGTAAGTCATTATGAAAACCGGGTTTCTGTTCCTGGCAGGTGTGACGGCGGTCTTTGGCCGCGTGACGGCAACGCGCCTTGCCCCGCATTGAGTTCAACCACGGCCATCTGGGCGGGCGGAGAGACCACCAAGAACCGGGTGATCACGCTGCGGCCTTCTGGACCGCGGACACTTCCGGCCGGAACTTGGGGTACCACCGGCGAAACGATTCTTCGAGTTCTCCGTTCAACACTCGGGTCCGCACTTGGAGCAATAGACGCTCCTCTCTCTGTCCAGGCCATTTGCCGCTTTTTCACCATTCGTTTGCTCACCACCTGGTTCACCGCCGATTCCACGAACGCCGTCGAGATCCGCTCCCCGTAGTTGGGAATGTACTCCTGATTATTCCGGACGTAGACCTCAAATTCTCGCAGCTACTTCAACCCTTTGGATTTGGGTTGCGCCATCCAGCCAGCCTACAGAATCACCCGGTTCTTGGTGGTCTCGTGGACGGCGGATGAATGTGTTTACTTGTTACCGCCCGCCGCTCGTTTTTCATACAGTTCGTTTCAAAACCTCACAATTGTTCGTGGGCGTTCAATTGCGGTAGCCCTGAGGAAGATGACGAGCCAGATCACGGCCATCGTGAAGGACGCGGGCCACTTCGATGACGCCGTCTTCACGGCGGCGATAGAGAAGGAAATGTCGCGGCTCCTTCACCCTCGCGCTAGCCGCTCTGGTGCGGCTCAGTGAAATATGATAAGTCCGCGCCCCCTCGGCCATCAGTTCGGGACGTTCCTTCGAGCCCGGCCGCTCGGGGTCGGCTTCGATATCGAGTAACGCTTGCCGGATGAGGGCCCGGTAGCGTAATGATGCGCTTATGCCGAATTCCTGTAGGCTCCGTTTCAGGATGGCGGCAATGTCGCGGCGGGCAGAGCCGGTGACGTGAAAGGGAAGGCGGCGCTTTTTAGCCACGCTTTCGCTCGGCCGCGAGTTCGGCTGAAACCTCTTTGTGAATTTGATCCAGGAAAGTATCGAGCTCTTTCTCGGAATTGAGGGTCACGTAATCGCCGCGGTCGAGTTGATCGAAGCCTTCCTTGGCGGCGGCGCGGAGCCATTCGATTTTGGCTTTGTCTTCCCGCTCGCGCTGCTCCAGGAGCCGGAGGCCTTCGCGCACTACCTCGCTGGCATTGCTGAAGCGTCCGGATGTAACGCCGATCTCAATGAAGTGGTCAAAGTGCTCGGTCAGATTTACGTTGCGGGTTGGCATGGATGGTGGCCTTTTTCTTCCATCCTAGCAGTACTGGCAAAAATTGCCAGTGACTGTAGGTCCGCACGAATCCGAAACGCTTCGTCGATTTCGCTAATCCTGGATCGTCCGGATCCTCGCGCCGGAACTCCAACACACTCTTGCCCACGATCGCTTCGAAGCATCCCCGGTTGTGCCGGGATCGCACGAAAGCGCCATCCAGCCCCACTGTTAACGGACCATGGGGAATTGGCAATTGCTCCCAATCCTCCGGGCTCCCTTCGATCAACGAGGCACGTTCTTCGCCCAGTTCCTCCTCCAGTCGCTCCGCCACCTCAAAGACGTGCTGGCACATCGTCTCTGCGTGGAGTTGTGAGGCCCAGGGTCTCCATCACCACTCCCTCGCGCTCGAACTGTCCCACTTCGTGCATCTGCTCCTGGCCAGCGTCGCTGACAGCGGCCAGTTACAGACGGAACTTCAGGCGCGACATCCCTGGACTTAGGGGATCACCGCCTTCTGGTTTAGTGGATATGGGTTGTGCCATCCAGCTAGCCTACAGAATCACCCGGTTCTTGGTGATCTCTAGCGGATCTGCGAATGAGCATATCACCGTCGGGCTGCGACCACGCTTGCCGCCCGCCGTCTGCTACCTTGAATCAAATGCGATCATTAATCCTAATCGCCCTCTGCGCCGCCACTCTGCCAGCCGCGGACGCGCCGAACACTCTAACAAAGGAAGAAAAAGCCGGCGGCTGGAAGCTCCTCTTCGACGGCAAATCAATGAAGGGCTGGCAAGCCCCCGGCGATTCCTGGATCGTCGAAGACGGCGCGCTCAAGTCCGCGCCAAAACCGAAGATCCGCGAAGACCTCTTCACCAAAGCGACCTACGCCGACTTTGAACTCACTTGGGAATGGAAGATCGAGGCAAATGGAAATAGCGGTCTGAAATATCGCATCCAGGACCGCTTCTTCGTCGACGAACGCCGTGTAAAGGAGTTCGGGAAGTTCGAGAATCTTGCCAACGACGCCGCCCGGAAACGCCAGTACAAGCGCGGCGATTCGACTCAGGAGTACATCGTCGGCTTC
>JAYTKJ010000466.1:0-19665 GCA_043730365.1 Acidobacteriota bacterium | reverse complement strand
GTGGCGGGCCAAGGGGGAGGAGATTCTGAGGAAGATCGCTCGGGCGAAAGAGGCCCTGGCTTCCATTATTGCCAGCTAATTAGGTTACAGTACACTAGGCAAAGCCCAGGCTGGCCGGACTCCCAGGGCTGATAGATCGCGAGAAAACGGCGCAGTGTAAAGTGTACTTGCTCGTCCTCGCGGGCCGGGCCGCGCTTGCCGAAACGGAGGATTCCGTAACGCTGGCGAAGGCTTCCAGCGCCAAGGCTTTCGGCGTTCCGAAACCGTATTGCGGTGAGAACTGGCATGACGACACGTTTGCGCAACCCCGGCTGCAACCCTGGTATGCCAAACAATGTTTAGGATCTATGCCAAAGAAGTCTGAAAGACAAGTTCGGCAAAAATGTCGTCGAGTGGGATTTCGATCGGCGTTCCAGGAACACGGATGGCGCCGGTGACTTCGGTGGCAGTGGGGCCTGTGCGCACGAAGGCTTTGCGGCGGCGAGGGTCGAGGATCCATACGCAAGCGACACCCATGTTCAGGTAGTCGTTCACCCGCTCGTCCATCTCACTTATGCGGTCTTCGGGGGACAGGACCTCGACACACAGTAGCGGCGCATGAGTGATGATCTCCTCGCGTGGCGAATTACGATCAAGCACCATGACATCCGGTACACGGTACCGGCCACTTCTCACCCTGAGCCGCAACGCTATCCTCGCCCAGACGCCCCACTCGGCGCCACGGGTGTTGATGAAATTCCAGACATTGGTTTGAACCGTCGAATGGCTGTATTCGACCACGTTCCGCTCCAGGATCACTCCCTCAAGGAAGTCGCAATCCGGACGGTAACTGGTCCGCAGGTACTCCGCGACGGGAACGAGCGTCGAGACAACCATAACTTCAGTATAGACCCGCTGATAAACTAGTGGCGTACACATGAAGTCTTCCTGGCCAGCCCTAGCCTTTTTTCTTCCGGTCAGCCTCGTGCAAGGCCAGTCGCCAGACCAGTATCAATCCGCCGTCGCGCCTTTCCTCGCCAAACATTGCCTATCCTGCCACAGCACCAAGGCCAAGGCCGCCAAGCTTGACCTCGAGCGCTTCAAGGATACGCAAGCCGCGCTCGCCGAACGCGACGTGTGGGAGAGCGTGGCCAAGCGAGTCAAGAGCGGGCAAATGCCGCCGCCAGGGATGCCCAAGCCATCTCCGGAATCGGTACAGGCACTTGTGGCCTGGGCGAGTGAACATATCGATGCGATAGACCGCACCCGCAAAGTAGAGCCCGGCCGAGTAACTGCGCGCCGGCTCAATCGGGCCGAATACAACAACACCATTCGTGACTTGTTCGGTATCTCCTTCCGCCCGGCCGACGATTTTCCGCTGGACGATTCCGGTCACGGTTTCGATAACATCGGCGACGTCCTGTCGCTGTCCCCCGTGCTGCTGGAAAAATACCTGCTGGCGGCCGACAAGATCGTCAAGGTCGCGCTCGTGACCGGGCCGGCGACCAAGCCGGTGATGGAAAAATTCGACGCCGACAAAGTGGGCGAGCCCAAGGAATTGCCGGTGGACCCCGAAGGCGAGCGGCTCATTCGCAAGGCCTCGCTGGTGATCAAGTACACGTTTCCCCGCGACGGTGAGTACGAATTGCGCGTCTTCACGCGCGGGCGCGGCGCTACCGATTCGGCTCCGGCGCCACTGGCCATACTGGGCGGCGGCAAGGTGGTCGACGTGATCAAGGTCCTCAGCGGCGCCAACAACAAGCGCAATTTCGAGACTCGATTCAAGGCCACGGCGGGAGTCGCCGAACTGGGAGCGGCGTGGGTTTTTCCCGGCCCGGTGAAACCCCCGCCGCCCGATGCCAGTGGCGTCGACTTCACCATGCAAGTGGAGACGGTCGAGATTCGCGGGCCCTTTGCCGATGCCGCCGCGGCGCTGCCGGAGAGCCACCGGCGCGTGTTCGTTTGCGCTGAGCGGGACGATGCCTGCGCTCGCAGGATTCTCACCAACTTCGCCGGCAAGGCTTGGCGCCGGCCCGTCACGCCCGCTGAGTTGTCCAAGCTATTGCGCTTCGTCGAGTTGGCGGCCCGCGAGGGCGATTCGTTTGAGAATGGCATTCAACTGGCCGTGAAGGCGGTTTTGGTCTCGCCGCAATTCCTCTTCCGTATGGAACGTGAGAGCGGCACGCGTGCGTTGAATGGCTATGAACTGGCCTCGCGTCTCTCTTATTTTCTATGGTCGTCGATGCCGGACGAGGCACTGCTGCGTGCCGCGGCCGACGGCTCGCTAGGCCGGCCCGAAGGCGTCGACGCGCAGTTGCGGCGCATGCTGGCAGACCCCAAGGCCAGGGCGCTGGCTACGAACTTTGCCGGGCAGTGGCTCGAATTGCGCAACCTGGATTCCGTTTCGCCAGACCCGAAGCGCTTCCCCGAATGGGACGCCGATCTGCGCGAAGCGATGCGCCGCGAGACGCTCCTGTTCTTTTCCACACTGCTCACCGAAGACCGGAGCATCCTCGATCTCCTCGACGGCAAGTTCACCTTCCTCAACGAACGCCTGGCTAAACATTACGGGATCCCTGGCGTGACGGGTCGTAACTTCCGCCGTATCGAACTGGACGGCGCGCAGCGTTCAGGCGTGCTCACGCAGGCCAGCGTGTTGACGGTCACATCCTACCCCACGCGAACCTCGCCCGTGCAGCGCGGACTGTGGGTGCTGGAGAATTTCCTGGCTGCACCGCCCCCCGCGCCGCCCGCCGACGTGCCGCCGCTCGACGAAGAAAAGATCGGCACCGCCGTCACGCTCCGCCAGCAAATGGAGAGGCATCGGGCCGACCCTGGCTGCGCGGTTTGTCACTCCAAGATGGATGCCCTGGGTTTCGGCTTGGAGAACTATGACCCCGTCGGCGCTTGGCGGTCTCAAGATGGGCCGTTCCCCGTAGACTCAGCCGGTGCGCTGCCCGGTGGCCGCGCCTTCACCAATCCTGCCGAGTTGAAAACCATCCTCCGAGCCGATGCCGAAGCGTTCACGCAGTGCCTCACTGAGAAGATGTTGACCTACGCGCTGGGGCGCGGCTTGAGCCCGGCCGATCGTCCCGTAGTGCGCGCTCTCGCCAGAAAGGTCGAATCGGAAGGCTATAAGCTCTCGGCGCTGATCCGCGCAATCTCTCTCAGCTCGCCGTTCGGCCAGCGCAGCGCTGATGGGCCCACGCAGCAGGCGCAGATAGTAAGATAAAGATAAGCCGCCATGATGAACAAAACCCTGTCCCGACGCACCATGCTCCGCGGTTTTGGAGCAGCGGTGGCCTTGCCGCTGATGGACGCCATGTCCCCTGCGTGGGCTGCCCCGGCGGCGCGAGTGAGCGGCAACGGCGCCACGCGACTCGTATTTTGCTACGTGCCCAACGGCATCATCATGGGCGATTGGACGCCAGCGGCCGTTGGACCCTTGGGCGATTTCAAGCGCATCATGAAGCCGCTGGAGTCGATGCGCAAAAAGCTTACCGTGATCTCCGGCCTCACTCACAACACCGGCCGAGCGCTGGGCGATGGTCCCGGCGATCACGCCCGGGCCGCCTCGACATTTCTCACCGGGGTTCATCCGAAGAAAACAGCTTCGGCCGCGATCAGCCTCGGCATCTCCGCCGATCAGGTGGCAGCGCAGGCGATTGGCAGCCAGACGCGCTTGGCCTCGCTGGAGCTCACGCTCGAAAGCGGACGGCAGGCCGGCAACTGCGACTCCGGTTATAGCTGCGCCTATTCCAACAACATTTCCTGGCGCTCGGCCACCACGCCGAATCCGCCCGAGTACAATCCGCGCGTGGTTTTCGAGCGCATGTTCGGCAATGTCGATCCAGCCGAGACTCCCGCCTTACGCGCCCGTCGCGAACGGTATGACCGCAGCATTCTGGACTTCGTGCTTGAGGATGCCGGCAGCCTGAAGCGGGAGATCGGCACTACGGACCGCCGTAAGCTCGACGAGTATCTCACGGCGGTTCGCGAAGTGGAAGTCCGCATCGCCAGCGCCGAGAAATCGTCGGCGGAAGCCGCCAACCTGTCCACGCTTGCCCCAGGCTTCGAAAAACCGGCGGGCGTGCCGGTGGACTATGCGGAGTACTCACGCCTCATGTTTGATCTGATGGCGCTCGCCCTGCAAACCGATCAGACCCGCGTGATGACGCTCATGATGGCGCGCGAGGGCTCCAATCGGCCGTATCGCGAAATTGGCATCTCGGACGGGCATCACGGGCTGACGCATCACCAGAACAAGGCCGACTGGATTGAGAAGATCACGCAGATCAACGAGTATCATGTCCGTCAGTTCGCCTACTTCGTTCAGAAGCTGGAGTCGCTTCAGGATGGCGATTCAACGCTGCTGGACCGCTCCATGATCGTCTACGGCAGCAGTCTCGCCGACGGCAATCGTCACACCCATCACGATCTGCCAATCCTCCTCGCCGGCGGCGGCAACCGGCAGATTCGCGCCGGGCGGCATCTGCTCTATCCCAAGGAAACGCAGCTCACCAACCTCTATCTCACACTCCTGGAGAGCATGAACGTCCCGGCTGCCTATTCGCTTGGGGACTCTACCGGTCCGCTCAAGCATCTGGTTGATCTCTAATTCGCTGTCATGGCCTCTGAGCCTGTGCTGCTATTGACAGCCACCATCGATCCCAAGGGCTGTTACTACCTCAAGCGAAGAAGTGTGTCAAAGCGCTTGGTAGACTATGAGGCTGCGCTTTCCCGGTGGATCGAAAGTGGCGCCGTCTCCAAGATCATTTGGTGCGAAAACTCCGGCTACTGTCTGGATTCAATCCACGACATCGTGAACGCAACCAGCCGCCAGCGGCGTCAGCGCATCCGCGTTCAGTCTTTCGAGGGCAATACCTATCCGCGCCGTCTGGGCAAGGGCTTTGGGGAAATGGGCATTATCAGCCATGCCATGTCGACCAACCCGGCCCGCGATCCTCACCAACTGATCATCAAGGTAACGGGGCGTTACTACGTTTCCAATCTCCCAGCGATTCTTGCGGCGGTTGAGGCCGGTGAACACGCCGACATCGTCTGCAATCTGAACGACGCCGATCAAACCGCGGATTCCCGCTGTTTTCTGGCCCGCCGTGAATTCATCACCGCGCACCTGCTTCCTCGGCACAGTCTGATCAATGACTCGAAGGGGGTCTATTTTGAGCATGTGCTGGCGGCGGCGGTCTTAAGTTCCGTCAAGCACGGCCTTCGCTGGCGGCCGTTTCCCGCCGAACCACGAATCGAAGGGATTTCCGGAACTCTTAATTTGCCGTATGCAACACCGGCACTTCGCTAGCGCGCCGGCGACTAGAGCATTTTCAGTTCAGGTGTAGAGCGCTTCCTGCGGTTGCGCCTCGGTACGGAGATGGAATGAGAGGGCCGGCCGGTCCTCGCGGGATGCTGTAAGCTCCCAATAGAAGACGCACTCGAGGTGCAAAGGAGAACCGGCCATGACGAAGAATAGCAGCAAAAAGACCCGAGTTCGAAGCGGCGCGAGCGCCGTAAGGAGGATCGTTTGACGATCGGGATGGACCTGGGGGACAGGGAGAGCCGCGACACGGAGAGCCGCTACTGCGTATTGGAAAGTGACGGCGAAATAGCGTTGGAAGACATCGTGCCCACCACGAAGGTGGGCATCACCAAGAAGCTTCGGGGCCTGCCGCCGTGCCGGATCGCCATCGAAGTAGGCCCGCATTCACCGTGGGTGAGCCGGTTGCTCACGGCGATGGGCCACGAGGTCATCATCGCCAACGCGAGGAAGGTGCAACTGATTAGCGCCAGCAGTAACAAAGACGACCGGATGGATGCCCGCATGCTGGCGCGGTTGGACTTGATGGAAATTCGGGTGTGGGCGGCGTTAGTGGAGGTGCGGACGGGGCTGATCAACTGCGCGCGAGGATTAGCCAAAGCCTTCGGCGAACGGATCCCGAGCGCAGATGCCGACACGATGGATGCGCACCGGCTGGAGCTTTTGTCCAAGCCATTGCAGGCGGTGTTGAAGCCGCTGCTGGACCAAGTGGAATCGTTGACGGACCAAATCAAAGCAAGCAATGAACCTAAAAACAGCAGTTGAGGTGAGCGCGTGAAGGTGCAAGTATTTGGTAGAAGGGAACATGTCGCTCGACGGCAATAGAAAAGACTCACCCAACGGGTGAGGTAGAAATTGACGAGTTGGCGGGGGAATCGGGGGAGTGCTCGGTCGAGACCTACGCTGGCAAACTGCATATTCGCTGGGACGATTCGGCGGCGGTTACGGCGATGGGTCAGATGCCGGTGTTCGTGGATTTCCTGAAGACCTCAGAGCCGTGGGACGCCTTTCTCGCGGATTACCCATTGCGCTACACGAGCCCGAACGCGCCGAGTCGAGTGAATATCTTGGGCACGCTATTGATGAGCGTGTTGGCGGGGCAGTCGCAGTACGCGCACATCAGCGGGCTGCGCGGGGACGGCGTCAATCCGGAGTTACTCGGGATGAGTAAAGTAATGAGCGAGGACTCCGCGCGGCGCGCTTTCAAGCAGGCGGCGCCGGAGGCCACGCTTGAGTGGCTGAAGCGGCATCTACGGCAGACCTACGAGCCCTTGCTGGAGCAAGCCTGGGTGTTGGATCTGGACAGCACGGCAAGGTGTTGTACGGCCAGCAGGAGAAGGCGGTGAAAGGCTACAACCCGACCAAGCCGGGGCGGCCTTCGCATGTGGTGCACACATCTGATGGCAGGGCTGCGGCGGTGTTGGGCGCGGAGGTGCAAGCGGGCAATGAATCGGCTTCGAGCCACGCGCAACCGGGCTTCTGGCATTACTTCGATAGCTTACCGCCTGAGTCGCGGCCGGTCTTCCTGCGCGGCGATATCGGTTGGGGCACCGAGCGGATGATGCAGGAAGCCGAGCAGCGCGACCAAGCGTACTTATTCAAGATCAAGCAGAGCGCGCGGATCAAGGAATTGCTGGCGGAAAGTTTCGAGCTGAACCAATGGCAAGCGGCGGGCCAGGGCTGGGAGGGGATGTGGAGCCAAGTGCGGTTGGCGGGTTGGAGCAGCCAACGCCGGGTGATCATCTTGCGGCGGCCCTTGCGTGAGGACTTGGTGGTGGCCAAGCGTCAGAGTGAGCGCCGGGCCGCGCAAATGGAACTGGCCATGGGATGGGTGAAAGAAGGCAGCCGTGCCCGTGCGCGAAGGACCGGCCACTCACCGCGCATGGCTTCTATGTCCGCACGCTCATCCACCTCGCCTTCGAAACGCACGCTGCAGGAGGTCGTTGGGTATCCGTTCGCCGAGCTTGGTGACGAGCCGGCGCATTACGGACGGTGATCGACGGCGCAAGAAACTGCTGGAAATCAAGCAGGAGCTACGCCGGCGGATGCACGAACCGATCGCGCGGGCGGGGAAATGGTTGCGTAGCGTACTCAACGGCTATTACCAATACCACGCGGTTCCCGGCAATATCCCGGTGCTGAAGAAGTTTCGAACACAGGTCGCCCGGCGTTGGTTCAATGTGCTGAAACAGCGCAGCCAGCGACGGTCCACCTGGGAGAAGCTGGCGGCAGTCTTTGAACACTGGCTCCATCCCTTAAGTTGTGCATGACTTTCCGGATCAGCGCTTTAACGCCAGCCGCCGCTTGGCGGCAAATCCAAGGTAAGAACCGGATGGGGTAGCGCCGCAAGTGCGGGTCTGTGCGGGGGGCAGCGAGTAATCGCTGTCCCTACCGCGACGGTCTTCGGACCCCGAGCGAGAATCTCGATCAAGTGGAAAAATTAGCCGGGACACTACACTAGAAGCAAAGCCGTTCCGGAGTACATCCCGTAAACGACGTTGGCTTCGACAGCGAAAGAGTCGGCGGCTAACGACGAAGCGGCCAGTAAAAGGGCGGCAAGACAGAGGCGAGCGTTTGATCGTCATGGCAGGTATGGGCGGATCAGCTTGTCGTAGAGAGTGCCGCCGAGCAGTCCACCGATGATTGGCGCGACGATCGGCACGATGAAAACTCCTGAACCGTCCGTGAGGCCGTTGTTACGGAAACCCGCCAGCACCGTGAACAAGCGCGGGCCAAAGTCGCGGGCCGGGTTGATGGCATAACCGTGCATCCCGCCGAAGGCCATGCCAATCGCGACGACGATGAGCCCGACTAGCACCGGGGTGAGCGGGCCAGACGGCTGATTGCGGTCGTCGGTGATGGCGAAGATCAGCAGCAGCAGGAGCGCGGTACCGATCACCTGATCGATGAAGCCGGGCATGAGCGACTCGGGAAAAGTGGGGAACGTGGTGAAGATGCCGGCGGTTTTCTCAAGGGCGGGATCGAATTTGGCAAACGCGGGCCGGTAATTTAGGAAGACGAGGGCGGCCGCGGCGAATGCTCCAACGAGTTGCGTGGCGCAGTAGGGCGCCACTTTGCTCCACGGAAATCCCCGCCGCGCAGCCAGCGTGATGGTGACCGCTGGATTGAGGTGTGCGCCGCTGATCTTGCCGGCAATCATGATGCCCATCGTCACACCGAGGCCCCAGGCCAGGCTGATGTTGGTGAAGCCGCCGTTGACGATTTCGCCCGGAACGCCTTTGCCAAATAACACCACCATGGCTACGACGCCTGTACCAAACAAGATCAAAACGAGAGTGCCGATAAACTCGGCCAGGAGTTCACCGGTCAGCGTTGGTTGCTTCTGCATTGCAGCGCCGATTGTAGCATTCGGGCGGCTTACGGTTCCCGATGATACTCGGCCACGACGAGCGTCATGTCGTCGCGCTGGGCCGCGCCGGCAGTGAAGCGCCGCAGCGCCGCCGAGACCGAGGCGTGGAGACGTTCGGCACCGTAAGCCGACGAATCGCTCAGGACGGCGGCAATCCGCGCCTGGTCAAACGTCTCGCCCTGCGGATTCTGCGCATCAGTGTAGCCATCACTGTAAACGACGATGCGGGAGCCGGGCAACAACTGAGTTTCGCGGACGACGAACTGAGTGAAATCAAGCATGCCGACGGGCATCGACGTAGCCTCGAGTGAGCGGGTCTCGCCACCGGCCTCAATAATGACGGGCGGGCAGTGCGCGGCGTTGCTCCACAACATCCGGCCGCTGCGATGGAGTGCGGCATAGAATACGGTGGCGTATCTCTCGCCCTCGGTGCGCCCATACAGATACGTGTTGATGCGCTCGAGCATGGTGCGAATCGACGTTTCATCCGTCGGCGCATGCAGGAACGCGCCCTGCAGGAGTGAGGCAAGCAGCGCCGAGCCTACACCCTTGCCGCTCACGTCGGCAACCACCATCGTCCACCAGTCGCCGGAGGCCGCCAGCGCCGCATCGAAATAATCGCCGCCCACCTGTTGCGAAGGCACGCTGGAGCCGGTGACGCGAAACCAACCGGTGGAGGGCAGGCGCGAAGGCAGCAGATCCTGTTGCAGATCGCGCGCAATGCGGAGTTCCCCTTCCAGGCGATGGCGGGCGCGTTCCTCTTCCAGGAGCCTCGCGTTCTCCAGGACCGTCGACGCTTCTATCGCCAGAGTTTGCAGGATTTCCCGATTGCCTGAGGAAAGGTCAGCCAGATCGAGGCGGGAATCCAGATAGAGCAGGCCAGTGGTGTCGGCGGGGCTGCTGACCATAGTCTCCTGCAACTCGGCACTGCGGACGCGGATGAGCGGGATACAGACCACACTGCGCAGATCGAGCGAGGCCACGGATTGGTCGGGCAATTCGGCGTCGCTGAACAGCGGATCGAAATGCATCGACAGCAATTCGCGCCGTTTTTCAAGTGCGCGTTGGATGAGGCGCGTGGGCACCCGCAGGTCCGACGCCGCCAGCGGCATTCCGCTCTTATCGCGGGCGATTTCGATCTTCAGTTCTCCATCTTTTTTTAGAAAGAGGAAGCCGCGCTCGGTGCGGGTGATCGCCAATGCGGCGTCGACAATCGACTCGAGCACCTCATGAATCGAAAGCGCGGTCTGGAGAGACCGAGCCACTTCCACCAGAGCGCGCAGCCTGCTCAAACCTCCAGCCCCATCCGTTCCGCCCGAGACTTTCTCGGCTAGCCGATTGATAGCCTGGTCCTCGTGCGTGAAGACCAATTGATAGCCGTCGGTGAAACCGAAGGTGATCACGTCGGCATTGCGGAGCCGGGCCGAGGTTTGAATCTGCACGCCGTTTAAGAAGACGCCGGCGCGGCTGCGCAGGTCCTCGATCGAGTAGTCATCGCCTTCCCGTGTGATGCGGGCGTGAACCCTCGAGACGCGATTGTCGCGCAGTACCAGTTGGTTGTCCGGCTGACGCCCGATCAGGAAGGGCTCGGCGTCTATCAGGAGGCGAGTGCGTTGCCCGGACGGATTGATGACTGCCAGCGAGGCGATCTGCGCGGCGCTCGGAGGCATGATGATGGGGATTTATCCGATGGCGGTGACGGCGCGTTTTCGGGCGGGCCTTGCCGTATCTTCAGCTGCTTGCGCCTGCTGGTGTTGCTGCGCCGCCTCGCTCATTTCCAGAGCGCGCAGAGCCTGGCAGTGGGCACAGTACCCGCCGATTTCAGTACGGGCCAGGACAATCTCAAATCCGAAATGATCTTCCACCTGGCTCCGGAGCTTCTGCAGCGGCTCGCCAAAGAACTCTTCAACCTTGCCGCAGCGCAGACAGATGACGTGCGCGTGTTCCTGCTTGAGGCGTGTCTCGTAGAAATGCTGATCGCCGCCGAAGTGCATCAGATCAAGTTCGTCCACGAGGCCGCCCTGCTTGAGCAGCTTTAGAGTACGGTAGACGGTAACGCGGTTGAGCTTGGGATCTTCCTTGCGCGCCAGGTGATAGAGGCTCTCGGCATCGAGATGCTGGCCGGACTTGTCGATGAGGTTGAGGAGAATTTGACGCTGTCGCGTCAAACGGATGCCACGTTCCTTAAAGGAGCCCTTCATCCCTTCGGCTACTGCCACAGTATGCTCTCCCGCGCTTGAAGAAGTCGCCAAACCATTATGACTCTAGCACATTGAAGGATGGTTACAATGACTAGAAGTGTTTCGAAAGGTGTTGGTGGCCAATCGCGGCGAGATCGCGGTGCGCATCTTGCGCGCGTTGCGTGAGATGGGTATTGCCAGTGTGGCCGTCTATTCGGAGGCCGACCGGAAGGCGCTCCATGTCCGGCGGGCTGACGAAGCGATCGCTATTGGTCCCGCCGCTTCGTCCGAAAGCTATCTCGACGGTGAGCGGATTCTCGACGCTGCCCGGCGTACGGGCGCGGAGGCGATTCATCCGGGCTACGGATTCCTCAGTGAGAATGCGGATTTTGCGGCGGCGTGCGATGCGGCCGGGTTGGTCTTCATCGGTCCCAGCGCCGGCTCGATCCGTTCCATGGGTCTGAAAACCGAAGCCCGCCGCGTGGCGCAGCGCGCCGGGACTCCCACGGTGCCGGGGACCGAGAACCCGTTGTCCGATGCGGCTGAGGCCTTGCGCTTTGCGGATGAAATCGGTTATCCGGTGATGTTGAAAGCCGCGTCCGGAGGGGGCGGCAAGGGCATGCGCCGTGTGGCCTCAGCCGATGCGCTCGAAGCGGCGTTTCGGGATGCGTCAAGCGAAGCGGAGCGGTCTTTCAAGAGCGGCGCGGTGTACATGGAGAAGTTGATTGAGCGCCCCCGGCACATTGAGATCCAAGTGCTGGGTGACCGCCACGGCCATCTGATTCATTTGGGCGAACGCGAATGCTCGGTGCAGCGCCGCCACCAGAAAGTAATTGAAGAGAGCCCCTCGCCGTTCGTCGCCACGCGGCCTGAACTACGGGCGGCCATGGGTCAGGCGGCGGTGGCGGCGGCGCGGGCGGCCGGCTACTTTAACGCCGGGACCGTGGAGTTTCTGGTTGACGAGGATGGCCGGTTCTACTTTCTCGAAATGAACACCCGGCTGCAGGTTGAGCATCCGGTGACTGAACTTGTGACCGGCCTCGATCTGGTGCATTGGCAGCTTCGCATCGCCGCGGGCGAGAGGTTGACGCTGCGCCAGGAGGACGTGACTTGGCGGGGATGGGCGATGGAGTGCCGGGTCTGCGCCGAAGATCCTGAAACGAATTTCCTGCCGTCTCCCGGCCGGATTGAGCGCGCCGCCGAACCGAGTGGCCCCGGGATCCGCGTGGATTCGGGCGTCTACGGCGGCTGGACGGTGCCGCTTGAGTATGACTCGTTGCTGGCCAAACTGGTGGGCTACGGTGAAAGCAGGGAAATGGCCGTTGCCAAGCTGGTGCGAGGGATTGACGAGTATGCGATCACGGGGATCAAGACAAACTTGAGTTTTCTTCGTGAAGTGCTAGTGGACAAGGAATTTGGCGCTGGGCAAATCCATACCGGGTTCATCGAGGAATTTCAACACCGGAGGGCTGCCCAAGGCGACGCCGCCCCGGCAACACGGTTGGCGGTATCACTCGCTGTCGCCGCTGCCCGGACCGCGGCGGTGGCTTCTCCCGCGCCCGTCAACGCCGCCAATTGCACCGCCTGGCTGCGAGAGGGCAGAGAGCGGCTGCTGCGATGAAAGCCAGAATCCTGGTGGATGGAGTTCCGGTTGAACCTGCCGTGGGCAACCTTTCAATGGAGCAGGTGGAGCCCGGTGTCTGGTCTGCTTTGATCGACGGGCAGAGCATTGAAGTCTCTCTCGACGGAGCCTCGGCCTGGGTAGAGGGGCGCGTCTTTGCGGTCATGGTGGACGATCCGCGCGAGCTCTCGGCTGAGGCCGCGTCCGGCGGGCTCAGTGGCAGGCGCGACGTCCGGGCTCCGATGCCAGGCAAGGTGATCCGCGTGCTGGTGCGAGAAGGAGACGAGGTCGCAGCCGGGCAGGGCATCGTAGTGATGGAGGCGATGAAGATGCAGAACGAAATGCCTGCCCCTAAGGCTGGCCGCGTCGTGACTGTGAGCGTGAAGGCTGGCGACGCGGTGGCCACCGGCCAGGTGTTGGCGGCGATTGAGTGAGCGCGCTACCCTTGGAGTTGCTATGAGCGCAACAGAAGCGGCGGTGTGTCCGCAGTGTGGCGGCAGCGGCTGGCGGCAGGCCAATCGCGACGGGATCAGTGCGGTGGAACGCTGTCAGTGCGTTTCGACGGCGCGCGCCGGACGGCTGCTTGAAGTTGCCAACATCCCGCCGCTGTTCCGGCAGGCCACCTTCGACAACTTCACCACACAGCCGGAGAATCCGGTTACGCATAGGATCTTGCAGACCGCGGTGACCATCGCCGCGTCCTATGCGCGCGAGTATCCGTACGGCACCAAGAAGCAGGGGCTGATGTTCATCGGTGACCCTGGTACGGGCAAGACCCACCTGGCCGTGGCAGTGATGAAACGGCTGATTGCGCGCGGCTTTGAGTGCGTGTTTTTCGACTATCAGAATCTGCTGGAGCGCATCCGGTCCAGCTATGACCAGGCATCGGGCGCCGCACAACGCGAGGCCTATCAAACGGCGCTTGATTGCGAAGTGCTGGTGCTGGACGATCTGGGCGCGCACCGCGTGACAGACTGGGTGGAAGACACCGTGACCTCGCTCATCACCTATCGCTACAACCAGAACAAGCCGTTGATCACGACGACGAACCTGCGTGATTCCGAAGCCGGCGATGCCTCCATGTCGACGGGCGTGGCGGGTGAGCTGGCCAATCGCTACTATCTGACCGAGCGCGTGGGCTCGCGGGCGAGGTCTCGATTGTTTGAGATGTGCCGGACGATCACGACGCGCGGCGTGGAAGACTATCGAGTGCGGAAGAATCGCTGATTTTTTTGCGTTCACCGCTCTCTTTTCAATTAAAGCTCAGGCAAGGTCGTAGCGATCGGGGTTTATCGCCTTGCTCCACGCAGCCACGAAGTCCTTTACAAACTCCTCCATCGTCAACCTCGCTTAGAGCCGCCGGCCTCGGTGGACGCGGCCGCGAAAGCCGGTATCATTGGTCTGACTCGCGATCTGGCCGCGTATCTGTCGCCCCACGGCTTCAACGCAACTGCATCTCGCCGGGCCGATTTGCGCGCGGCCAGAGGAGTTCAACCGCGAGTGTGCCAAACGCACCCCGCTCGGCCCGCATGGACCGCAATGATGTGGATCTATAGGGCGCGATTTTTGGCTGGCTTCGCGGCAGTGAGTTCGGCGCTAGCTGCGGCGAAACGCTTCGGCCACCCGAAATTCGAATGCGGGCGCGGCCAGGGGCGCCACGGCTTCAGCTTCGCCATAAGCAGTGATGGCGGAGTATCGGCCATCGGCGGGCTCACGGTGGACGATCAGCCTCCGTGCGGCGACATCCAAAACCCAATACTCAGGTATGCCGGCCCGCGCATAGAGTGTCGCTTTCCTCGTCAGATCGAATCCCAGAGTGGAATCGGAGACTTCGACCAGCAACTGAATGTCCTCTGGCTTGGGGTTCGACGAAGTGTACTCCCAGGTTGGACGCCGTAGCACGATCAGATCGGGCTCGGGCTCACTGGTGGGATTATCGGCGGGAGCTACATCGATAGACGTCTCAGGATTCACCAGCGCCACGCCGAAGGCTCCAATCAACCAGGCCTGGATCAGAACCAAGGCATTTGTGTGGGGGCGATTCTTCCCCATCTTGTCGATCAACTCTCCCTCGATCAACTCGAGCCGCTGCTCGTCCCACAGCCCCGTTGCCTCAAAAACGCTACAGTCAGACCTGGTCCATCGCTTTCGTCGCGGTTCCATGGGCACGGGGCGATATGGCGATTCGGTGACAGGAATGGGCATGCTGCCTACTGGCTCGATTCTACCGGAAACAACGGCAGCGCGTCAGGGCTGGGCCGCCCCACCATACGTGCCAGGCGGCGCCGCCCGGCAGATCACATTCGGCAAAGTGCATACTACTACCTGTGGCACGGCCGCTCGATTTGGAGAATCCATTCCTGGTTTTAGAACGCTGGAGTTGATTACGGATCTGGTTGCCGGGGGGCGCAGTGCTAACCATCTGATATTCTCGGGTAGCACGCGCCCCAGGTCGGCCACGGTGTCAACGGGTCGGGAGGGACGCTGGTTCCCTGACACTCCGCACGGTCTCCGCGTGCAATAGATCGTAAAATCGCAATGTTGGTTCGGGCAAACCTGCCTGGTGGATGCGAACTTCATCGATCAATCAGCGGAAAAACTTCCCGCCGTCGGGGTCTCCTCCAATCGAAGCGGAGATCCCTTGGGAGGGTGCAAGCGTGCCGAGCGAAATGTTGCTCTCCCCTAGTGCCATTTAAGGATCTAAGATGTGCCGCACGATTACGACGCGCGGTCTGGAAGACTATCGGGTGCGGAAGAATCGCTGCGCACGAGCCTCATTGAATCGGCGACAGTGGCGGGGCCGTAGCGCGATCACCACTTGCGATCGATCCCCACAATCTTCAGTCCGGTGGCGAGTTTCCGCACGTAGACCGTGACGGACTTGCCGGCATCGCCGGGATCGGTGCTGGTCAAGTCGCAGGCCAGGTAGCCGTCGACAAGGACCGCGCCGGCAGGGATCGATTCAGATGCCGGCAGTGATTTCTTCTGCTCGGTGTCGTTGTCGAAGATGGACCACGCAAACTGGATTGACCGTGCCGCTCGAAACTTGTGCGTCACCGCCAGATCTTCGAATTTGAGTTTGTCGCCGGCGATCAAGAACCGGTCCAGCGGCAGAACGGGGGCAAAGAAGGCGCGGCCGATTTTGTCGCGGCGTTCGATGAGCGCGTTGGCGATCCAATCGGCACTCTCCTGGCGGCTGTACTCGCCGGTGGCGACGATGGCCCGCACCTGCTCGTCGGTGAACGCCATCACCTGTTTCGCCACCCAGAAGCCATCGTCGGGAAGGCGGTTGGTGAAAGCCGGATTCGGATATTCGGCGACCCACTTGGCAGCGTCGAACCGCTTGGACTCAAAGCGCCCCACGGCGGGGTCGTTCGGATACTCTGCCTTGGCCCAATTGGGCACCCAAAGGCCGAGTGTCAGGAATTGACGGGCGATTACGCCCTTGTCATAGAGGTACTCAAAGCCGGAGCGTGGTGAATTGGGTCCATAACTGGCGCTGCCCAGGGTAGAGCCAAAGTCAATGAGGTGATGACGAATATGCGGCGGGCCGCCCTCTTCGACAATCATGTCCAACGAATTGATGGACCGAGAGTCGTCATGCGCCAGCCAGGCGCAGAAGACGCTCAGTCCCCGCAGATCACGCCGGTGTTCATGCGGCACGGTGTCGTTGGGATCGTCGGTGCGCGTTCCGAAATACTTGTACGGACCGATCGGCTTGCCCGCTAGAAACAGGCTGGCGCCGCCGCGATACCGGCCGTCCTGGTCTTTCGGCACTCGGATGAGCAATTCGGTCAGATCGCGGCTGGTCATCAGGCGTTCCTTGCCTTTGGCGTCAACCAGCTTGACGTCCTTGCTCAACTCCAGTTGGTCCAGCGCGAAGTGCACGATGAAGTTGTCAGGCACCCAATAGCCCAGGGCATGGAAGAACCTGGCCACCAGGACATCCGGACCAGTGGCGATCTCCGGAAACTCGAGCGGGTCGAACTTGAGCACATACCGGCGGTTGCTGGAATCGATAAACTCGAGGCCTGGTGTGACACCTTCGCTCTTGGCCTTGACCACGCGCCATTTTCCCGAGGTTGAAGGCGCAGGGCCATTCCGCGGGCCGCGCACCAATGCCTCCAAGCTCATCGGCTCATAGTAATGGCGTCGCGTGAACCAGGCGCTGTCCATCGGCTCACCCAGCGTGTTGACGGCTTGGGCGGGGATGGGTTTTCCCGGCTTGTTCAGTTCGCCGGGCGGGGCAAAACTTTGCTGGAAGAAATCGAAATAGTCGCTGATCTTGCGCCGGGCCGCGTTGGCGGCGTTGCGCGGAGCCGGCTCACGTTCAAGCGGATCGTCGTCGTAGAACTTCCGGGCCGGCGCGGCGCTGGCCAATAGGAGGCTGCTCAATAAGATGGCGTTCAGTTGATTCATCCGCTATCAGTGCTCCTCCTTGCTTTAGAAAATATGCGGCGCGCTTGACGAGCCCCACGGCCGCTGCGCAAACATGCCGTTGAACTTCAGGAAAATCTGGAAGCCTTCGTGGCTGAAGCCAACGTCGAGCCGCAGGAAAGGCGCGTTACGGGCATTGAAGCGCAATCCGAAGCCCACCGCCGTCTCCATATCCCGCGCTCGAAACTGCCACTTACGATTGGAGACCTGGCCCGCGTCGGCGAACACCGCCATGTCGAGCCCGCTGAACACCTCCCAGCGGTACTCGACATTCGCCATGGCCAAATTGTTGCCGTGGAAACGATAGGGCCGGAAACCGCGCAAGTCATCGCCGCCACCGAGCGCGGTCTGCTGATAGAACGGCAGCGTCTGACCGCTGCGGAGGAACGTTTGTACTGTGCGCGCCCGCAGTGCAAAGACACGCCGTTGGTTGAAGAATGGGAGATATTGCTGCGCTTCCATGTCGAGGCGCCGAAAATCGTGCCGGGCCAGATCGGTGTCGTTGAATACGTCAAATCGCGCAGTGTAGTTGCCGCCGGACCGCGGACCGGTGGGGCTGTCCCGGTAGTCAATCTGACCAAAGGTGCCCCAGCGCCAGAAATCGGTTTGCCGATCGAAGCCCGGCGAGAGCGGGTTAGAAAGAAAGAGCCGGTCGGCCGAAGCAAAACGCTTCTCTCGTCCGGGGCCGGCGTTCAGTTCAATGAATCCCACGCTGGAGCCGAAGCGCCCCCACTTGTTCGGCTTGACTCCAAGCAGCGTATCGAACGCCGTATCCTCGAGCCTGTAGGTGCTGCGATTGCGCTTTTCCGAGTCAGGCCCAGGGCCATAATACGTGAGGCTGTTGTAGTCGCGATGCACCCCGTAGGCTTCCCAGAACATCTTGCCCTTGGCCAGAGCAGGCGCCGCCAGGCTGGCGTTGAGGCGCAACCATTGGCGAGTGGAAGCCTGAGCGCCAGCGCTAAAGATCAGCTTGCCGGCGGCAAGGTCATCTCGAAAATACTCCGGGCCCAATGCAAACCCCGAACCGGTGGGCATGCCGCCGATCTTGAGCCTCAATCCGCCGAAGCCGCCGCCGGTGCGCTCCAGCAATTTGGCCTCCTTGATGTAGATCAAGCGTTCTTCGATTGCCGTGGGCTTTTCCTCGGTGAGCTTGGAAGTCTTGGCGTCGCGCTGCTTCTCGATTTCGGCCGCGCGGGTTTGGGCCGGCATCGGGCGGGCCAGCAACACGAGGGACAGCGGAAAGACCCACTTCAAACTGGCTGTTAAGAAGTTTGGCACACTAGAATATCCATTTTGTCGCAGAATCGGTCTTTGGAGAGATACGCAGTTGCTGGGATGCTTGGATCTTAAATGAAGCTTACTTTTTGGGGCGCCGCCAAAACCGTCACCGGCTCGATGCATGAGATCGCCACCGGCGGACAGCGGTTCCTGCTGGACTGCGGTCTCTATCAGGGCCGCCGTGAAGAATCGTTCGATCGCAACCGGAACCTGGCAGTCCCGGGCCGGCAGGTGGCGGGCGTCGTGCTCTCACACGCCCACATCGACCATAGCGGTAACTTGCCCTCCCTCTCGCGCTCCGGCTTTGGCGGCGTTGTCCACGCGACGCCGGCCACCAAGGACCTGTGCGACTCGATGCTGAAGGACTCGGCCTTCCTCCAGGAGAAAGACGCCGAGTTTGTCAACAAGCGTTGGGAGACACGCAAGAGCAAACGGGGCCAGCGCGTGGAGCCGCTCTATACGATGGTGGACGCAGAACGTATCCTGGGCGCCTTCCGCCCGCTGCCGTATGGCGAGGAGAAGCAGCTTTCCGACGAGTTAAGTTTCCAGTATCACGATGCGGGCCATCTGCTCGGATCCGCTTTCGTAGCGCTCACGCATCGTGGCGAAAATGGCAAGAGCACGCGGCTGATTTTTTCCGGCGACGTCGGCCGGCACGGGTTGCCGATCATCCGCGACCCTGAGCCTCCAGGCGAAGCCGACTACATGATCCTCGAAAGCACCTACGGCAATCGCACGCACCAGCGCGGTGAGGATGTGCTGAAGAAGCTGGCTGACGTAATCAATCGCACGGCGCAGCGCGGTGGCCGCATCATTGTGCCGGCCTTTGCGGTGGGCCGGACCCAGGCGTTGGTGCTCTTGCTGCATCAATTGGCCGAGCGGCGCGAGATCCCCTCGATCCCCGTGTTCGTCGATAGCCCATTGGCGGTGAACGCCACCGAAGCGCACCGCAGGCACCCGGAGTGTTTCGACGAGGCAACAAATCGCTTTCTGCGCGAGGGCGATCCGTTTGGCTTCAGCCGCCTGAAGTATGTCCGCGACGCTAGTGAGTCCCGCGCGTTGAACGGCATGCACGGCCCCATGGTCATCATCTCGGCGTCCGGCATGTGCGAGGCCGGGCGCATCCTGCATCACCTGCGCAACAACATCGGCGACAACCGCAACACCATCCTCTTCGTCGGCTACTGCGCCGAGCAGACACTGGGCTGGAAGCTGCGCGAGGGTTTCAAAAAGGTAAACATCCTCGGCGACGAGTACCAGGTGCGCGCCCAGATCGAGATTCTCGACTCCTTCTCCGGCCACGCCGACCACGATGAACTGCTCGCCTACTTTGACCGCATCCAAGGCCCAAAGACCCATGTCTTCCTCGTCCACGGTGAACCCGAGCGTTCCGCCGCGCTCAGCGAGGCGCTGAAGGCCCGGTATTCAAAAGGCGAGATCACTGTGGCGAAGCGACTGGACAGTGTGG
>JAYTKJ010000465.1:0-7701 GCA_043730365.1 Acidobacteriota bacterium | reverse complement strand
GCCCGATCCGTTGGACGGCGGGCCGATCTTGGACAGCGGGTCACCCCACTGGGGCAACTTGTTGTTGGCTACCTCGATCGGAATATCGATCGTCGGGGTCATTTCAAGCTTAGGCTCGGGATTCGGAATCACCTGCGCTGGCGGTACAAACTGCTTGGGAGAAGGCTTCGGCAACTGACCCTTAGCCGGTGGCAATATCGAGCGATCACCGCCGCCGCCGCCGCCCCCTGCCGCTTTGGGTTTCTGTGGGAGGAAAGGCTTCAGGTCATCAGGTAGAAAAATCTGGGTGGTGTCTTTGGCGACTTTCTGGATCGTCTCATTGGTGCCGAGAAACAGCGCCAAGGCCACCACGGAAACGTGCACCAGCACCGAGGTAGCTCCAGACCGCTTGCCTTGGCCGCCGTAAAATCCCCAGATATCTTTGACCGCGACCGGCTTGGAGGTGACCTCTAGCGGCGGCAAAGGCGTCGGGAAAAAAGCTTCCTTGAGGTTTTGGAAAATCGAATAGAACCACGGCTTCGACATATCCTCGGCGAGCAATCGCCGCAGGTGAATATCGGGGTCGTTGTCGGCTGGCCAGTTCGCTTCAGGCACCATCGTTGCACTCATCCCGCTTCTTCGCTTGCGCTCCTCCAATTGTGAAGACGCTGACAGCGGCGCGAGGGTTGCAGAAAATGGTAACTTTCTCGAACGCTCTCGCTACCAAAAAGTGTAGCATACACAATTCAAAAGACATGGGCCTATGGTTTCTCATAAGTGTTAACAGTTGGCCCCGTACGGCGGTACAACCGTCTTTACGAAGCGGTAGCCCCCTTCCATGGCCTCCTCCTGTTTTTCCAGCTCGATCCGCCAGGGCGGATCAGTCTCGCCAACGGCCCCGTCAAGGGCCAGTATCTGGCTTACACCGGGAGGAATCGTCGCACTGCCGGTCCTCTGGGCCCCGTTTGAACCTGTGACGGTCGTATAGACGTTGACGGTGTCCTCCAGGGAATTGCGCACCCATAACTTCGTCTGGCTGGCCCCAATCTCATGGCGGGTAACCAGCACCCGTGTCGTCTCAATCAATACGGCCTCCGGTTGCCACCCTATCAATGTGATGCGGCTCGGCCGCCGGGGATGCAGATTGAGGAGATCGAAATCACCGTCCTCGTTCGGGCTGAGACGCATCCCATCCACCCAGACCGTCGGCGTGTTGGCCCGCAGACGGGTTAGCGAATGCTCCGGCGGGCTGGTGGGTGGCGGAACGATCACCACCGAATACGTCTCGAACAACGGCCCCACCAGCGGCGTCGGCTTCAGGGCCACCGTGGACTCTTCGATCACCGGCAACGCCGCCAGCGCCATCAATCCTGCCAGAACGCCCACGTTTCCTCCCACATTGGATCGGTAACGTCCAACAGTTCGTGATCGGAGTCAAAGCGGCGGAGCCGAACGTAGGCCTCCCGGCCGGTTGCGAATCGTTCCGACAGTTCTACCGGCACGACGTCATCACCGGCGCCATGGAAGATGAGTGTGGGCTGGGTAACAGCGGGGAAGGGCGGATGCTCCAGCGCGTCCAAATACAGGCCAAAACCTACTTGGGCAGGCTTGCCGGCTCCGTAGTGAAAGACAGAGAGCAACCCGGTGCGTTCCCATTCGGCGAAGGCGGGCTCGCCCAGCCGCTGGCGCCAGCGCGCGGCAAAATCAAAGGCAGGCGCCATCAATACCAGACGCCGCACCTGGGCCGGATGCGCCGCAGCATAGAGCGCCGCCAGATAGCCACCCATGCTGGAGCCCATCAAGCCCACTACTCTGTCGCCAATCGCGTCCTCGACTACCTGTAGTTGCCCGCTCAGCGTCAGGTGGCTGAAATCGCCGGCCGCCAAGTCCGGTACCGCAAACGGCACGCCACGCCCGGCGAAGCGCTCACCGAAAAAGCGAGCTTTCTTGGAGCCCGGTCCGGACGCGAAGCCATGGAGATAAACCACCGGAGCGGTGGTCACTGCTGCGGTTCGCCCTCGACCGCGAACTTAATCTCGGCGTCAGCTGAGAACATCTTGAAGTCAGTATACGTCGCCACCGTCTCCACGGTCAGCAAAGCATTCTGCATGCGGCGATAGGTGCAACTCACCGGCAGCAACACGCCCTGGGCCGAAAGTCCATAGTCGACGGCAAAGCTGTGGCGTACCGTGTGTTTTCCCTCTTTGAGCAGCCCTTCGGCCGTAATGCGAATCGGCAGCCCGGTGCTCCGCCGGATCCACAGCTCGCCTTGTAGCGGCATGTCCGCCGCCTCCTTGCCGTGATAGACGCGCGCCGCCAGTTCTCCTTTTTGCCGATAGCCAAGCACCGCCACGGCTTCCTCGCCCAGTTGGCCATCCGGCAGCATCGTGAACTCAAGCTGCTGCAGTTTGGCCCGGCTGAACAGCATCAGCATTTGACCAAGGTCGGTCGCAGCTCCCACCATGCCATTGGCTTCCATATCAAGCAGCATTTGCTTGTTGAGGCGGTCACGGTCGCCCGACATGCCTTCGGCGAGTTCGAGCCTGGCCTTCATTTGGTTTCGAATTGGCCGCCCGTTGACGGCAACTACCAACCGGATCTCTCGCAGTTCGCCCGGTGCCTCCTTCAGGCTCCCGAAGCTGTACTCGGAAATAAGTTCGGTGGTCCGATAGGCGATCGTGGGTGCATCATTGGGATTGCCACCCTGGCGCAGCTTGAACCTGGGCGCGGCCATACGGCCTCTTTGGGTCAGCTTCTCCACGCCGACGTAGCGAGGGCTCTGATCGGTGAAAACGCGTGCTTCCTCGCTGACACGGTCCAGCAAGGCTGCTATTCGGGGATCGACGATCGCCGCCAGCAAAACAACAGTGGGGCCGAGGGCCATACCTAATCCGATTTTAGGTGAAGATTGTGCCTGAAACCATGGACCAGATCGGGTAGGTACGCTTTTTTGGTACTACTACCACCAATGGCCGGCGGTTGTGCGCTACAATCAAGTGCTTTATGGACCAAGTGGAGGGATCCGTGGCAACCGAGCAGAAAGTGAAACAGATCATTGTCGAGCAACTGGGCGTAGACGAAGCCCAGGTCGACGGCACGGCGTCTTTTGTAGACGACCTGGGGGCCGATTCGCTCGACATCGTCGAACTGGTCATGGCTTTTGAAGAGGCTTTCGATCTGGACATCCCCGATGAGGATGCCGAGAAGATCGCCACCGTCAAAGACGCGATTGACTATATTAAGGCGAAAAAGAAATAGCTGGGCGCGCCTCGTCCGCGCTTCTTGAATTTCGACACGGAGTAGAGTTTGGCACGCAGAGTCGTTGTCACAGGCGTGGGCCTTCTGTCCTCGCTAGGCATTGGAACAGAAGAAACTTGGGCTGGCTGTCGGGAAGGCCGTAACGGGATTGGTCCTATTCACCAGTTCGACCCGACGGGTTTTAGCTGCCGCATCGCTGGTGAGGTAAAGGGTTTCGACCCTCTCGTCTTCATCGAAAAGAAGGAAGCCCGCAAGATGGGCCGCTTTATCCAGTTTGCCGTCGCGGCCAGTCATTTTGCGATGAAGCAGTCCGGCTTGGTGGTGAGCGATGAAGATGCCGACATGGTTGGCGTCTACATCGGCAGTGGCATCGGCGGCTTCGAGATCATCGAGCGTGAGCACAAGATTCTGCTCGAACGCGGTCCTGACCGGATCTCGCCGTTCTTCATTCCCGCCACGATCATCAACCTCGCCTCCGGACAGGTATCGATCCGGTATAACGCCAAGGGGCCCAATTCGGCCACCGCCACGGCGTGCACTACCGGCACCCATTGCATCGGAGATTCGTTCCGGCTTATTCAGCGCGGCGATGCCGACGCCATGATCTGCGGCGGCTCCGAGGCGGCCGTAACGCCAATGAGCGTGGGCGGATTTGCCGCCATGCGGGCCCTCACCCACAACAACGACAACCCGGCTACCGCTTGCCGGCCCTGGGATAAGGACCGTGACGGTTTTGTGGTGGGAGAAGGCGCCGGCGTGCTGGTGCTGGAAGAACTCGAGTTTGCCCGGAGGCGCGGCGCCCACATCATGGCCGAGGTCATTGGCTATGGGATGACCGGCGACGCGTATCACATCACTTCCGGAGCCGCCAATGGCGATGGCATCATCCGCGTCATGCGGCGCGCTATCAAGGATGCCGGCATCACGCCGGATCAGATCGACTACATCAACGCCCACGCCACGTCCACCCCGGTTGGGGATCCGCTCGAAGTGCGCGCGATCAAGACCACTTTTGGCGATCATGCGGCCAAGGTGGCCATCAGTTCCACCAAGTCCATGACCGGCCACCTGCTGGGCGGCGCCGGCGGACTGGAAGCCGGCATTACCGTGCTGGCCATGCGCGATCAGATCGCTCCGCCCACCATCAATCTCGATCATCCGGATGAGGAATGCGATCTGGACTTCATTCCTCATCACGCCCGCCCCATGCGCATCGATTGCGCGCTGTCGAACTCGTTTGGCTTTGGCGGCACCAACGGCTGCCTGATCTTTAAGCGATTTGACGGTTCGTAGGAGGTCTTCGCCGTGCAGAGCCAAGCTGCGACTGTCGCCGATTATCTGAACGAACTGCCCGACGAACGTCGTGAGGCCATCGCCAAGGTGCGGGCGGTGATTCGTAAAAATCTTCCCAAGGGCTTCACCGAGCAGATGGGCTACGGAATGATCGGCTACGTGGTGCCGCACAAACTATACCCGGCCGGCTATCACTGCGATCCCAAACAGCCGCTTCCGTTTGCCGGCCTCGCCTCGCAGAAGAACTACATGGCGCTCTATCTGATGACCGTCTATCAGAGCCCGCCTATGGAGCAATGGCTGCGTCAGCAGTTTCAAGCCAGTGGCAAGAAGCTGGACATGGGCAAGAGCTGCATCCGCTTCAAGAAGCTTGACGACTTACCGCTCGATGTAATTGGTGAAGCAATCGGCCGGGTCTCCCTGGCCGACTACATTATCAACTACGAGGATGTCCTGAAGCTCAGCAAGAGCCGCGGGAAAAAGTGAAATCAGTGGGACACGCGCGTGCGCATCACCTTGGCCTGCGCAATCCAGCCTTCTACGTCGTCCAGTTCCGGCAGCGTCGGAGCGATGCGGCCCCTGGCCCCGGTGGGATTGGTCTCCGTCATCTTGGCGAGTAGATTTACCGGGACGCGATTCTTGAGTTCCTTCACCGTGTCGACGCCCGTGGCTTCGAGCAGTTCGGCCCAGTCTGGCGTCACGCCGTCCACGCGCAGCAGGTCGGCTGCATTCACCCAGGCCAATATCAACTCGGCTTTGATTCCCGTTTCGGCCGCGATCCGTTGCCGGCCCTTCGAATCTCCACCCTGATCGAGCAACTCGCGCACCCAGGCAATCCCGATCGATCGCAACTTCTGGCCGTAGGCCGGACCGATGCCTTCAATCCGCTCGATGTCGCCGGTGATGGCTTTCTTGCCCTCGGCGGATTTCAGTTGAGTCAGCTCGGTTCGGGACGCCGTTAGTTGCGTCTCCAACCCAGCGAGGCGTTTCTCGTAGGCCGCCGCATCATCGTTCCGGTCAGCGGCTACGGCTTTGGCCAAGTCCGCCTGGGATTTGCTCAGTTGGGCCTTGAAGCCGGCAATCTGCTGCTCGTAGGCGGCGTCATTGGCCTTGTCGTGAGCGATCATCTTCTCGATGCGCTCGGTCAAGTCAGCGATACGGTGCTCGTAGGCCGCATCCTGTTCCCTGTCAGTCGCGGCTGCCTTGGCTAGTTCGGTCTGGGATTTGGCGAGTTGGGCTTTGAAGCCGGAAATCTGCTGCTCGTAGGCGGCGTCGTTGGCCTTGTCGTGCGCGATCATCTTCTCGATGCGCTCAGTCAAGTCAGCGATACGGTGCTCATAGGCCGCATCCTGTTCCCGATCGGTTGCGGCGGCCTTGGCCAGTTCGGTCTGAGATTTGGCGAGTTGGGCTTTGAAGCCGGCAATTTGCTTCTCGTAGGCGGCGGCGTCGTTGGTCTTGTCGTGAGCGACCATACCCTCGATTCGCGCGTTCAAGTCTGCGATGCGCTTTTCATACGCCGCATCATCGGCCCGGTCAGCGGCGACGGCTTGGGCCGGTTCGGTCTGGGACTTGCTCAGGTGGGCTTTGAACTCGGCAGTCTGCTTCTCATGGGCTGCGTCGTTGGCCCTGTCGTGAGCGATCATGGCCTCGATCCGCCCATTCAAGTCTGCGATGCGTTTTTCATACGCCGCATCGTCTTCCCGGCCGGTGCTGATCGCTTTAGCGAGATGGCTCTCTAAATCGGCTATGCGCGCAGCAGTGGCAGCGTCGGCAGCTGCGGTCCGCCCCGACAGGTCGCTCAACTGCGCCTGGAAAGAGTTGCGATCGCTTTCGATCGCCGAGTAACGAACGGTCCAACTCGATTCAAGCTCAGTTCGCTGCTTGGCAGCGGCGGCCAGTTGGGTCTCCGCGGTTGTAAGTTTCAGCTCGAGATCGGTAACCCGGGAGCCGCAGTCGGCTTCCAGCTTAGCCAGCTTCGCCGCTGCGTCGGTACCTTTGCGCTTCCAGCCTTCCAGATCAGCCGCGAGTTTGGCGCGCTCGCCGGTCCATGCGCGAGCCTTGTCGTTCCACTCGGACAATGACTCTTCCTGAATCATCAGCTTTCCGGAAATGGCATCCAGCTCGGTGGTCGCTTTGCTGAAATCGGTCTCGAGCGCCGAGTGTCTGGTCCTCAGGATATTGGTCTGGCCATCGGACTCCCGCAGCGCCGACGCCAGCCGGTCCCGTTCGTTCTCGAGTGTCCCAAAGCGGCTCTGCCAACTGGCGTCCAAGTCCGCGGTGGCGCTATCGCCGAACAACGTCTTCAAAAACCAACCAACGAGACCGCCTAACAAAGCGGCCGCCAGCAGGCACCAGAAAATGTTCCAGAATACGTAGCTCACGGTCTTGGGAATCCTTTCAATCTAGACTGGATGCCTCACAGGAGAATCTACAGGCCCCAGACCTTGAACTGGGTCCGGCGGTTCTTTTCCATCCCTGCGGCGGTCTTGTTGCTGGCCACGGGTTTATCTGGGCCAAATCCCTCGGACGCCAGTCGACTGGGGGCCACGCCCTTGCTTTCCAGGTGCTTCACCACTGCCTCAGCGCGGAGCCGGCTGAGAGTCATGTTCATCTCACGGGCGCCCCTTGAGTCCGTGTGCCCCTCTACGACGATTGCGGCCGCCGGGCACTTAGACGCCGCGTCGGCCAAACGGTTCAGGAGCCGGAAACTCGCTCGTTGGATGACGGCGCTGCCCGTCGCAAACCGGATCTTCTCAGCGCCGAGCAGCCTGTCGAATACCCTTTGGCAGTTGGCGGCCTCTACCCGCTGGGTGGCAGACATCACCGGCGGCGGCGCGACCGGGCGCCGTGCGGCCACCTTAAGGAGGTTATGCACGTTTTCGGCGCCCCAGACTCGGGCAGCTTCCTCTCCTGCTCGCACCACGATGGCCCCGGATGCTACTTCTCCCTTGAGCGTAATTTCCTGTCCTTCGCCAGCAACCTCCACTTTGGGGATGCCTGCTGCCACCAAGGCTTGACTCGTCCGGCCACTGATGTCGGCCGCGAAATGCGGGCCGTGGTGGGTGGCGCAAGGGTAGGTTAGTAGACCGATCCCCAAGAGGCCGGCAGAGATAATCGCGATGGGCCGCATTTTTGGTTGATCCCGATTCGGTGGACTTTGGAATTTTGGGC
>JAYTKJ010000464.1:0-29217 GCA_043730365.1 Acidobacteriota bacterium | reverse complement strand
ATGGCTTCCGGACCTTCCGTGTCCAGGAACTCGCCCTTTATCACTCACTTGGGAAATTACCTGAGCCCGAGCTAACCCACGAATTTTTCTGACGAACCGGATTTCGAAAGCCCCACGGACGTGCCGGAAGAAACTGTGTACTCCCCGGACTGAGCGGGACCTACCGCACATGGATCGGGCCCGCTGAGAAAACGCCGGACCTCTCTCCACCCACCACAAGCTGGATGAAGGCTGGACTCGCAATGTCGGCTGGGCGCCGCAAAGGGTCGGGCAGGCGCACGTTGATCTGCAGGGCGCCTGCCACTAACATCGGGGCATTGCCCGCGTATTCCACCTGAGCCTCATCGCCATTGACGAATGCGGCGATCGGCGTTACGGGACGGCTCAGCGTCGTAGGATGACGACTGCCGTCCACTGGCTGCGGCGCCTGGGCCCCAGTCCCGGTAACGAAGATCGCGACCACCGAGCCGGGCGAGGCAGGATTCGCCTCACTGTTTACGGAGAGATCCTGATTGAGCGCAGCCAACGTGCCAGCTCCAGTTGAGTCACGGGTAAACATGCCTACGTGAGCAAAGCGCGCCAGCTTTTCGAAGCTACTGACTAACTGGCCATTCTTCCGCACTTCCACGGTTACGGTTCCAGCCTCCGCACTACTGAAGGGAATGACAAAGTTGATCTGTTCGGGACTTGCAAAGAGCAGGGGCGCGGCGACGCGGTTCACAAATACCTGGACGCCGTCCAGAGTCTTGGTCACGTTCCCGGCCGCATCTAACTGAGCGCCCACGGCGGCTATCGGTCCAATCCTGTTGCCGAAGACTGTTACTATCTCCCCGGGCGAAATGTACGAGGCATCGTAGCTGGCGGCGTTGGCTAAGCACGTGACCGTGCCTGGCGGAGGCGGCTCTGGTCTAAGCACAGCGAAGTTCTGCGCGGTGGTATAGGGGCGCGCCACCAACAGCCGGTCTGGCCCTGCCAGCCACGACCGAGCGCTGTTGAGGAAGCCCCGGTAGCTGGCTACCAGTGTTTCTGGGCTAAGGCGCGACAGGAACTCTTTGCCAATAATTGAAGTCGCCGGGTCCTGGCAGGCTCGAGGAGCGCCGGGCGTCAGAGCCAACCGCAACGGTGAGGCTCGGCCAGTTATGAGTAGTGCGCCGTTCCGCGCCAGCGCCATGCCCTGAATATTGCCCGGTACTGCTGCCGATACTAGGATGCGGCCCAGTGGGTCGAGTTTCCAGATTTCGCCCCCTTCAGGGTAGACGTAGCCTCTTGGAGTCGTTGCCACATAAGCGTTCCCCGCCGGATCTACCGCCACTGCCACGGCAGCACCCGAGCGAGACGACTTGAGGGAGTACAAGACGGCTGACCCATCGGCGCTGACCCGCGTCAACATCGAGTGCTGGCAAATCCGGTTGTTGCCATCGGCGCCTGACACGTAGAGGGACCCGTCCGCTCCGATGGCCAGATCGTACACCTCATCGTTTCCCGGGGTGCCGGCCAGCGTCGAGAACAGCAGGCGGCCTAGGGCCGCGTCGAACTTGGCCAGGAAATGGTCTCCGATGCCGCCGCAGACCGAAAACGGGGCCGGAGGAATATGGCCGCGCTGGAAGGCGCCTGGTGTGGTGGGGAATGGTGTGGAATACGCTGAACCCGCCAAATAGACATTGCCGCTGGCATCCGTAATCATCGCCCCGATTCTGTCCCTGGGATGTTCCCATGACGCCGGCCCACCGAAGTACGTCCCCGCAAGCACGGCAGTACCCTCTGCACTCAGCTTGGCGAGGAACAACCCTCTCGGCTCACGCGAATAACCAGTTAGAGGCAAGGTCTTCGACGTAGTACTGCCGGCCACGAACAGATTGCCGTCTGGCGCGATTGCGATTCTTTCAACCGCGTCCGCACCCTCGCCGCCGAAGTATGTTGCCCACAATACCCGGTCGCCCGAAGGCGCTACTTTCACAACATATCCGTGCGAGCAGGGCTGCGACGCTTGCGCCGAGAGCCCGCAATCGGTGGATAGCGCACGCGGCTGGAACACACCCGCCGATGTCCGCGCATCGGCCGTCGGGATGGACCGGCCGAAGTACATGGCGCCGGTTGAATCGATAGCGATGGACGTAATGTAGAAAGTGTCCGGGAGCAACTCAGTCTGCGCCGCGGCAACCGAAAGCGACAGGGAGCAAAGCCAGCCAATAGTCCAGATTCGCACAATATCAGAATACTCGGCCTACCGATCGGAGTGCCGCCACGACGCGTTCGCTAATTAGCTTACTTACTTCGCCGCCGCCCGCGTCGTCATCAACTGATCCCAGAACCAAGCCCCGCGCCGTATCACCATATCCAAATCCGACTCGAGTAAATAGCCATCCTTGGCCAGTTGCCGTGCCGCCGCGCTGAACTTCTCCACGTAGTCCTGCTTGTTCTTGTACCGTTCCTCGATCGACAGCCGCGGATCGCCGGTCTTCATTCGCTCTGCCCTCGTCTTGGCAAAGAAGAACGTCGAACCCACCATACTGTAGAGCTCATCGGCCGCGCCCTGCGACGCCTTGCGCATGTTCCACCCCGTGTAGGATCCCAGGGGCGCAACCAGCATCGGATGCCGGATTCCGGCCGTCTCATTGCCGTCGATATCCACTTGCGGCACCATCGCGGCAAACGCATTGCCAAGCTTCGGCGGCTCCTGCGTCACGATGCCCTTGCTGCGGAACTCCGGCCCGTAGTCGGCGCGCCAGGCACGCTGCGGCCGCGTCGGCAACTTCGTGCCCGGAATCTTCGGCCAGTTCACCGCGCCCGCGCTTACCAGTTGATCCTTATCCACCTTCGGCACCTGCGAGGCGGGCGGCTCCTTGCCCGAGGTGACCCACTCGTTCATCGATACCAGCAACGCCCGCATATGCCACCGATAGTCGTTACCATTCGGTAAGTGCTCGGCCGCGCCACGCTTGGGGGGAAACGCCCCGGGACCGTGCTGAGTGCCGGTCAAGAAGTAAGCCCGCGTACCCGGCGACATTAGCGCATCCTGCTTGCCGTCGATCGAGGAATGAATCAACGCCGCCGCGCGGCCCCAATACTCATAAGACCCGTTCGTATAGAAAACCTTCGGCGCCACCGCGGTCAGAGTCGCCTTGTCCAGTATGCCCCCGGTCATCCCGGTCTCGGCGTCGCTCTGTGGCAAGTCGGTAAACGGGAAAATATCGGTTGGGTACGAGCAGTTCATATGCGGATGTCCGTCGCGCGATGCCTGCGCAAAGCGGTGATTAAAGCTGCCGCGCCCCCCTCCGGCCACATGCGCCCACACGCCATCAAATACCTTGCGGCCCTGCTCATCGCCATTAGAGCCGTTGTAGAGAAATGCGCGCAGGAAGCGGCCGGATTGCGAGGTGCCGAATCCGAGCACGCGCTTATATTTGAAATCGCCTACGCTGTTGATGCTCGCGTTGTCGGCGCCGTATTTGAGGTACGCCAAGAAGTCGCGAATGCCCGTTGGTCCCAACCCCACCAGCGCGGGATCTTTGGCCTTGTAAACCACCTCGTAGATCTTGCCCGGTGTCAGTCCGCCCTCCAGCGTCACGCTGCCGCGGTCCTCGTTGAATTTCCATTGCGCGCGCGGGATCGCCCGGCGCGTTCCTTCGCAGCGGTCACGCACCGTCATCTGAGCATCGGGATCAGCGGGGTCTGCCACCAGATACGGCAAGTGGTTGCGGTCAGCCAGGGAGAACCCATCGGTCGGGCCATCGGCAATAAATTCAGAGCGCACGACGCCAGTGATAGGCTGCCCGTTCACCTGCGGCACCGGCGAGAACAGCCGCAACAAATCCGGCTGATGCGGCACGTCAAACTGCCAGCCCAGCCAAACCAGGGTATAACCACGCTCCAATAGAAAGCCATCGCCAAAATCTTTCTCGTCGCGTGGATCCCGCGCCGAAGGCGAATCGCTAAACATTCCGATCATGCCCTTGCCGCCGCGATTGGACACTTCAAAGAGCACCGTGCCATTACCGAGTGACGGGTCGGTGGGCTTGAGCACGTAGAAATCGGCAGCGAACTCCACGAGACCATCGGCATTCCGCGGCGCCAGTTCAATATCGGTGATGTGCTGGTTGGCCGGCGCTTTCGGATCCACCGTGAAGTTAACTTTACCGGTGACGCGCTCATAGGCGCCCACCTTGCCGAAGGCTTTGCCTCCGAGCACGTCGGTGCGCTCCAAAGTGTGTACGCTCTTCACCGCGGCTATCGCCGGGCAGCAACTCAGGAGCAAGAGGAGGAAGGAGAAGCCAAGCCGGTTCATCCAGACCATTAGATCCTCCGCGGCATCGCTCCGTCAAGCCAGGGTAAGGCCAGCCTGGGGTCGCAGGTCGAAACCATCAAACTCGCGCCGGCGCAGCTTAGGGAAAGCCGCGGCCGCGATCATGGCCGCATTATCGGTAGAAAGCGCCGGTTGCGGGAAGTAGATCGGAATGCCCAAACGAAGTTTCCCCGCCGCCTCGCGCAATCCCGCGTTGCAGGCCACGCCTCCGGAAATCACCGCTGCCTGGGCACCGGTTTCCGACGACGCCGATGTCAGCCGCCGCAGCAATTCGCTAATTACCATGCTCTGAAACGATGCCAACAAGTCCAGCGTCTCGCGCGGCGTCACCGCCAGCCATTGCTCTAATGTGGGCCGCAGGTTGGTCTTGAGTAACTCGCGTCGCACCTCGATCTCGGCCGTCAGATCGCGCGACTCTACCCAGCGCAGCACGGCCGTCTTGAGCCCGCTGAAACTGAAGTCCAGTTCGTTGCCCTTCATCTTGGGCGTGGTGAATCGCACGGCTGCGCCATTCCCGAACGGCGCCAGACTATCGATCACCGGTCCACCCGGGTACCCGAATCCCAGCAGCCTGGCCACCTTGTCGAACGCCTCACCAGCCGCGTCATCCCGCGTCTTGCCCATCAGTCGGTAGTGCAGCGCCTCATCCACAAAGAAGAGGTGCGTATGCCCGCCGCTAGCCACCAGCGCCAAGGCAGGCAGCGCCACTTCGCCGCCCTGCATCCGCGCCTCCATCATCACGGCGTGTATGTGCCCTTCGATGTGGTTGACGCCTATCAGCGGCAGTCCGCGAGCCAGGCTGAGCGCTTTGGCGTAGGTGATCCCTACGAGTAAGGATCCGATCAGTCCCGGGCCTTGCGTCACCGCCACCGCATCCAGCCCGCCCCAATCGCACCCGGCGCGCTCCATCGCCTCGCGCACCACCGGCACAATCGCCCGCAGATGTTCGCGCGATGCCAGTTCGGGCACCACTCCTCCGTATTTGCCGTGAATGTCAAGTTGCGACGCGACTACTGACGACAAGATGGCCCGGCCATCCTCCACCACCGCCGCCGCTGTCTCATCACAGGAACTTTCGATTCCCAGAATTCGCAAGCGCCCCGTCACCCTGCCGTCGGCCGTAGAATCTGGCCCAGCCGCTCGGCCACCACCTTGTGTTCGCTCCCTTGCATCGTCCAAACGGAGATGAACAGGTTGCCAGCCCCGTGCCGTTGAATATGGATGGGCGGGTCGCTATTGCGCAGGCGGTCCAGCGCCTCCAGCGCCGTCGGCTTGCCTTTGGACTCGTCCCACTGCACACGCAAATGCGGCACCACGTTGGCAATCTCCGGCACCTCGCGCGTCAGCTTCAGCCCGTCGATCTTGGACAGCGCCGCGATCATCTCGCTCACCCGCTTGTCCAACTCGCGGAATCCGGCTTCATGATCGATCTTCAGGAAGAGCTCGAGCGCCGCCAGCACCCCCATCATCTCCTCCTTGCCCACCTTCATGCCGCGGCCTACACCGCCCGCCGGGCTGATACACGCCAAGCCCGCGTCCACCAAATCCTTGCGCCCCAGCAAGAGTCCGGAAGCCTGCGGCCCCATCATGCCCTTGCCGCCGGAAAAAGCCACGAGGTCAAAGCCGCCGTGGACATATTTCCACAAATTCTCCTTAGGCGGAACGTCGGCAGCCGCGTCATTGAAAGACGGCACGTTGTGCTTCTTGGCCAGCGCCACCCACTCCTGCCACCGGATCTTGCCCTCGCCCTCGTTCTTGTTGAGGAAGAACATCATCGCGGTCTTCGGTGAGATCGCCCGCTCCACGTCCGCCACGGTCTCGACCCAAATTGACTTGGCGCCTTGAATGCGCATTTGGTGCTCGTAGCCGGACTGGTGCGATTTCTGTTGGATCACTTCATGCGGCACGCCGTCGCTGACGTCCGGCATCTGCGCCAGCCGCTTCTGATCGCCACGCGACATACAGGCCGCCGTAGCCACCGCGATCGAAGACGCCGCGCCACAAGTCACCATCGCTGCGGGAATCTTCAGCAGCTCGGCAATCCTTGCGCCCACCTTGCGTTGCAGCTCCGGGATCGGCACAAAGTGCCGCGAGGCATCCGTCATCGCCTGCACCACCTCGGCCGGCATAATGGACCCGCCCAGCACCGTCACCGTACCCATGCCGTTGATAATGGGCTTGACGCCAATCCGCGCGTAAATGTCGCCCGTGGGCTTAGTCTCGGCTTTCTTGCTGGCGGCGGCGGAAGCGTTGGCGGCGAGCGGAGCGGCGGCGGCAGTGCGGATCAAGTTTCTGCGCGTGGTTTTGATGGAAGGCATGCAGTGACTATATCGCACTCAGCGCGCGCCGAGCGCCTTGGCCACCAGCTCCCGCGCCTCTTCCTGAATCCGGCGCAGATGATCCGCGCTCAGGAAGCTCTCGGCGTAGATCTTGTACACGTCCTCGGTACCGGATGGCCGCGCCGCGAACCAGCCGTTCCGGGTCACCACCTTCAAGCCACCGATCGGCTTGTGGTTGCCCGGCGCTTCGGTGAGGATAGCGGTGATCGCCTCGCCGGCGAGCTCAGCCGCCTGCACCTGACTAGCCGAAAGCTTGGACAACAGCGCCTTCTGTTCGGCGTTGGCTGGCGCGTCAACACGCTCGTAAATGGGCGCGCCGAACCGCTCGGTCAGCTCGCGATAGTGCTCACCTGGATCGCGCCCAGTCTTGGCCAGGATCTCGGCGGCCAGCAGCCCCATGATGATGCCGTCCTTGTCCGTGGTCCAGACCGTGCCATCGCGGCGCAGGAAACTCGCGCCAGCGCTCTCCTCGCCACCAAACCCGAACGAGCCGCCCGCCAAGCCGTCGACGAACCATTTGAATCCGACCGGCACCTCCACCATCCTGCGCCCCAGCGAGGCGGCCACGCGGTCGATCATGCTGCTGGAAACCAGAGTCTTACCAATCGCCGCATCCGCACCCCAGCCGTGGCGATTGCCAAACAAGTATTGAATCGCCACCGCCAGATAGTGATTCGGATTCAGCAATCCCGCGCTGGGCGTCACAATGCCGTGGCGGTCATGGTCGGTATCGCAGGCAAAGGCCACCGCGAACCGGTCCTTCAGTTCGATCAGCCCCGCCATCGCATAGCGCGACGAACAATCCATGCGGATCTTGCCATCCCAGTCCAAAGACATGAAGCGGAATGTCTGATCCACGATATCGTGCAGCACCTTCATCCGGAGCCTGTAGCGCTCGGCGATCCGGGGCCAATAGGCCACGCCGGCGCCTCCCAGAGGATCGGCTCCCAATTCGATCCCGGCCGAACCGATCGCGTCCATATCGAGCACCGCGCCCAAGTCATTCACGTAGCCACTCACGTAGTCGTACCGGCGCGTGGTCGCCGCCTTCAGAGCCGTCGCGTAGTAAGTGCGCCGGATATCGCTGGAGCCGGCTTCCATCAGCCGGTTGGCCTCGTTCTCAATCCACTTAGTCGCGTCCGTATCGGCGGGGCCACCATGGGGCGGGTTGTACTTGAAGCCACCGTCTTCCGGAGGATTGTGAGAGGGAGTAATGACGACGCCGTCGGCCAGGCCCGTCGAGCGGCTCCGGTTCCATGTGAGGATCGCGTGCGAGATGGCTGGCGTGGGAGTGTAGCCGAGTTCGGCGTCGATCATGGTCTCCACGCCATGGCCGGCCAGCACCTCGAGGGCGCTGGCAAACGCCGGCTCGGATAGCGCATGCGTGTCCATGCCGAGAAAGAGCGGGCCGTCGATTCCCTGTGCCTTCCGATATCGGCAAATCGCCTCGGTCGTGGCCAGGATATGCGCTTCGTTAAAGGCGTTGTTCACCGACGAGCCGCGATGGCCGGAAGTCCCGAACGCCACCCGCTGGCCGCGCACGGAAGGATCGGGACGGCCGGTGTAGTAGGCGGAGACCAACCGCGGGACGTTGACCAGATCGCCGGCTTCGGGGGCCAGTCCCGCGTTCGGACTCACGCTCATGCTTTTTCCATTTCTTGAATTAAGGTTAACCGATACTCTTCCGGCGACCAACCTGTCAGGCGCCGAAAATCGCGAATCAAATGAGACTGATCAAAGTAACCAAGCTCGGCTGCCACGGTGGCCCAATCGCGTCTTTTGCCGGAGTTTAGCTGTTCGACGAGCTCGTGCAGCCGGTACCGGCGGATTACCCATTTCGGGCTGACGCCTACGTATTGATAAAACAATCTTTGGAGCGAGCGTATGCTGAGGCCCGAGCGCGACGATAACTCCGCGACGCTGCGGATGCCTGGGTCGTTGAGAATTGAGTCGACGAGCTTCGCCGCCAGTTCGGCGCCCACCTCCGCCTTGGGCGCCAGGCGCGAGAAGAACTCGTTGGCGTGATCAAGCTTGTCCTGTTCAGAGGACTCGCTGGCCAAGATTGAATGCAGCCGAACGAGATCCTCACCGAAGACCCGAGTGGCCGGAATGGTCTTGCCGCGGATGCTCGCTACGGGTGCCTGGAGGAACGGGAAAAAGCCTCCCGCGCGGAACTTCACACCAAACACCCGCGCGCGGCCTTGCAGGCGGCGGCTGAACTTGCCGGTGTGGACGCCATGCACTAGCGCACAGCCGTCCTGGCTCGAGAAGACCAACTGGACGTTCGGATGTGGCAGCGTCTCCACCGTCTGCACTCTACCTTGCTCCAGGTCCCATTCGACCATCCAGTCGTGCAGGATCCACGGGTTCAACTCGGCTGCGGGACTCTTGCGTGAATGGCTGAAAGTACCAGACGCCAAGTCCGTCCGCAGGATACCGCGAGCGGGTCCGGCCCCCGCGTCGTAGTGGGTCAGTTGTCTGGTGTCTTGTCGCGTTTTTCCTATCATGGCCGGGAGGCGAGGCGTTATTCTGAAGTTCGGAGTCGAGCGATGTACAAACTCACTTTAGCAATTGCCGCAGCATGCACTGTCATGCTCGCGCAAACTGCGCAAACGGCGCCCCGCGCCAAGGAGAAAGCCCGCATCATGAAGACAGTCACCGGTACGTTCGAAGTGAAGATCCTGCCGCCAGCCACACCGGCGATGAAAGGGGATTTCGTCCGATTGTCAATCGACAAGACCTTTGCTGGTGGACTGGCGGGAACCAGCCGCGTTGAGATGTTGGCGTCGGGCGACGGCTCGAGTCCATCTGGAGGCTATGTGGCGTTGGAGCGTTTCAACGGTAAGCTGGATGGCCGGTCAGGCAGCTTTGTCATGCAGCACAGCGGAACGATGTCGCCGGGTTCGATGGAGATCAAGGTCATAGTCACCCCCGGCTCGGGAGCCGAAGAATTGGAAGACATCTCCGGAACCCTCGAGATCCGGCGCGAGGGCAAGCAGCATTTCTACACGCTTCAATACGAACTGCCCGGGAAGAAGCAAGACTGAACGCGCCGCAGGCTTCCACCCTACCAGAGCAGCTTCAACCCAAACTGAATCTGCCGTGGCGCGTTCGCCTGTGAAGTAATCACCCCAAACGCGCTCGACGTCACGCTCGTGTTCGGCCCGCCAAAGCGCGGCGTATTGAACGCATTCAGGAATTCGCTCCGGAATTGCAGCCGCAGCGGCCCGCCCTCGCGCTCAATCAGCTTGAAGTCCTTGAAGAGCGACAAATCGAAATTCCGTACCCCATCGGTCCGAATGTCCGGTTGCCGGATGCCCAGATTGCCGAACGTGAACGCCGCTGGCTGGCTGAACACCGCGCGATTGAAATACGCATTCAGCCGCTCGTCCACCTTACCGCTCAACCGGCCGCTGGTGCCGTTGTTATTCGGCCGCGTCTGCGAGCCAAACAGCCCTGCCGTGTTACTCGCCGAAATCGAAATCGGCGCGCCGCTCTGGAAATTGTTGAAACCGTTCACTTGCCAACCGCCAAAGAGCGTGTCCGTCAGCCGGGACATGTTTGTGCCAAAACGGCGTCCACGCCCAAATGGCAGCTCATAGATATAGCTGATGACAAAGCGGTGCGTAATATCCAGGTCCGTAATCGAACGGCTCGCCCGGATATCGTAGGCGTTCTGATGGCTCGTGCCGTTCTCAATCACCTTGGACCACGTGTATGATCCCTCAAACGTTAGCCCCCGCGTAAACCGCTTAGTCAGCGTATTCTGCCAGGAGTGATACGTCGAAGACGCGCCCGCCACGTTCACGATACCAACCCCGGCAAACTGGGGAAACGGCCGTAACAGTTGTCCGCGCGCCACCCGTTGTGCCGCCAACGCGCCCGCCGGAATCTTTCCGAAGAACGGATTGTCCACCAGTTGGTTGAGTTGCGCACCCAACGCCATCTTGTCCGGCGTGATCTGGTTCAGCGCCACGCCGCTGTGCAACTGCAGCCCGCGCGTACCCACATAGGCCGACTCGATCATAAGTTGCCCCGGCAACTCCCGCTGCACATTGAAATTCCACTGCATGGACAGCGGCGCCGGCGTCTCGCGGATCACCGCCTCCAGATCGCCGCCCGTGCCTGTCAGCAGCCCGTCGGCGGAGCCAGGCAGGGCCCGGAAGCCGTTCGGATACGGATCGCGCAGCAGATTGTACGGCGTGATTCCGTCAAGCGAATTCACCCAAAGATTATCCAGCCGCCAGCCGGTCGTACCGATCGTTCCATGCGCCGCCTGCTGCGATTGGCCGAAGATATTCGCGTAACCCATGCGGATCACGGTCTTTCGGTTCAACTGATAGGCCAGGCCCAACCTCGGCGCCAAGTTATTCAAGTCCCAGATGTACTGATGCCGGTCCTGCCCGTTCACGCCCACAAACACCAAGCCGCCCCGCGCGCCATTGCCCAGCGGCGAATTCGCCGTCGGATCAAAGAAATTGGTGCGATTGAAGCGCTCCGTGCGCGGCGAGTCAAAGTCATACCGCACGCCCAGATTGAGCGTCAGCTTACTGGTCACGCGCCAGTCGTCCTGCACATACCAAGCCATGTAAAAGTTCTGGGTGGCCACATTCTTGAAGTTTTGAATCAGGTTATTGCCGCTTGACCCCACGCCCAGCAGCATCGAAGCCAACGAGTTGCCCGCGGTCGCACTGGCCGTGTTCGGATTCGGGCCCTGCGTCATCGTCGCCGAGAAGCCAAAGACCCCCTGATTGTCGAACTCGGAGACGCCCACGCGGTGGAGCCGCCCTTCGTACCCGGCCTTTACCGTATGCTTCCCCGCAATCTTGGTCAGATTCGCCAACGCCGTATTCGAGTTGAAGGCGTTGCGCCGGTTGCCGTTGCCGCCGAGGCTCTGATACCCGCTCGGTCCGATGCGCGGGAACATCTGGACATCGAGTATCTGGTCCAGATACTTCGGAAATCCCAGTGTCGAAGGCGAGAAGCCCAGCCCTTGATTGGCGAACAGGTACAAGGTGCGCGCAAAGCCCAATCGCGCGTTCAGAATCATGGTGGGCGAAAGCGTATTGGTGTAGTCGAACACCGCGCCATGCACGTTGTCGGACTCGATCACGCGCCCTTCGGCGATCGTAGTTTCTTTCGGAAAGAAGATAGCCGGCACCGTCTCGGTGTTGCGCTTCGAATAGCGCCCGAAAATCTTCTGCCGGGCGCTCAGGTTGTGGTCAATCCGAATATCCCACTGATCCAGGTTCACGCCGGCCGCTCCCTGATTGGCGTAGTTATTCTGGTTGGTCACCGCGTTGCTAACGGTATTGGCGAGCGGGTAATACTTCATCGCATTCACGGCCACCGGGTCCTGCCGGCTGGCCGGTACGATGTTCCCCGGTAGGGCATCGCGCACAAAGCCGCCCGCCCCGTTTGACCGCGTCGAGAACGGATCGTAAACCTGAATCAGATTCCCATTGGCGGCGAATGTTCGGGAGAAGTCCCCGCCCCGCTCCAGGCCCGTCGGCACCGTGAAAATCGTCGAGGCCGCCCGCCTCTCCCGCAGCCCTTCAAAGGAGCCCATGAAGAAAGTCATGTCCCGTTTGATTGGCCCGGAGACCATGCCGCCATACTGGCTACGCTTAAAACTGTTCAGTAGCGCCCCACGCCGGTTGTCGAAAAAGTTGTTCGAGTCCAGCTTGGAATTCCGTAGAAATTCGTAGGCGCTGCCATGCAGCTTGTTGGTGCCGGCTTTGAACACCACATTGAGCACGCTGCCCATGCTGCGCCCATACTCGGCCGGATAGTTGGCGCCCATCACCTTGAACTCTTCAATCGCATCCACGGATGGAAACACGGAGATGCCGCTGAACCCCGTCACCGTGGCATGCGACGCACTTACGCCGTCTATCAGCGTGTCCATCTGCCGGGCCCGCGCGCCGTTCACCGCATATCGCATCTCGCCGTAGTTGTTCCCCACCGAACCCGCCACGCCTGGCGTCAGAAAGATGAGCCCGTAGACGTTGCGCGTATTGAGCGGCAGGTTCACGATCCGCTTATTATCCACCACCTTGCCAATGGTTGACGAAGCCGTCTCCAGCAGCGCCGCGTCCGCCGAGACCATCACGGACTCGGTCACCTCTCCCACCGTCAGCGTGATATCGAGCCGCGCCTGCTGCTGGATCTGCAGCGTGATGCCGTCCTGCAGGAACTTCTTGAAGCCCGCCGCCGAAGCCTCAACCTTGTAGATCCCCGGAGGCAGCAGTTGGGCCGCGTAGCTGCCCGCCGCGTCCGTGCGCACTTCATAGCGCGCGTTGGTGCCGGCGTTGATCACGGTTACGATGGCGCCCGGAACATGCGCGCCGGTTGAGTCGAGCACGGTTCCCAAAATCGCGCCAGTGAACGATTGAGCGGCCATCGTGGCGGTCACCATCCAAGCCAAACCAATAACCCTAAGTTTTCCCATAGTAACGGAATTGTAACAGAGTCATTCCGAAACCGGGGTGCTGGCTCACTTAGCCAGCCGGCCGCTCAATGAATTCCCGAAGAACATTTCGGGTAATCGTTGAAACAGCCTCATCCACGAGCAAGGCCGACACCCAAGTAATGGAGCCAACCGAAAACACCGCTCCGCCGCGATCCCGTTCGTGGATCACGATCTCGGAGCCGCCTTGGTCAGGATTCTCACCCTTGGCCAGGAGCAGCGTGTTCGGGGGGGAGAAAGCGCTGCGCTTATCCGTCTCGTGTCCTGACGCGCCGCCCGGAATTCGTTCATGCAGGGTTTCCCGCCCGAAACTGTCGCCATTCTTGAGGCCTGTCCCGGAAAAGATCCAATGGGCGGCATCGATCACACGATAGGGCGCCGCCGTCATGATGCCTGTCTCCGTACAGACTACTCCGAGCAGATTCGCTTCCGATTCCAACGTGCGATGCATGCGGCTGTCGTACTCGATAGAACCGTCGCTCGATTTTCCTCCCATTTCGCCATGCAGGCTGTGCAAGTGCGAGAGGCAACGCATCGATCCATCGGCCGCGAAAACCACCTCGCAATTCAGCCCGTTCCCACCGAGATACATCAACCGGCCGCCACGCTCGAACACCCAACTTTTGACGGCGAGATACATTTCGCGGCTCCAATACTCCGGATGCACGGCGATGATCAGCACCTGGTATGCGTCGAGCGGAAGCAGCCCACCATGGAGGTGGCCGTCGCCGTAAAGGTCATAATCAAACCCTTCCCGCTCCAGCCATCCGTAGAGCCGCCATTCTCCGGGCGCTTGGCCGCACTGAACCCGCCCTTGAACCGGGTTGGTCACTTCCGGGTCGTCAAACATGTGGTTGTTTGGCTCGGGCCGATCAAACGAGAGCGGAGCGTACTCGTCATCCTTTGGCCGCCAAGTGCCAAAGGGCAGCGCCTTCTGATAGCGATCCAAATCCTGCCTGGCGTTGACCACGGGAGTGGCCGGCAAGTGATCGGCGTTGATGTAGTTACTGCGCCCACCAAAGTTGTTGTATGCGTTCCACGTGTTCGTCGAGGCCAACACCGCAATCCGCGCGCGCGGAGCCGCCGGCGCTACCACCCAGGGAAAGGAGAACTCGCGGCCCGAGGGAGTGCGCGCTCGCACGTAGTAAAGTCCGCTTAGCGCCGGCGCCATGATGGTGGGCCGGGCAGGATAGCCGTCGCCATTCCACTTCACACCGGTCTGAGTGAAGTCCCCGTCGGGAATGATTTGCCGATTGGCTTGAGGACCATGCTCATCCAGCCAACCGATCATCGCCACGAACTCTTTCGTCCGTCCATACCGCCAAAGCGTCAGTTGATACTGCTCGACGGCGTGTACGCGGAACTCGGCCACTTCGCCTCCGCGCACCCACTTCGGCCACATGTAGCCGATCAGCCCGTCGGAGAGCAGCCGGAACTGCACCGGCGGCGCGGCATCGCCGATCGTCACCGTCGAGGCCTTGGCGCCGTAACCGGCCTTCACCAGCGTCACTCGATAGGTGCCCGCGGGCAGTTCGCCTCGCAACGCTCCCCGCGCCGAGGAGCGCAGAATCGTCACTGCTCCGCCGTTGGTGGGCTCGAACTCGGCCAGGACATCCGACAACGCAACGTACATTTCATCGCTGACAAAACCAAGTATGCGCATGGTGAGTTTCGTTCAGTATATGGCACGGCACGCGACGTGAGTCCATGTTTCGTGCAGAATGGTTTGAGGATTCACAGCCACTCATGTCCATGAAACTTTTCGCTGAACTCAATCGGGAGCAGATTCGCGCCCTCGCGCCGGACTCACTCGTTGTCCTGCCGATCGGCGCCACCGAGCAACACGGCCCCCACCTGGCCACCGGCATGGACTACTTTACGGTGGAGTGGCTCGCCCGCCAAGCGGCTACTGTTGCGTCGGCGCAGATTCCGATTATCGTGACGCCCGCCTTGCCATTCGGATCCTCACATCATCATTTTGTTTTCGGCGGTACGATGTCCCTCCGCACGGAGACCTACTATCGCGTGCTTTACGAACTGGTGGAGTCGCTCGTCCGAGACGGCTTCACGCGCATCTTTCTGTTGAATGGCCACGGCGGCAATGTCGAGTTAGCGCAACTGGCCGTGCGGGACATCGTGCTCGAGCACCCCGTGCGCGCCGCGGCGGGATCCTACTGGACGATGGCCTGGGACGCTCTGGTCCGGGCCGAGGCGCATCGCGGGCGCGGCCTCCCAGGCCATGCCGGCGATTTCGAAACGTCTCTGATGCTCGCCCTGCAGCCGCAACTCGTGGATGCAGACCGGCCACACCGTGACGCACCGGCCGACACCGATCCACGCGGCGCCAAATCCACTTTCCGCGACGAACGGTTCGGAGCCTGGAAAGAGATTGGCGGCTACACCGATAGCCCCGCGCAAGCAAACGCAGACCGCGGCAAATTGTTTCTTGATGTGATTGTTCAGGCGGTCGCCGAGATGTGGGTCAATTACTACAAATCCTGATTGGGCCGCTCTGCCGCTGCCCGCCGGTGATCCGCATTGAAGTGACGCAGGATCCCGTACAGCAGCAGTCCCGCCGTTGCCCAATACAGCACACTCGTGTAGGCCATCAATCTGCCCACGCCGAAGTTGCTGCGCGCCACTCCACCCAGAAACGGCGCAAAACCGGACACCGTGGCGCCGGTCAGGTTGAGCACGCCCACGGCGGAGGCGCGCTGCCAGGCCGGCACAACATCGAAGGCCGATGGCGCCTGATTGGCCGAAACGAATCCCGCAAAAAACCCAAAAGCAATTGCCGCCCAGCGCGTCGCTTGCAAAGTGGCGCCGCCTCCGATCAAGTAGATGCAGGGGCCGCCGCCGAGGAGCGCGATCAGGATGATCCAAAATCGCGCCGAGTGCTGTCGCGGATAAAAGCGGTCAGCCGCCCAGCCCCCCACAAGCAGCCCCGTCGCCGTGCCGATCTGCGGATACACGCTCGCCTCGAACGCGGCCCGCGCCAACCCAATCCCAAACTTGTCAAACAAGAACGTGGGCAGCCAAGAATAAACCAGAAATAGACCGAACGTGGCCACCGAAACGTAGACCGTGACAATCCGCAGCGACGGGATTCGAAACAACGACGCGAAGCTCTTCAGCGTGGCCGGGTTGGCGGTAGCAAGGCCGTGAAAGTGTGCTGGTACTCTCTCGAGAAAACGCCATAGCGGAATCGCGAACAGCAGCCCGCATCCTCCCAGCAGCCAAAACGAAACTCGCCAATTGATTCGTTCGGCGATGAAACCGCTCAGCGATCCGCCCACGGCCACGCCGATCATCTGACTGGTGGCGAAGATGGCAACGGCCCGAGACCGGGTGGTGGGACCATGCGCATTCGCCATCAACGCAAACGCCGCCGGCATGAAGAACGATTCCGAGATGCCCAGCAACCCACGGCAGATCAGCAGCATCGTTCCGTTCGCCGAAAAACCGGAGAGCACGGTGAAGGCGCTCCAGAGCGCCACACTGCCGGCCACTATTCTAGGAAGCGGCCAACGGTCCCCGGCAATGCCCGCGATGGGCGAAAACGCTCCATAGACCCAGAGAAAGAGGGCCCCGGTCAACCCCAGGACCGTGTTACTGAAGCCGAACTCTTTCTGCAAAGCGGGAAAAACCGTGTAGACAACTTGCCGGTCCGCGTGATTGAGCGCATAGGCGACCCACAGGAATCCGATCAGCACCCATTCCGGCGCTAGCCACGCCTGTCGACGCTCACCCGCGGCGGTTGGCGTCATAGCCTCGCCAGGACCGAATCGGATATCATTGTCGAACGATGCTGGTAGTTCATATGATGTTGATGGCCCAAATGCAAACCACAGCGGTCCCGCTGACCGCACCCCATAGCTTCACCAAAGAGATTGAAGGCCCAGCCTGCGATCGCGCTGGCAACATCTACGCCGTCAGCTTCGAGCGCAAGCCGACCGTCGGGCGCGTAACGCCTTCCGGCCAAGGCGCGGTGTTTGTGGAAATGCCCACCGGCTCGCTCGGCAACGGCATACGTTTCGATCGCCGAGGCGTTATGTTCGTCGCTGATCATACCGGTCATAACATACTACGCGTCGATCCCGTCACACACAAGATAAATGTATTCGCGCACGAACCTTCGATGAATCAGCCCAACGATATCGCCATTTCCCGCGATGGCACGCTGTGGGCTTCGGACCCCAACTGGGCGGCCTCCACCGGACAAGTGTGGAACATCAGCCGCAAAGGAAAGGTCACGCGCGTCGCCACGGATATGGGCACCACCAACGGGATCGAAGTCAGCCCGGATGGCAAGACCCTTTATGTAAATGAGACCGTCCAGTGCAACGTGTGGGCCTTTACGATCGGACGCAATCGCACGCTCACCAAAAAGCGGTTGTTGATTCAATTTCCCGACTATGGCATGGATGGCATGCGCTGCGATGTCGACGGCAACCTCTACATCACGCGCCACGGCAAAGGCACGGTGGCCGTCGTTTCGCCTCAGGGCGTGGTGCTGCAGGAAATTGAGGTATTGGGAAAACATCCTACCAATCTGTGTTTCGGCGGTCCCGACGGCCGCACGGTTTACGTCACAGAGGCCGAGCAAGGCCGTCTGGTGCAATTCCGAGCGCTACGCCCCGGCGTCGAGTGGGAACGCTGGCAGCGCTAGCCAAACCTATTCGACGCGATAGCGCGCCAGCATCGCCTCATCCAACTCAATCCCGAGCCCTGGCCCTGAGGGAGCCCGCATCGCGCCATCACGAAATTCCATCGGTTCGGCTAGCAGGTCGTGCTCATATGCCAAGGGGCCAAGAATGTCGCAGGGAAACTCCTCTGCTCCCACTCCCGTGGTCGCCGTGGCCAGATGCGCCATCGCGGCGCTGGCCACGCCGAGTTCCAGGTTGCTGCCGACGGTACACGTCAGACCGGCCGCCTCGGCGACCGCCGCCATCTTCCGTGCCGGGCCAATCCCTCCACCTTTGCCGACATAGATCGACAAGATATCCGCGGCGCCGGCCCTGGCGATGGCCATGGCATCCTGCAGCGTGTAGCAACTCTCATCGGCCATCACCGGCACAGGCACATTACGCCGCACATCCACCAGCCATTGCAGATCAAGCGGCGCCACGGGCTGCTCGGCGAAATAGATATTGCACTCGGTGGCCATCTTGCGAATCGTGTCGATCGCCACCCGGGGACTCCATCCGCCGTTGGCATCAACGCCGAGGCGGGCGGCAGGGCCAATCGCCGCTCGCACGGCTTTGACGCGGGCGAGATCGCCCTCGGGCTCAATACCCACTTTCACCTTCAGAGCCTTCAAACCCAACGCCAGGGCCCAGCGCGCAATCTCCGCCGCGCGCGCCGGTTCGGCTCCCGATACCGACATCTTGATCGGCACCGTCTCACGCACAGCGCCACCCAGCAGCCGGTAGATTGGCAGGCCCGCGACTTTCCCCAGAATGTCCCACAGCGCAATCTCAACACCGGATTTCGTAAAGGGATGCCCGGCCACCGCTCGCCGCATCTTAATCGTCAGGCGCTCGATATCGCCGGGGTGCTCGCCCTTGAGGGCCGGCTCCAGGAAATCCTGAATGATGTGGACCGCGGTGACCGCATCCTCGCCGCTCCACACAGGCGTGCAGGAAACCTCACCGAGGCCGACGATCCCCTCATCGGTATGCACGCGCAGCATGACGAACGGAGACACCGCGTGCAAACCCAGACTGCCCCGGATCACGAGTTCCGGGCGAATCGGGACCTGAACTGGGATCGTTTCAATCCGCGTGATTCGCATCGCCAGTTACAGCACTCCGTACTTGAGAAATACGTCGCGCAGATAGGCGCCCTTCATCAATTCGGCTCGCGAACTATTCTCACGGCTCACTTTGTCGGTAGCCATTTCAACTACTTCTTTGACCATCGCTTTCGGCACGACCACGACGCCATCGAAGTCGGCAAAGACGAAGTCCCCCGGGTTGACGAGCACCTCGCCGCAATCCACCGGCACGTTGTAAGCGGTGACCCAGCCCCGCCCCATTGAGTCCACCGGCTTGATTCCGGATGCAAAGACCGGAAAGCCCAGTTCCTCAATCTTCTGTACGTCGCGCACCAGCCCATCTACTACCGCGCCCCGCGCCCCCCGCGCTCGTGAAGCAGTGGAAAGTAACTCGCCCCACGGCGCATTTCGGACTGACTTCTGAGTCCCCACCACAGCCACCTCGCCCGGCAGCAAGCTATCCACGGCCTCGATTTCAATGCTGTAAGGGTCGTCGGGAATATGATACAGATCCGAGCACGCCATTGTGCGCGCCCAGCCCGCCATCTTGCAAGATGAATACAAAGGGCGCAGATACTCGCGCATCGCCTGATTCCTCACGCCCAACTGGTCCAATGAGTCAGACACGACGGCTGTGTATAAATTCTTCTCGACGAACTCGCACAGCGCCAAATCGAGCGGCTCACTATGCGACCCGGTAACGTTCGATGACGGCATCGTTCACCTCCACTCCTAAGCCCGGTCCCTCGGGGACTCTCAGGTATCCATCTTCCATCCGCAACGGTTCTTTCACTAGCAAGCGACTCAAAGGTCCCTGGGAAGTATTGAATTCCACGAACTCAGCGCGGCGCTGAAAAGCAGTCAAGTGCAGGGACGCGGCCGTCAGTAGATCACTTGACCAGGAATGCGGAATTACCAGCCGATTCGCGCGTTCGGCCATATGCACCACCTTGCGAGCCACCGTAAATCCGCCGCAGCGCGACAAGTCCGGCTGCAGCACGTCAACGCCGCCGCGCTCAATCAGCGTTTGAAAACCCCAGTCGGTAGCTTCCTGTTCGCCGCAGGCGATGCGCACATCGGTTGACTCGGCCACCTGCCGATAGCCATCGTAGTCTTCCGGGTGCAACAACTCCTCCACGAAGAACGGCTCGAATTGCTTGATCGACCGAACCACTTGGATCGCCTCTTTGGCCGTCCGCTCCACAAACCAGCCGGTATCTACCAGTAAGTCGCGGCGACTGCCCAGCGCCTCACGCGCAGCCTCCACCAGTTGCACATCCAGCCGCCGGTCCTGACCGAAAACGCCCCAGCCGAACTTCACGGCTGTGAATCCTTGGTCCAGATAAACCTTTACCGCTTCCTTCATCGCGGCCGGCGTTGAGCGGAACAGCGTGCTGCCGTAGGCGCGAACCTTGTCCCGCCACTTACCGCCCAGCAGGATATGCACCGGCTGGCCATAGGCCTTGCCGCAAATATCCCACAACGCGATGTCGATCGCCGACAGCGCCTGGATGGCCGCGCCCCGCCTGCCGAAGTAGATCGTGCCCCGGTACATGCGATACCAGAGCCGTTCCACTTCGAGTGGATTTTGCCCAACCAGCAGGGAGCGGAGTCCATCCATGAACTCCATCCCTTCGGCGTCGCTCCACTTCGGCGCATCGACACAAGCCTTGGCTACGGGCGCCGAGGTCTCCACATCCGAGTAGCCGCAGATGCCGGCGTCCGTAGAAACTTTCACCAAGCCCATGTAAGTGGGACCCAGTGGCTCCTCGGCGCCGTCCGGATTGTTGTAGAGACCCTCGGACTTCAGGACGAACATCTCAACGTTGGTGATCTTCATCCGGCGATCTCGTTCCAGTCCACACTCTCGGCGATGACAAATAGCGTCTGTCCCTTGCGCGGGCGCGCGCTCAGGTGCAGCATCGCTACCCAGCCCGTGCGGGGAGCCAGAACATTCAGCGGCGGCGAGGAATGATCGGAGAAGTCATGAAGCCGGCCTAACACTTCACCCTGCGTTACCGCTTGTCCCGGCGTCACCACCGGTTCCCACACCCCATCGCGCGGCGCCGGCACATAAGCATCGAGTTGATCGGCTTTGATCAATCGCGTGGGCGGCGAACCCTCCGGACGGATGCGCACGATTTCGCCTTGCAGCAATTTGTAGTGCCGCAACACGTTCTGGACGCCGTCATAGGCGTGCCGCACGCCCAGCCGATCCGTCGATGCTCCAGCGCCCAACTCGCTGCCGATGGTGATCTTGCCTTCGGCTTCCGCCTCATCGGTCAACAAACCGGAGGCCATCGTGCTCGCATAGATCAGCACAAATCCCGTGTCGAAGAGCTGCGAAACGTTCGCGATCTCCGCCCGCTGCGCCGGATCGGGAATCGGATGAAAGGAGGTGCAGTGCGGAAACGCGCCTTCCATGCCACCGGAATGAATATCGATGACCACGCGCCCGAGCGGGAAAATTCGCGTTTTGACAAAATTGGCGATTCGCGAGGAGATCGTGCCCCGCGGGTTTCCCGGAAACGCGCGGTTCATGTTCACGCCATCAAGCGGCGACGTTCGCGAGTTGGCCACACACGCGCTTTCGCTCAGTTGCGGCATCAGGATGAGTCGCCCAGCCATCTTTTCGGGGTCGAGGTCGAAACCTAGCCGCTTCAGACCCACTTGCCCCTCGTACTCGTTTCCGTGCGTGCCCCCGAAACACAGGACGCCGTTGGGGTTCGCGCCCCGCTTGCCGTTAATCACCGTCAGAGGGACCAGCGAGTAACCCCAGGAGCCATCCAAGTGAAACGCCACTTGGTAATGATGCTTCCCCGGCCGGTCAAAATCGATATCGGAAAAATTGTGGATGACTTGGGGCATGGCGCTCAACTAGATCTCAAGCGTACTCGCGTGGGGTGACATGGGTCAAGGCGAGTGGCCCGTTTTCGTTCATCCGTCTGGACGAGGCCGCGGTATCCTTGTCAATGTTGAAATTGGCGAGAGCGACAACTAGTCCGTCCACGGCGCTGGCCCCATTCATTTCCCGGCGGGCAATTCTGTTGGGAGCGGCGGCGTGTCACGGGGCCAAGGTACAATCGCAAACCATGCCGGCAATCAGCGGCACGGACACCGATGGAACGTTCCTCCTGGCGGGCAAGCGCACGTTTCTACACGGACTCTATCAATTGCCGAACTGCCCCGAACCACTGCAGGCCGCGGCTGCGGCTGGTTTCCACGTTGTAAGCGGGTCAAGCCAGGCAGACCTTGATGCCGCCGCTTCGGCGGGTATCTATCGCTGGATCGCCACGGGCACCGCGCCCCCGCGCATCACCGCGATGGTGAGTCAATTTCGCTCGCAGGCGCGCTTGCTGTTCTGGGAGACCGAAGACGAACCGTCGTATCAATGGAAGAATCCGGCGCCCCGCGTCGCACCGGCGACGATTCGTGCGGCCTACGCGCTCCTCAAGAAACTGGATCCGGGCCGCTCGGTCTACCTCAATCACCCGCCCGTCAATCTCGTTTCCACGCTGCAACAGTACAACCCTGGGGGCGATATCCTGGCCACGGACATTTATCCCGTCATCCCCCGCGGCATTCGTGAGCAGTTTGGTCTGTGGCCGTCGGGCCGGCAGGGAGATCTCCTGAATACTCACATCAGCCAAGTTGGCCAGTACATGGACAAACTTCGGCAAGTGGCGGGCCCGCAACGTAGCGCGGTGATGGTGCTGCAAGCTTTCGCCTGGGAGAATCTGCGAGAGAAGGAGCGCGACGTTGCGATGGTTCGCTATCCGTCTGGCGAGGAACTCCGCTTCATGGCGTTTCACGCAATCGTGCGCGGCGCCAACGGACTGATCTGGTGGGGCCTGAAGTTTACTCCCGCCGGCGTGCCACTCTGGGACAACCTTGCGGTACTCACACGGGAACTTCGCGGACTGGATCGCGAGCTCGTGGCCCCCTCGCTGCGGCTCGCCGGCGCGCGGCTCCAATATCATGACACGGGCCATAGTCTTGACCGTGGCGTTGAATGGGTGGCCAAACCTTCTACCACCGGACCGGTCCTGCTGGCGGTGAATGCGGACCCGAATCCGGTTGAAGTCACTATTCACGGCGTATTCCGCCAACCGCGGCGCGAGTCCATCGAAGCCTTTGGCGTGCGTGTGCTGCGCGCCGTCGGCTGAGAGCTTGACTTACTCGAGCACCAGCCGCCCACTGCTCGCAATCACTTGGAACGGGCTCCACACCACCCGCCGCCGTCCAGCGGTGTCCACCGTCGCCGCGCGCAGCCGATAACGTCCGGCCCGCTCCACGGGAAACCTGACTGCTACCTCAGCAGCATCGCCTTGCCAACGCACCGTGGGGCGCATCCCCTCCGGCGTGATCACGCGATACTCCTCCTCGACGGGCCCAAACAGTTCCCACAACACCATCGCATTCCGGTAAATGCCTTCGCTATCGGTGCCGTGGGTGTAGAACACCGGCGCCGAGGTTTCGGTAACCCGCGCCGTCGCTGTTACCTGCAATACTGGGCCCGGCGACTCGCCCTTCATGCTTACCGAAAGGCTCGGGGCGCTTCCTTCTTTGCCGGGAACAGGCCGGGCCGCGGCGAGAGTTTCGCGCCGCCCGCCACGCTCCACCTCCACCTTGCCGTCCTCACGCACTCGCACGATTTCCCGGTAGCCCGCCGGCGCGTGGCCCGGCAGTTCCCACATGGCATCGAAGGCGATACCCTGCCGGAGGCAGCGTTCGCCTTCGAGAAAAAAATTGCTCATCACGGTCCGGTATTGCACGCCAGCCGTGTTGCGGCGTTCCAGGTTGAGTTCGGTAAGGCCCCACAGACTGCCGCGCCCCATGAACACGTGACCCAGATCGTAACCGGGCGGGAGCGTAATGGCCACCTCGGCCCCGCGCTTCAGCCGCGCCAGATCACGGGGCAAGCTTGAGGCCGCATGGTTGCGGAGATGGCGAGCCAACGCTACGTATTCTTTGAAGGGCACGCACGCCAGCTGGTAGTTGTCCCAAAAATGAAAGCGAGTGGCGCCCACATCGTAGGCTTGCGTCAACCACCCGAAGGCGTCGGTCCGGTCCACGGCGCCGTAGATACTCACTCCCCAATTCTTGCTCGCCAATCGAGCCGCGCCGCGCAGAAAACTGAAGAGCAATCCAGTCAACGCCCGCGGATCGTCGGTGGCAAACTGCGTGCCGTAAGTCATGTTCATCTCGGGCAAGGTGCGCCGAGTGCCAACCCGGCCGGGTGGTTCAAAAACGAACGCCTCAGGGACGCCCGGCTCCTGCACTAACTCATAGGCAGCGGTGCCTACCATCGTTTCCCAACTGTAGAGATTCTCCTGGCGAAGCTTCATGGACCCGAGGTCCACATCGCCACGCGCAGCCAACATCCGTGCCAGCGCGACAGGTGCGCCCTTCTCTAACGCCTCGGCATAGTGAGTGCGAAAGGCCGCAAAACCGTCCTGCGGAGTGATCGACCGCCGGAATGCTTCATCCTTAGCCAACCTCGGGCGCAGCACATGATCGCGGGTTCCGACGGCCGGCTCGTCAAGAAACAATGAGGGCCCCAGGTACTGACTGCGATAGAGCATCTCCGGATAACGCAGCTTCTGTCCCGCGCCCCAATAGTACAAGCCGAGCGCGTCAGCCCACTCCAGTTGCTCGTCGTCGACACGCACGCAAGTTATACCGGCTTCCGCTAGTTGACGATAGTCGTCGCGTGTGAAGCGGACCATCGTGTAATCGGACAAGTCCCACCGCCGCGTCTCGTCCTTTTGCCGTGCGTTGGATGCCGGGCCCACTAACATGTCTGGACGTAGTGGAACAAGCTGCACGTCCGGGGGCAGCGCCCACATGGCGCTCGCTTCCACTTTGTCCTGCCGGTACCTATGGCCGAGATAGTCCGCTTCGATGGCGCTTCCGGGGATTGCCTGAGGAAGCAACCGGCTCAACGGCACGGCCGAGGGGGGCACAGCCGCTCCGGTTTGCGCGTGGCGATATTCACGCGGCACGCCGCCGGCCTCCTGCACGATGTAGCGTACCGGGGCCGCCGGATGCAGAATCCATAACTGATAGCGGCTCCCGTCGCGTTTCGCTGCGCGAAGGCTCACCCAACCATCTGGCCCGAACGTCAATTCGAAAGATCCAATCGATGAGACTCGAGTGGAAGGCGCAATGGCGCTGTAGCGAAGTGTCGTACCCGGTTTGCCATCCGGAAGCCCGGCGCCGCTCAAGACCGCTTGCGCCAAGAGAGTGCAGACGAAAATGGTTCTCATCAGAAACCCGGAATGCCAAGCTTGCGCCGGCCCTCATCGGTCAAAAGATTCGCGTTCCAATGTGGCTCCCACGTCTGCTCGACCACCACCTTGCGCACGCCCGGAACTTTCATCAGCCTGTCGCGCACCGGCGTAGAATTACCGCCTGACCCGTACGAGAAGTAGCCAACGCGCGGACGCCCGCGATGCGGCATCGCCATCACTACATGCACGACGTCTCCACTTACGCGCACGTCATAGACCAAGCCCAGCTCAACGATACTCGGTTTGGCAGCATAGAGTTGCTCATCGAGACAACCGCCGAGCGCTTCCCACAACAACTTCTTCGGAATGGGGCTGTCGCCGGCCTCCCCGGGCCGAGCCAACCGGCCAGCATTCGTTGGCGCCGCGCGGAATCCTGCCGGCAGCGAGGCGGCCGAGGCGGCGAGAGGATTCATCAGGGCGTGACGGAGCCGCTCGACGCCTTCGGCACCGCCCTGCTCGGGGAAAGGCATCGTGAGATACGCATTCTTCTGGCGCAGCACCGCACCTACGGGCAACACGGCATTGTAAAGCATCGCCCGGCTCCACACATGCCCATGCCACTTGTAGTAGAACAACGGAGCGCCGGTATGCTCAAGCGGGGCCATGCCTTCTGAAGTGTGGTCCAGGAAGAGCGCCATGAACGCATCGCGTGTATCGCGATTCATGAAGCCAACGCCCCACAGATTCTTCTGCTCTCCCTCACTGACCGGTCCGATATGAACCTTGCCATCCGCACTCATCCACACAATGTCGGTGAAAGACATTCCAGAAAATACCCATTCATCGTCGCGCAGGTAACCGATCTCGATCTCCTTGATCACCTGCATGGAGCCGGTCTTCACAAACCACGGCGTGCCGGCGTAGAACCGATACTCCACCATCACGTTCATGCGGGTGGGCGAAAAGAGCGGCGCCACGGTGGAATGAGGAAATCCCCAACGGCGAACAGTCAGCGACAGAGGGCCGCGAATCACCTCGTGATCGGGGCACTCGGGCCAATTGGTGACTCGGAGTTTCTGGAAATTTCCGGAAGTGACGTAGTCATGCGCCCAGTCGATACCCGGCGGTTCGCCATGTCCTTCGCCCCCGGCAAACAGTTCCAGCCCGTGTTCCCGCTTCAACGTCAGGCGCTCAAGCTGCCCCATCTGGCGTGAGAGCGATCCGCGAAAATACTCATTCTCGAAATCGAGCGCCACGCCTTCCCCGGTCACCGATAGGTCCGTCGGATAGCGCGGCAGTTCGGCATCGGGATTGCCGTAGAAGATCAGCCAATAGGTGCGCTGGTGCGCAGGCGTGTCGGCAAACCAGGTGATCCGGCCTTGCCGCTCGGCGCCGCGCCGGATCTCCTCGCTCACCTGGCTGCGCACTTCACGCAGCGCCCCACCGTCGACGCGCGCCACCCGAATCTCCCGGGTCAGCGACGCGGTCTGATCGCCGCGAAAAGCCGCGGCCAATTCCACGGGCTCGGCCTTGCGCTCCAGGTTGACGGTTTCATCAAGCGCCACAATCTTGGCAAAGCTCCAACCGCGGGCCCACTCGCGCCATGGCTCCGGCAGCACACTGACGGGCAGATAGTGACTCGCCGGAGAGGTGAGCGCCGTGCCGAGCGGAAGCTGCTGCTGCTGTTCCAGCGTCAACGATTGACGGAGTGAGTCGGCTAGCGACCGCGCTAGGCGATAGTCCCGCTGGCGATACGCGGCTTCGAGCAAACGCATCTTCTGCTCAAACGTGTCGGTCCGTTCCCAGTAACTGTTCTCTCGCACCTGAACATCGTATCGCGGCGGCGGTCTGCCGTAGTATGCTCGTTTGAGCGACATGCCTCCGATCATCGATTGCCACACCCACATCATGTGGTACCCGGACCATCTCAGCGAAGAGTACGCCGGCGAAGCGCTCGCGTCCAAGCTCGTGAAGCTCAAACGCTCCGGCGGCTTGGCCTATTCGGCTCACCTGGACAAACACTGCTACGACTCCAAGCCCGCCGATCATTGGAAGGCCTCCGAAAGCGTGGCCAAGGTGGTCGTGTTTGGGATCCAGGCCAAGGCCTCCGGCATTTGGGTTCCGAATGAGTTGATCGCCGAATACGTGCAGGAGCATCCGGAGAAAGTGGAAGGCTGGGCGTCAGTAGACCCGACGCAGCCTGACTGCATCGAGCAACTTGAATACTGCGTGAAGACTCTCAAGCTCAAAGGTCTCAAGCTCGGGCCAGTCTATCAGCATTTTGATCCGCAGGACCGCCAATACTGGCCATTCTTCCGCAAGGTTCAGCAACTCGGCTTGCCCATCATGTGGCATCAGGGCACCACTTTTCCCAGCGCGGCAAAATTAAAGTGGGGCCTGCCTTTGCAACTGGAAGACATCGCCATGGACTTCCCTGATCTCAAGATGATCATTGCGCACCTCGGTCATCCCTGGGAGGTGGACACCATGGTGCTGATTCGCAAATGCCCGAACATGTACACCGATATCAGCGCCGTTCACTACCGGCCTTGGCGCTATTGGCAGGCCATGGTCGCCGCGATGGAATATGGTGTGGAGCACAAGATTCTGCCGGGCTCGGATTTCCCTTCCGGCACCATGACGAACATCGTTGCCGGGCTCCGCGCGATCAACAAGCCGGTCGAAGGCACCGGGCTTCCCAAGGTTCCGGTAGAAGTGCAGGACATGATTCTCTACGAAAACTGGAAGGCCTTCTTTCCTCACTGGGCCTGAGGGCCGCGTTGCCGTAGATACTTTTTCGGAAAGATGCAGCGCATCGAATAATTCGGCACCTGCGCTTGTCCGGGGCGTGCGTCGCCTACGCAGCCCACCAGCAGATACGCCTCGTGCTTGCTCATTCCGGTGCGTTCTTCGATCCAGATCAGCATCTCGCGCAGGGCCTGCCGCATGGCTTCTTCCAGCGGCGTGGCGATACCAACGGTCACCAGTGAATCGGCTGTCTCCAGCCGCGGCCAGATCATGTTAGGGCTGCGGCCCTTGATTACTTCGCACCGCAGTTTCACCTCGCTGCGAATCTCCACACTGCCGATCTCGCCATCGCCTTGCATCGCGTGGCAATCGCCGAGACAGAGCAGCGCACCCGGAACGTAGACCGGCAAATGCAGCTTGGTTCCGGCGCACATCTCCTGGACGTCGACGTTGCCACAGTGCTTGCCCATGGCTCCCGAAGCGATCGCCTCCAGCGGTGGAGCCACGCCGATGGTTCCGATCATCGGCCGCACCGGGATCTCAATGTCGTTGGCAAACACCACCGTCTTGCCGTCGCGAATCTCACACAGCACGGTGGCCGGTTTCTGGAAAAAATCCTCAAGGTGAAACAGAAACGGCCAATAAGCCATGTACCCGAGCGTGTCGCAGGTCTGCTCCAGGATATGCACCACCAGCGTGTCACCAGGTTCGGCGCCTTCCACAAAAATCGGACCCGTCACCGGATTGCCATGGTAGCCCTTCTTGCGAATAGCCAGCAGATACTCGGGCGTGGTGTGCTCCGGGATGCGCGTCAAACCGCCGCGCGAATCTTCGGTTTCGACGATGAACTCTTCTCCTTGCGCCACGTGGGCCACGGGCGGCGTGCGTCTATCGAAAAGGGGCGTAAGCTTGTCTCGGGTGATTCGCTGCGGCATGGGAAATATCTTCGCACTTCGGCCCGAGGCTCTGTAGAATTGAAGTTCTCTTTCGTCATGATCCTCGTACGTGTCGACGTCATCCCCATCCGGGCTCCGCGCAAGGAGGCTGTCAAGTCCGGCCTGAATGCGAGCGACCCGGTTCGCGCTTCCGAGTTCGGCATCATCCGCTTGGTGACCCAAGATGGCGTCGAAGGGCTCGGCGAGATTTCGATAACCTATCCGCGCATCGGCCACTCACTTTGCCACGCCGCGCGCACCATGATCGCGCCCGCGCTGATTGGCCGCAACGCGCTCCATGCTCCACAGGTGCTCGCAGAAATCGATCGCATTCTCGCCGGCGAACTGAGCGCGCCATACTTGCGAGCCGCTTTTGAAATGGCCCTGCTCGATCTGGCCGGGCGGCACTACGGG
>JAYTKJ010000463.1:0-17781 GCA_043730365.1 Acidobacteriota bacterium | reverse complement strand
TGGCGCGACCGCCTGCACGGCGGCCTTTTGGGAGCTGTTCAGCGGGTGAGGCGGACGCGCGGCCCCTGACAAGACGGCGGGAGCTTCGGGGCGTAACTCCACGAAGCCGCGTCGAGCCAGGGCGCGGGCAGCGGTGCTGGCGTTGGGCACCAGTTCGTCAAGCTGCGCCACGTTGTGTGAGCCTGGATGGAGTTCCAGATACGCAATCAGTTCGCGCTCAGCCTTGGGAAGTTTGACGCCATCGGGACGGCGGGCGAACTCGGCGCGCAGACGGGCGGCGGCGATGCGCAGCGGGTCCTTGGACTCGATGTCATCTTCTTCGGCAAGCCAGCCGCGCTTGGCCAGCGCGCGTACCGCGGCCTCCGATCCGGGGATCTTTTTGAGGAGGTAGCCAGCGGTGAGCGCCCGACTCTCCAGCATTCTCAACACCTGCACGGCGGGCTCTTCACTCGGCGTGCCGAGCAGCAATTGCCGGGCCGCATCACGGCCGGCTGGGGTGAGCGTGAACGTCTTGGTCTTGCGAACTTCGCCGGCCATCGGCGTCATGGAGCGGAGCACTTCGCCCAGGGGTGCGCAATAGTAAGTAGCAATCCAGCGCCCCAGGCCGAGCAGCGCGGCGTCCAGCAGCGGCTCCTCGTCCAGCAAGCGCTGGGCTTCTTTGGTGGCGACCTCCGGCACGTCGTCATGCAGGCGAATTACCATGCCCGTCAACTTGCGTGGACCAAAGGGCACGATCACGCGCGCGCCCACCTGGACGCGCAGGCGCCAGGCAGAGGGCAGCGAGTAAGTGAAGGGCCGGTCAAGCGGGACCGGGAGACTCACATCGCAGAACCGAGGTGAATCCGAGGAAGGCTCCGGCATTGATAGTGGGAACTTCCATCTTACCTTGTGGTAGATGTCATGGTATGCGACTTGGGTTGGTGCTGGCCGGAATCCTTGCTTGGGTTGCGTGCGCGCCGCGCCATTTTTCACTGCTTCGCCACGATGGGCGAGACTACTTGCTGCCGCCCGGAATGCGGCAACCACCGAGCGTTCGGCCGGAGACGGAATGTGTTTCGGGGGTGACGCCGCGCGCTTCACACTTTGGGCTTTATGGCTGCTATCCGCAGACGGGATTCGTGGATCTTCAACCAGGCATGCGGCTGAAAATCGTCAGGCCGAAAGTGGCTGAGGGTGAGACGCTCAAGACGGAGGTGCTGGCTCAGCAGGGGTTGAATCTCACGGTGAAGACCAATGCCACAGGCGTGGAGACACATTTCCTGGACGTTCGCCCCAGAGCGGGCGGCGTCGCGGTTGACGTGGGGTTCGACGCCGGGATCACGCACTATCGATTGTTTTTCCTGGCTCGCCAACTGGAGCAGGCCGGGCGCAAAATCACTTTGATTGGTGCGCCGTCGCGCCAGGAGCTTGAGGCCGCTGCGAATTCGCTGGACGCGTATTGCTCGCGGCCCCGAGCGGCGTGCCTGGCGGTATCGGACGGAACTGTGATCGGACCCGAGATCGCCGTGAGCCTGAACGGCAAGCCATCCTTTGTGCCGCTGGGCGCAGCGGCGCGAGAGGTGACGCCGGCAGGAATCGACCCGGCGCGTGTGCGGGTGATACGGGCGTGGCGCGGCAAGCCTGCGCCGGTGCGGGCCACCGGTGACGGCGTACAGTCGATACTTCAAATGCCGCTCAATGGGGGCGACACCATTTTGTGGTGATTTTGTTTTTTGGTCTATCGCATGCGGACGCGATGGAATTGGGAGGCAAGGTCGGGTATTCATAACACATGACCCACACGTTGCCTCTTGTGATGCTGTCCGCGCTTCTGGCGGTTGGCTGCCGCCACACCATCGTCCCGCCTATCGCGTTGTCTCCTCGTATTTTCGAGACCGGCTCGCCCACCAGCGCTAGGATGACGCCGGTCTCGCAGTCCTTGGTGAAGCCTCTCGCCAACTCCCAGACGGGCCATGCTACGACAGCCGACGGCGGAGCAGCAGCCAACCAAGTGGATCGCGACCGGCAAGTCACCGGCATCGTGACCTCCATGAACCAGATTCTCGACGCCTACTTTGATTTCAACGCGTATCGTCTGCGGCCCGACGCCGTCGAGGCGGTGGCAAAGGCGGCGGCGCGGCTCAACGCATACCTGACTGCGGACCCCGCGATTCGGCTCGTCATCGAAGGACATTGCGACGAGCGCGGATCGCCGGAGTTCAATCTGGCGTTGGGCGACAGGCGCGCCGAGAGCGTGCGCGAGATGCTGTCGCAACTCGGGATGGACGCCGCCCGGATGACCACGATCAGTTACGGCGAGGCGCGGCCCGATTGCGGCGAGGCCACCGAGGCATGCTGGCAGAAGAACCGGCGCGCGCACATCCGTCACGAATGTTAGAGACCAGAAGCCGTGCTAGAGAGCGCGGCTGCGGCACGCGGCCGTGTCAGGAAGGTCGCCGCGCCCAAAATCACGACCCCGATGAGCGCGACGGCGATGGCGTTCGTTTGGTATTCGGCCGGCGGTTGTGCCCAAAGCGCGAGCGCGCCCCGGGCGATGCTGCCTGCAAAGATCGCGCCCGCCAACGTGGCTACTCCGGCCCCCGTTGAGCGAACTACCAACCCGGCCAAAGCAAACATCACGAGGATCGCCACGGTGTGGAACACGAATAGCGGAATAGAATCGCCCCGGCTCAGTCCGTAAGAGACCGCGACCACAAGTGCGTAGCCCCAGCGCCGCTCCGAAGAAAATGCCACCAGCAAGGCGGCGACGGCGAGTGACACAATCAACGAGCCAACCAGGGCGGCCAAGCCGGAGTTGATGACGACGGCCAGCGCCGGAGACCATGCCTCAACCGGGGGCGGACCCCACATCGCGTTGGTGAGCCGTTCGCCTGGCATCAAATTCTCCATCGCCGCGAGCAGACGTTGCGCGCCGCCTCCCAGCACGGCCATCGCCAGCGCCTGCGGAAGCGAGAAGAGAGCCAGGCGGCGATGGCCTTGCAGCAAGTGTAGGAACACGTCCAGCACATAGGCGGCCAGGAATACACCGGCTCCGGCGAGCAGCACACGCGTTGCCAGTGAGACGGCGAAGTCACTATAGAAATCCGTCAGCGGTTGCTCGGTGGAATAGTTGCTGTAGAACTGCGGCCACTCGTTGGCGTCCGCGGCGAGCATCAGCGCAATGGCCAGCGCCGCCGGAACGAGATAGCGGGCCGGGCGGAACGGCGCGCGGCGCAGATAGCGGATGAACACGCCGAGAATCAGGAAGGCGAACCCACCGGCGGCGGCCGGCAGCGGTAGCGTGCGCAGACGCGGCTTGCGATGCTCTCGCTGCCATTCCTCGGGAAGCTTGATGAAGCGGCGGAAGCGGGACGGGACGGAACCGAGGAGGTCCACCGAAATGCGCGCGCGGGCCTCGCCGGCGCGGAAGGATTCGTCTTCCCACACGAAGCCATGGTCGGTGCGACGGTCGCGTTTTTCAGTCGATGAATCAACCAGCTTGTAGCGCGCCAGATCGACGCCTTGGCCGGCCACGTGCGCTTCGGCCAGACGTCGCGCCGCCTCCGCCCTCAGATTCTCGCCAGCCTCCTTCTCATCGAGGACGTAGTCTGAGCGAAAGAGCTTGCCGGCGTTGTCCACATATCGATAGGCTTCGTTCTTCTGAGATGGAGTGAACTGGCGAACACGCCAGACGCCGGTGACCGTGCGCTCGCGAATAATGCGATTGGCTTCGCCGGCGCCCACTTGCCTGCGCAGATACTCGAAGGTTTCGCCGTCCAGGTTGGTGGCAAACTCCGATGACTGCAGTTGGCTTTTCGCGGGCGCGCCCGCTGCGGATTCGGCAGCCTGGCGCGTGATACCTACACGGAGAAAATCGCCGGCAACGGGAACCATGACCCAAAGCGAAGCCACGCCCAGGATGGCGGCGAGCCCGAACAGCCAGCGCGACGGCATCATCGGTTCAATCGCGGGATCTGGCTCGGACACCGTTTCGGCCGCGACGGGTATCCGGCCTCGTTCCAACGCGGCGTTGGTGAGGGCCGGATTCACGACGAAGCCGCCATTGGTGCGATAGCGCCACCAGCAGATTGCCAGCGGGAACAGCGCGAGTCCGCTCACGGCGAGGCCACTCAGGCGAAGTGGCCAACTGCTGGAGGCGAGCAAGTACGTGCTGAACAAGATGGCATCCACCGTGTAGTGCCAGATCAGCGTGGCGAGGATCCCAAAGCGAAGCATCAGCCAGCCGGCGCCTATGCCGATGATGCCTACTTCCAAGCCGCGGATATAGCCGGGCTGCTGCGGATAGTTGGCGTGGAGGAAACCCCACACGAAGGCGGGCACGAGGATCGCGATCGCCGTCGAGCCCGTCACGCGCTTCAGCAACGGCACCGCCAGCAGACGAAACCAGAACTCCTCGGACGAGGCGGCCATCAACGACATCGTGAGCGGATAGAGCCAGGGTGCGAAGGTGGAAAGCAGGTCCGATTGCTGGACATCCTGCGGGCTCCACACGCCGTACCGCTGCCCGATGAGATAGAAGGCCGTGACAAAGGCCAGGTGAAAGGCCGCGAACCCGATGCCGGTGACGGCGGCGCGAAAGAACTCGCGCGTATCGAGTGCGCGCCGCGAGAAGGCCGCCGCCAGGTTGAGCTTGCCAGGCAGCAAGTCGCGATAAACAACCAACCCGGGGGCGGCGGCAAAGATCACATAGATGAAGACACCCGCGCCGGCGCCAGCCGATTGAAAGAGAATCATCAGCAACGCTTCGCCGATGGGAGTGGTGGTGGGCAGCGCGTTGAGGGAGAACGGGAGGTTGTTCCACTCGGCCAGGATATTGAGGCCCGCGACGACGGCGCTGAACAGCACCACGGGAGCCCACAGGATATCGCCACGCCGCAGCGCCATGATGAGAAGGATGGCCGCGCCCAACATGAGCGCGACGTAGAAGGCTTGGGCGATCTGCGAATAGAGTTGGTTCTTCGAGCGTAGGGCGGCAAAGTCACGCTGCCATTGCTCGGGTACTTTGAGGAACTCCTGATAGGCTTCCACGCGGCCGCCGCGGACTTCCACCGTCGCACGGATCCGGCCGTCTTTGGCGGCAAAGCCGGTGCGCTCGAAAGTAAAGCTGTGATCGCGCCGCTTGGGCTTGTCCTCCGATTGCGCTTCCACAGGCTGCGAGGTCCACGACACGCGTTCGCGCAGGAACGTCTCGGCCAAGGTTCGCGCCGCGTTGACATCGAGGCTGGCGCCGGGCGCGTCCTCGGCCAAAATGTGATCGAAGCCAACGAGGCGGCCAGCAGGTGAAAGCCAGACGCGGAACTCTTCCTTCTGCGGCGGCTGATACCAGCGCGCACGCCAACGCCACACCGGGACATCCTGCTCCATGAGGCGATTGGCTTCGGTGAGGCCGGCTTCGCGCTCCAGGAAGAGACGCGCGTCGTCATCGGGATCAAACAGCGTGACGTTGCGGTAGGGGGCGAGTTGATGACCGCGCTGGCTGAGAAACTCGGCGGCTCGTGTAGTGATCTGGTCGCGATTGAGATCGAGGCGAAGCGAGGCTTGGGGGAAGGCGGCGCGGTAGTTGGAGGCGATATAGAAAACGGAAAACGCCACCACCGCCAGACTGAGGGCAACAAGCCGCCAATCGGACGGGGTGGCGCTTTCACGCAAACCCGCGGTCGAGGGAACTAGTGTTTGGTCCGGCTGCAAGCGGTCAACGCACCTGCCGGATCAAGCGCCACGGCGCCCTCATCGATATTGACAATCTTGCCGTCGGAGTCGATCACGAAAGTGGTTCTGCTGGCCATACCCGCCGGTCCCAACACTCCGTACGCTTCGGCGGTCTTACGCGAGAAATCGCTCAAGATCGGCACTTCTGTCTTTAACACTTCCTTGGCCCAGTAGCCTTGGCTCGGAGCGTTGTCGGTGGAAATGCCGAACACTTTTGCGCCCGCTTCGGTGAATTTGGCGATATCAGACTGATACGCCTTCATTTCCTTCGTTCAACCACCGGTGAAGGCAGCCGGGAAAAAAGCGAGGACCACCGTATTCTTGCCGTGGAAGTCGGCTAAAGAAACGGGATCGCCACCCGCCGTGGAGCGGAGTTTGGTGAATGCGGGAGCAGAGTCGCCGACCTTCAGGTGCGTCTTGCCAGCCATGGGGGCCGGCGGTTGCTGCGCCTGAAGAGCCAACGCACCCGCTCCGGTAGCGAGGAGGATTTGCCGTCGGTTCATGGCATTGAGGATAACACGGCGGCAATATCCCGCTGGAGAGCGGCAAACGCCGACAAAACCTGGAGAGGCGAGTAGTCGTCGATGTAGTTGGTTATCAGGCGAACCCGCTGTGGCAAGGGAAATCGAGAGATGCGCCGGGCGTTGAGGCCACTGGCCTTGGTCAAGACCTCGTGAAGGACTCGCTTGGGATCGGGAAGATCCTCGATCTTTCGAATGTCTGGCAGGTTTAGATCCTCCCTGCCATTGGGATTTCCCGCAGCCGAACGGATGGCCATTTCGTCCAGCAGCAGCCAGGCCTCAGTCATTCGAACGGGCACAACAGGAACGTGAGGAACCGGCGACCGCACGAGGGCCTCGGTGATCTGCTGACGCCGCAATTCAGAGGGCTGCCCTTCTGCATCGCGGTGAACGAAGAGGATATCGCAGGGATAGAGATGAAGAGCGCTTCTCAGTTTTTCCTGCATGCTTGACTGACGAGGTATACGACCGAAGTCGACCCATTGCGCAGACACCGAAGTCGCTCCTTGTTGTTTGAGGGACCACGTCAGGATGGGGAGAAGGACTTCGTCAGAAGATCCGTCCGCAGCCAGCGTATAAGTCACTCCGCGATCTCAGCAAAAGGGATCTTATACTGGCGGAGGTCCGCGTGATCGATGACCCGGCCCGCTCGGTCTTCGGGGCGAAATAACACCGGATTAAGATACGCCAATAGCTGGCCCATAGGTATCGGTTTCATGCGTCCCATCTTTTCGCGCCACGTACCCGGTAGGCATCGAAGTTGGAGCACCTTGAAAGACATCTTGCCCCGAGTGAGTTCGACCGGTTCGGCAACAACGAGACTGTCTTCCGGAACCTGCATCACAACCGAAGGTGAGTGAGTGTTGATGATGACTTGTCGAATAGGACTGCCCGGCACCGTCCACAGCTTTTGCTTGGTGTCCGTCGTCAAATCGCGAAGAAGCTGGATCATGGCAGGTATCCGTTGAGGGTGGATCCCATTCTCTGGCTCCTCAAGGCAGATGACGCCGCGGGAATCCGGATCGATGGAGAGGACGGCGAGTGCAAGGAAACGCAGGGTGCCATCCGATAGCGCCCGCGCTGGGTATGCCGTTCCGTCGCGGCCCTTCACATACGCGGTCAGCAGTTGGCGGCGTTCGTCCCGGTCCACATAGATGGATCGAACATCGTCGATCAATTGCGACACTCGATTGGCTACTTCGGTGTAGACCGCCGCGGAATCGACCCCGGATCCATTCGCCAAGTGATACAGGGCTGCTGGCAAGTGTGCGCCATCGCTCGCCAGTTCGACTGGCGAGCTGAAGTTGTCGGGCTCGCGCAAAGAGGAGGGCTCCAACTGGAGCAAGCGCCACGCTTGCATCTCCCGCTTGACCAGCGTCGCGGTCGGAGACTCCGCCGCGTTGGCGGCCGACAACACCGTCCGGGGAAGGTTGGCGGCTCGGAGTTTTTGGGGCTTGCCGCTGCTGCCTCCGTCCTGGTGCACGTTGATCACCCGGTCAGCGCCAGAACCGAGAGTGGAGATGTACTTGGGCGTTCGCCGCCGGTTGGTGACAACCCGGCGTTTCCATTCCGGTGAATATGGAAAGTGAAGGTGGTTCGCCGCTTCTCCGAGTGCGATGTGCCGGAGTTCTTCTTTCACCAGTTCGAGGGAGCCCCTGGCTCGTGCGCCTTCATCCCGATTGTGGCGCAGGCTCACGGCGTACTGAACTAGAGTGCTGCTTGCGGAAGCCTGTTGGCCAAGATCGTCTGTTCCGCTTTCGGGAATGATCATCTCCGCTTCGAAGGTCATTTCGCCGTCAAAATGATCTCCAACTCGATGGAACAGCCCTCCAATATCGCCTGTCTTCGCGCCCTGATCGCGCACCGAAAGAGCCGCATCGATAAGTGTGCCGCTGGCCAGGGCGCTAAGAAACCCGATCGCGTCAAGCAAATTCGACTTGCCCACGCCGTTGGCGCCAGCAATGCATGTAAACGGTCCGAAGTTGATGTCAATATCGACAAGGTTCTTGAAGCCAGAAACACGCAGGCGAGTCAGCATCTATGTTCAAGATTACCTTGACACACCGGCCGAGCAGGGGCGCGCTTAGTCCTTGCCGAAGTAAGCCTCGTCGTAAACAACCTTGTTGCGCGCCTTGACGTCTTCGGCCAGCTTGCGGCTCATCTCCGGTTTCTGGCGTTTTTCGATGTCCGGCTTGGCTTCCTCGAAGGTCTTGTTCTTCTTGGACTGGATCTGGATGATGTGATAGCCAAACTGCGTCTTGACGGGCTGGCCCACTTCGCCGATGGGCTGAGCGAAGGCAGCCTGATCGAAGGCGGGCACCATCATGCCATGCGGGAAATCGCCGAGCGCTCCGCCGGCGGCGCCAGAGCCGGTGTCGTCCGATTCCTTCTTGGCGATCTCGGCGAAGTCCTCGCCCGCCGCAACGCGCTTGAGAATGCCGTTGACCTTGGCCAGCGATTCCTCTTCGGTGAGTTCGGTCTGACCGGCCCTGAGCGGCACGGGCGAGCCCTTGAAGCGAATCAATATGTGACGCCCGTTGGCGGTTTCAAAATCGCCCTTGTGATCGTCGTAGTATTTGCGCATGGACGCTTCGTCCACCTTGACATTGCTCATCATGTCGCGCATGAACAGGTTGGCTAACACCTGATCTACCTGAAGGTCCACCTGACGCTGCCACTGCGATTGCAGCTTGGGATCCTGACCCATCTTCTTCCTGGCTTCCAGAGCCATCGACTTCATTTCGGCATACTGCTTGGCGAAGTCGCGCTTGCCCTGCGGCGTAGCGAATTGCGCCTTGAATTGATCCGGCAATCCTGCCAGAATCTCCTCAAATTGCGTCTTGGTGATGCCCTCCTGACCAACGGTCAGGACTGCGGGTTCGCCGGGCACCGCCGGCTTGGGCTTGGGGGCAACGGCAACGGCTCGAGCGGCAGCCGCCTTCACCGGAGAAACGGCGGGCGGACCGACCCTGGGAACGCCGGGCTTGAGGACCACAGCGGCAGGCGCGGCGACGGCTGCGGGAGGTTTGACCGCCGCTGCCGGAGCCGTGGGTTTTAGTCCACCTGCCGGGGCTTGGGCCCAGAAACCAAAAGAAAGAACGGTGGCGAGAACTAGAATCATAATTATTTCAGACCAGCTATTAATGTAGCGTGACTGGTTCCGGTTCTGCTCGAAGGTATGGCGGAGCGCGTCTGCACGGGGCATTGATAAACTACCTGCCTGACCGGAGTTTGACCCGTTACGCCGCACGGGAAAAGAGGGCCGACGTTCCGGTACCGTTCTAAGGTGTCCCTGTACTGTGGTTTTGGTCTACCAGAAAGCGCGGACCACGACGCGGGACTTTTCAAACCCGGAGAGCCGGATTCGATCTCCCAAAACTTCGTAGCGATTGGCCTCGATGCGGATGAGCAGGCGCGAGTAGATCTCAATCAGCGCCCAGAGCGACTTCCGGCACGACGGATCCACCATGTCGAGCAAGGGGCGCGACTGGTCATAGTAGCCGCGGGCGCGACGACCGTAGTCAGAGAGCAGGGCCCGCAACGGTTCACTGACTTGCGTGGCGCCCAGACTCGCCTCCTCCACGCCAAACCGCTCCCGGTCCTGGCGCGGCAGGTAAATGCGGCCCATCCGATAGTCCTCGCCCACGTCGCGCAGGATGTTGGTGAGTTGGAAGGCAATGCCGCACGTCTCGGCGAGGGCGACAGCGCGTTGCTCCCGGAAACCGAAGATGTGGATGAGACACAGCCCCGCTACCGACGCCACCTGATAGCAATACCGGTAGAGCTCCTCAAAGGTCTCGACGCGCGTGCGGGTCAGGTCTGAGGTCACGCCATCGATCATGTCGTGCAGGTATTGGTTGGGAATGCGGTAGCGCTCGACGGTATCGGCAAAACCGGGCCAGACGGGATTGGAGCCGAACCGATGGCCGAGTGCGTGCACCATTTCCCCACGCCAGTGGTCCAGGGCCTCTGATCTGGCATGGGGCTCGTCACTGAGGTCATCACAGTGCCGCATGAAGGCATAGATCGCGCATAGCGAATCGCGGCGCTGGCGGTCGAGCAGCACAAATGAGTAGTAGAAATTCTTAGCCCGGCTGCGCGCAACTTCCCGCGAGTGCTGGTATGATAGCTCCAACTCGGTCATCGCAGTGCCCATCGGATGAGGGAAGCAATCAGGAGCCCGGAGCGCTCCACTTTTGAAATGGCGGGGCGGCGAGAGAGAACGTCGTAGTCCTGCGCCTCCACTTTGTCCAGAATCTTCATACCGCCGCGGTTGAAGAGCTCAAGGTCCAGGGCCAAGCGGCGATCGACGGTCCGCGCCAGGGGCAATCCTTCGGCAAACAAGCGGCGAGCCTCGGCCACCACCTCCACCATGGCTTGGCGAAAGGCGGGAGTATGGCGGCGCGCGACGACGTCAGCTTCTGAGCCTCCGTGACGGCGCAACACGTCGAGTGGAAGGTAGATTCGTCCCTTGCCAAGGTCCACAGAAACATCCTGCCAGAAATTGGCCAGTTGCAGGGCGGTGCAAGTAGCGTCGGACATGCGCTGGCGTTCGGGATCGCGATAGCCGCACAGGTAGAGCACCAGCCGGCCCACCGGGTTGGCCGAGTAGCGGCAATATCCGAACAATTCTTCCATGGACTGGTAGCGCGTGGTGGTCTGATCATGCACGAAGGCGTGGATCAAATCGAGAAACGGCTCGCGCGGCAGCTCGTGTCGCCGGATGGTCTCCCGCAGCGCCACCATGACGGGATGGCTGGCCGCGCCAGAGTCGAAGAGTTGCACGGTCTCGCCGCGCCACCACTCAAGCAGGCGCAGGCTCTCGTTGGTGTCGCCTATTTCATCGCCCAAATCGTCGGCCCAGCGGCAGAACGAGTAGACGTTATAGAAATCCTGATGTAAACGCTTGGGCAGCAGGAAGCTGACGACGTGAAAATTCTCGTAGTGATGGGTGGCCAGCCAGCGTGTGTAGGCGAGCGACTCTTCCCCGCCCCAAACGCGCCCCATCTCCCCCGCGGCGGCCACGAAGAACTTGGGTTCGAGAAACGACGGCGCGGGCACGCGGGTTAAGGAATGATCGCTGTTTTCAAATGGCCGTTGTGGCTCATCAAGTGGCGCATCACTTCGAGAAGATTCTCGAGAGGTTCCACGCGATTGACAAAGTCAGCGGCCGTGATCTCGCCACGTGCGACGGTATCAAGCGCCTGCTTGACATGGCGTGGCGTGAAATGGAAGCTCGCCTTGCAGGTGATCTCCGAGTAGTGCAGGAGTGAAGTATCGAGCGACACGTGCGTTTGCGAAGGGCAACCGCCAAAGAAATTGACGGTACCGCCGCGGCGCAACATACGCACGGCCTGTTCCCAGGTTTCCGGCACGCCCACAGCTTCAATCGCTACGTCCACGCCGTGGCCGCCGGTAAGACGGCGCACTTCGCTGACGATATCGTTGCCGTCGCTGACCAGCACTTCGTCGGCCCCCATACGGGCGGCACGGTCCGCCTGCGCTTTACGCCGGCCCACCGCAATCACCCGGGCTCCGCGCACCTTGGCCAGCCGCAGAAACATCATGCCGATCGGCCCGAGGCCAATCACAGCGACCGTGTCGTCCGGCCTGAGGTTGGTCTCCTCTAAACCACGGATCACGCACGCCAACGGTTCGGCCAGCGCGGCATCCTGATAGCTGACGTGCTCCGGGATCACGTAAGTATTCTTGTTCACGATGCGAGCCGGTATTCGCATGTACTCGGCGTAGGCGCCGTTGTTAAAGAGCAGGTCTTCGCAAAGGTTCTCGTTGTTCTTCCGGCAGTAGAAGCAGCTACCGCAGGGCGCCGAATTGGCGGCTACGACGCGCTGTCCCACTCGGAAGCCGGTCACCGCACTACCCACCGCGACAATGTCTCCCGCCAGTTCGTGACCGAACAGAGCGGGTGGAACAATCATGCGCGCATGATAGCCGCGACGAAAGACCTTAACGTCAGTGCCGCAGGTGAGTGCTGCCTTGACGCGGACCAGGATGTCACCGGATTCAATGGACGGTACTGCTACCGGCTCGACCTTTAGGTCTTCCTTGCCGTATAGTACTGCCGCCATCATTTGTTTGTTCACTAGACCAACCTCTGTGGCTGAACTATAATTTTCAACGATTTAGCGTCTGGATGCAACGCGAGGTTTACGCCTCGTTCAAATTCGCCTAGCGGCAGACGGTGAGAAATCAGCTCTTCCACCCTCAAATCACCGCTAAAAACCAGCCTGGCAGACTCTTTTTGCAAGTCCACCGAGGCGCTGTAGGAGCCCATAAGTATTCGCTCACCTACACAGATGTCTGAGCCCGACAATTCAACTCGTTCTTTATCGGACGTTTGAGCGAAAAGCAGGATACGGGCGCCGGGGCGGGACGACTGGACCGCTTCCTCCACCAATCCGCGCACGGAAGTAGCACAAACTACGATGTCGGCACCCCGCCCATCTGTAAGCGATTTCACGGAAGCAGGGACGGTAGTAGTGCGCGGATCCCAGGCTTCGACGGCACCCATACGCTTAGCCAATTCGAGCCGGGCCGGAATCGTATCGGTGGCGGCCACCCGGCAACCGCGCAAGGCCAACATCCGCGTAAACAGCAACCCGATCGGCCCCTGCCCTTGTACGAGCACAAAGTCACCGGCACGGGCATCCACCGATTCGACGCCCTTCAAAATCGTATTGACTGGTTCGACAAAGCAGGCTTGGTCATATGAGACCCCGTCCGGAATTCTCTCCACCCCGCGCGTCACGATCCAATCCATGATGCGGACGTATTGGGCGAAGCCACCACCTGCCGGTTCAAACCCCGCGGTGATCCCCACTTTTTTGTAGACGGGGCACTGGGCATACAATTTCCGGGCGCAGTAAAAACAATTCAGACACGGGATATGGTGAAAGGCGACGACACGGTCTCCGCTTCGGAACGCTTGAACCCCCGCTCCAACCGCCACCACCTCTCCGGCCGTCTCATGCCCGTAGACACGCGGCCCAGGCAGCAGGTTGTACTCAATCTTCTTGAGGTCAGTGTGGCAGATGCCGCAGCTTTCCACTCGCACCAGAAGTTCGCCTGGTCCAATGACGGGTACGGGGATCGACTCGACGCTCACTCGGCTGTTGCCCTGGTAGACGGCAGCGTGCATGGCGGCGGCACCGGGGGCGCTAGAAGGCGTGCTTGCCAAGATAGTCCCCCAATCTGGCTGTTGCCGATTGAGCCCGCTTGTTCAACTTCAGCAATTCCGGAATCCGTTCGAGCGGATGGCGTAAAGCCGACAGCGCGATTTGCCGCAAGCGGAAGCGTCCCTGGTCATCCCGAGCCGAGTTAAAATCGAAGTGCATGTCTTCGCCGGCGGTGTCCGTCACGACGCGAATACAGTGAAACGGCACTCCCAGGCTTTCGGCCTCGGCGGCTACGCCAGCCGCTTCCATCTCCACAATTGAGGCGCCCGTCGTCTGGCGGAGCATTTGTTTCTCGCGCCTGGTTTGGATGACACGGTCTCCGCTGAGGCAGGTGGCCCCGAACTCGTCGGCTGTCTCAAAACGCCGGTCGGTATCGGCGTCAATGACGCGACTGCAGATCACCACGTCTGACGGCTTCAGAGCCGGGTCCAGCGCGCCGCAATAGCCAGTGCTGACGATTCGGTCCGGCCGCGCAAAAGCTTTGACTGCGGCTGCGGCCAACCGGGGCCCCGCGCCGTTGGCCGCCAGCAGCCAACGCCAGCCACCAAGCTCGCCTTCCTCGGCGAATCCTATCGGCAACGGCAGACGGCGGCGCGCGCTCAATTGCGGAGCGAACCCAGCCAATTCCCGTGCTTCAGCGGCGACCACTAGTATCGTCTCCACATCGTCAGTTCTTGCAATATCCCTGGGAGCGGAACCAATCCACGGCGCGGCGTAGCGCGCCTTCCACCGGCGCGGCGCTGAATCCTAATTCGCGCACGGCCTTGGCCGGGGTCACGAACATTTTCTTCCTGGCCATGCGGACGCCATCAAGCGGGGCACGCGGCTCCCAACCGGTGAGATGAGCTAGCGCGGTGCTAGCCACGCCGGCCGCATAGGCAACCGCATACGGAATCTGACGGGTGGGCGCTGGCACGCCGCTCAGTTCGGCCAGCTTCTGAAAGATCTGGACCAGCGTGAGGTTCTCGCCGCCTAGAATATAGCGTTCGCCCGGCCTGCCTTGTTCACAGGCCAGCACGTGGCCGCGGGCCGTGTCACGCACATCCACCAGATTCAAGCCGGTCTCAAGGAACGCGGGCATGCCGCCGCGGAGGAAATCCACGATGATGCGGCCGGTGGGGGTGGGCTTGATGTCGTGATCGCCCACGGGCGCGGTGGGATTGACGATGATGACCGGAAAACCTTCGCTGGCAAAGCGCAAGGCTTCCTGCTCGGCTAGAAATTTCGACCGCTTGTAGGCGCCGGCCATGTCGTCCAGACCCACCGGCGTGGTTTCATCGCCAAGACGGCCGGACGGCATCCCGATGCAGCCCACGGTGCTGGTATAGACAAAGCGTTCAATGCCCGCCTCGCGCGAGGCAGCCAGCAAGTTGTGCGTTCCCGCCACGTTGCAGCGATAGAGTTCTTCAGGATCCTTGGACCAAAGGCGGTAGTCCGCCGCTACGTGATAGACCACTCCACAGCCGGCGACGGCGCGCTTAAGCGAGTCGGGGTCTTTCAAATCGCCCAGCGCGATCTCAACACCGTCGAGGTCATGCACTCGCTTGGGGTCTCGCGCCAGCACCCGCACGTTCACGCCCTGCTCCACCAGATGGCGCGCCACGTGCCAGCCGATGAACCCCGTGGCGCCGGTGATGAGAGTAGGTTTCAAGTTTGTTCTGTGCCGTTACCGCGTCTTCAAATAGGACGCCAGCGCCAACAGCGGGAACGAGTCCCGATACAGGTGATAGGTCAAATAAAACACGCCGGGGAACCCGGTGCCCGTGGCCAGGTCTTCGTGCCAACGTCCGGCGGGATCCTGCGTCTTGACCAGGAATTCCACGCCTTTGTGCAAGCTTTGGGAGGTGGTGTCGCCACCGGCCAGCAGTCCCAACACCCCCCAGGCCGTTTGCGAGGCGGTGCTGTGAGCGGGAGCAAATTGGTTGCGGTCATAACTGGCGCAACTCTCGCCCCAACCTCCGTCGGCATTCTGAATCGAGCGCAGCCACTCGCCGGCGCGCAGGATATAAGCTTCGCGATCGTCTTCGCCCGCGGCTCGCAGTCCCCGCAGTGCCAGGAAGGTGCCGTAAACGTAAGCGACGCCCCAACGTCCATACCAACTGCCGTCGGCTTCCTGCGTCCGTTTCAAATACTCCACGCCGCGGCGGATGGCCGGATGTTGCTTGTTGAGGCCTAGCCGGCACAGCGCCTCGATGACGCGGCCGGTAATGTCTGGGCAACTGGGATCAAGCATGGCGTTGTGATCGGCGAACGGAACGGCATTGAGCATTTGCCAATTGTTGTCGGCGTCAAAAGCCGCCCAGCCACCATCCGAGCCCTGCATGGCGACCAGCCACTTCATCGCCCGATCGATGCAAGCGCGCTGGCTTTCGTGGTCAAGCGAGCGGGCGTGCTCGAGCCCCAGCAGCACCATCGCGGTGTCGTCAATATCGGGATAAAATTCGTTGGCGAACTCAAAGTACCAGCCCGAGGGTTCGACGTTCGGGCGCTTCACGCTCCAGTCACCCTTCTGGCGTACTTCCTTGGTCATCAGCCAGTCCGCGCAACGCTGCATGCCTTTGGACGATGCAAACCCGGCCTCGCCCAACGCGTAGGCCACAATCGCCGTATCCCAGACCGGAGAAAAGCAAGGCTGGAAGAAGAAATTCTCGCCGTCGTCGACAATCAGCCCTTCAAACTGCCGCCGCGCTTCGACCGCTTCCGGATGATCCGGTGCGTAGCCCAGGACGTCGAGCGCCATCATCAGGTACATCATCGGCGGATAGATGGCCGCCAACCCGTCGGAGTGCTTGGTGCGGTGAAGAATCCAGTCCTTGGCTGCCTTGAGCGCCTTGTTGCGGATCGCTTTCAATGGACGGCCGCGCAGGGCTTTCATCGACCAAAACTTGAACGCACGGTCGAGCGAGATGAAGAACGTCCGCCAACTGAAGAAACCGTCGCTGTTGGCAAAGCCCAGTCCCACATCGGGCAGGATCAGCTCATTGAGATTGAATCCAGCCGGGGCCGGCTTGGGAGCGTGAGCCTGCACAATTGCCAGCGGAATCACGATGGCCCGCGTCCAGGACGACATCTCGTAGATAACGTCGCGCATGAGCATCACTTCCACCGGCACGATCGGCGCATGCGCGCGCGGATAGAGGTCAAACAACGAGAGGTTGATCTTGACGTAGCTATTGGCCGCCTGCAGTCCGCCCAGGGCGAGAATCCGTTCTCGCAGGCGCACCATGCGCGCGTCGTCGACGGGGATGGCGCCGAGCTTCAGCGCGAAATAGGCTTTGACGCTGGCGCTGATTTCGCTGGGGCCATGCGGGTAGATGCTGAAGCCGCCGTCGGGAAGCTGACGGTGGAGAATCGAGTGGACGGCGCGCTGCACACGGTCAGGATTCGGTGGGTTCCAAACGCCATTGACCGGCGGATGCATCCACAGTTCCAGCAGCAGATAATCGGCTTCGAGGGTGGTGTCGGCGGTGAGATTGCCCCACCAATACCCGTCCTCGTGTTGGCGGCCCAGTAATGATCGGGCGGCCCGTTCCATCGCTTGCGCGCTCGAAACTTCCTGAGCGCTGGCTACTGCAACTAAACTAGTGCTCATAGGGCGATTTGCGTTAGCCTCGCGGCTTGCTGAAGCTCGGCAGGAAGCGAGAAGCGGACATCTTCCTGCTTGATTTCCATTTCCTCCAATTGGTCAAATCCGTGCTGTCGAAGAGAACGGATCAGGTCTTGCACCAGGTTTTCCGGCGCTGAGGCGCCGGCAGTGACCACCACGGTCTCCACGCCACTCAACCACTCGGGCAGAACGTCGTGCTCGTCATCCACCAGGTAGGCCGGCGTCCCCGTATTCTTACAAACCTCCACCATCCGCCGGGAATTGGAGCTATTTTGGGAGCCCACCACGAGGAGCAGTTGGCAGATGTCGGCCACGGCTTTCACCGCCAGTTGACGGTTCTCGGTGGCGTAGCAGATGTCCTGGGCCGGCGGACCGACGATGGCCGGGAAGCGCGCCTGGAGCCGTGCGATGATCCCGGCGGTTTCATCCAGACTTAGGGTGGTCTGGGTCAAATAGCAGACCTTTTCGGGATTGGAAACCGTGACCGAGTCAGCTTCGGCTTCGTTCGAAACAACGATGGTGTTCAGGGGGGCTTCGCCGCTGGTGCCCACCACTTCGTCATGCTCTCGATGGCCAATCAGCAGGATCGTATATCCCTGGCGGGCGAAACGCCGGGCCTCCAAATGGACCTTTGTGACCAATGGACAGGTAGCGTCAATCACCTGCAGTTTGCGGGCCTTGGCTTCATTGCGCACATCCGGCGACACGCCGTGCGCGCTGAAGATGACCCGGGCGCCCTCGGGTACCT
>JAYTKJ010000462.1:0-20932 GCA_043730365.1 Acidobacteriota bacterium | reverse complement strand
ACTAGCGTCTGCACGCGCTCGACCGCCTCTAAGCGTTTGATCTTCCACTCGCCGGCCGGCTGCTTTTCAAGGTGGAAAATCTGCGCTTCGTTGCGATCGCCGTAGACCAACTCAACTCGCAGCTTCACTTCGCCTTCGGCTACCGGCTCCGGCTCATTCACCGCGATGCCCTTGATGAGCTCGTTGGTTTGACGCAGGTATTGCGCAAAGCCCGCCTCACCTTGCTCGGCCGCCGCCCGGCGGAGTGAGCCAGCCAGTTCGCCGGCGTAGTGGTCAAGATACTTCGGCACATCTCCGGAGCGCGCCGCGTCCAGCATCGCGTAGACCGTGTTCTGCGGCGTAGAGACGGCACGACGCGCGGCGACGGCAGGAGCGGAATCGCGCTGTCGCATCAGGACCAAGAGCCCGAGCACGGCGAGCGCGACGGCGGTCAACCAACGTGCCTGCAGGGCGGCGGACGTCATGGCTTCGGCGATGATTCCTGCTTCCGCAGAATCGTGAGATCGAGATTGCCGCGGCTGTCGACGAGCAGCTTCTTGATTTTGGGCAACACCTGCTCCATCGTCTCCAGGTAGAGCCGCCGGCCGTTGACCGAAGCCGCGCGCTCATACTCGGCCGAGACTTGAATGAAGCGCGAGGCGTCGCCCCTCGATTCGTTGATCTTGCGAAGGCGGTAGGCCTCGGCCGCCTGGAGCGACTGGCTGGCCTCGCCGCGGGCCTTGGGCACGATGTCTCCGGCAAACCCGAGCGCTTCGTTGACAATGCGGGCCGAGTCGGCACGAGCGCTCGCGACATCGTTGAACGCCTCGCGCGCCTCCGGAGGTGGCTGGGCCGATTCGATATTGATGCTGGCCAGTTGGACGCCGAGCCGATACTGGTTGGTCAATTGCTGCGCGGCCGCTCGTACTTCATCCTGAATCGCCGTCTTCTCGGTGGTGAGCACGGCGTCGACTCCGCGTTGTCCAACCCGCCGGACCAGTTCCGATTCCACCGCGGCCGTCACCGCGCGCTTTACCTCTTCGGCAGTGAAGAGATACTCGCGCGGCACGGCGACGGAAAATTGCACGGCAACGCGCAGATGAATGAGGTTCTGATCGCCGGTCAGAAACTGCGAGGTGGAAGGTTCAAGACGGCCCAACACCAGATCCGAGGGATCGCCCCCGATGATCAGCCGTTGGAGTTGCTGCACCTTGAGGCGCGCCACGCTGTCGATGGGCCACGGAAGGGCATAGTGGATGCCGGGAAGCACGCGCGGCTCCACCACCCGGCCGTAACGGGTCACCAAGGCCTGTTGGTCAGCCGGCACAATGTAGATGCCGGTTAACAGCCAGAGGGCAACCAGAGCGCCGAGGCGCCGGCGCCAATCCCACGAGCGCGGGTCCCATTCGTCATGACGGTCGACCGCGGCGATCGCCGGGTCAAGTAGCAACGTGCTCACTGGGCGTTCTCGCCTCGCATCATGACTCGCAGCAATTCGGAATCGGAACTGAGAATGGCCGTGGTCTTGTCGTCGAGAATTTTCTTATAGCTCTCCAACGTGCGGAGTAACTTGTAGAAACGGGGATTGCGCGAGTAAGCATCGCTGTAGGTGCGGGTCGACTCGGCGTCGCCCTCGCCCTTGATTTTCTCGGCGTCCTTGTAGGCCGCCGAAAGCAGCTCTTCACGTTGCCGCTCGGCACCGGCGCGAATGGCCAGCGCCTGCTCTTCACCCTCGGCGCGATACTGGCGGGCGATGCGCTCGCGCTCAGCGCGCATGCGGGCGAACACCGCTTGCTTGTTCGCTTCGGGTAGATTGAGCCGCTTGATGCGGACATCGACGATGCGAATCCCGTATTGCAATAGCGCGGCACGGCCGGTAGAATCGGCCAGTGTGTCGAGCATCGCCGCCGCTTTGACTTGCTTCGGGTCAGGCGCGATCAATGATTCCAGGTCGTGATTGCCGAGCGCCGCCGCCAAACCGGACCAGACGATGTCGTGCAGGCGCATCTCGGCGGCGATAGGGTCGCCCACCGATTCGACGAAGCGCTGAGGGTCGTCAATGCGCCAGGCCACGTAGGGTTCGATCACGAGATTCTTCTTGTCACGGGTCAGGAACTCGCTGGGCCGCGGATTATAGATGCGCAGGCGGCGGTCAAAATACGTGGCGCTTTGGAACGGCAGTTTGAGATGGAGTCCGGCGTCCTGAATCGTGTAGAGCGGCCGGCCGAATTGGGTGATCAGCACAAACTCGGTTTCGCGCACGGTCAGATAGCAGCGATAGAACACTATCAGCGCCAGGAGCGCCAGCAGCCACGGGCGATAGCGGGACCAGTCATGCGGCGCCGTCGATCCATGATGATCGTGACCGTGAGAATGCGAGTGGCTGTGGGCGTGACTCATTTGGTTTGTTCCTCTACGCGGCGGGCGATCGCGGGGCCGATTTCGACGCCGTCCTCCACCAGAAACAGATGGCGTCTGCCGCCGTTGGCATCCACAATCATCTTGCGGCGGCCGGGCAGAATCTGTTCCATGGTCTCCAGGTACAACCGGGTTTCGGTGACGGCGGGTCCGGACCGATACGCGGCTTCGGATTGGTTGAAGCGCGCGGCGTCACCGGCGGCGCGATTGGCCCGGCCCCGCCGATAGCCCTGCGCGGTCTCAAGGCGCGCCTTGGCTTCGCCCCGCGCCTTGGGCACGATATCGCCCGCGTAGGCCTGCGCTTCGTTGATCAGGCGGTTCTTCTCTTCATAGGCGCCCGACACTGCTCTAAAAGCGTCCACCACTTCCAGCGAGGGATGCACGTCGAGTAACTTGACTTGCAGGATTTCTACGCCGGCGTGGTAGCGTTCCAGCGTCGCCTCCATCATTTGGCGCGAGCGCGCTTCAAGGCTCGGCCGGTTGGTGGTGAGGGCATCGTCAAGCGGCGTGGAGGAAAGCACGGCCTGGAGTGCGGCTTCGGCGGCGGCTCGGACCGTGTTCTCGCCGTCGGCCAACTGAAACAGAAACTGATCGGGTTGTTTTAAACGGAAATGGATAGTCGCGGTGAGTTCGGTGAGATTCTGATCGCCCGAGAGCATGAGCGATTCGTCGAGGCGGCGCTGGAAGCGGCCGGCCCGGTGGGAGGTGTTCCACTCGTAAGCCGCCGGTTCGGTGCCCTCGGCGCGGGCCGCCCCCGCTGAGCGGAACCCGATCTCCACCACCTGGACACGCCTCGCCTGCACGCGCGTCAGCGCTTCCACCGGCCACGGCAGCTTGTAGTGCAGGCCGGGCTCGCGTTGCGGAGCGATGCGGCGGCCGAAGCGCTCAATTACGCCCACTTCGTCGGGGCCGATCGAAAAGAAGCCATTCAGGAAGACCAGCGAGACCGCGGCGATCAAAGCGGGGCGGTAATAGCGTTGTCGATTGGCGAAGAGATGCTGCAACCATTCGAGCGGCTCCCAACGCGAAGTCCACAACTTAACCTGGCGGACCAGGAGGCGCGGCCACCCCGGCGCGTCCGGCTCGGCGTGCTGGCTCGGCTTGCGCAGCAGGCGGAGTGAATTCATCATCACCAGAAATGAGGCGATCTGGTGGGTGAACGCTGCGCCTAGCGGTCCCATGATCCCGGTGGCGCCGAGTCCGATCGCCACCACGTTGACGATGCCGGCAAAGACAATGATGTTTTGCCAGACGGTGCCGACGGCGCGCCGCGAGACTTCAAACAACTCTGGCAATTGTTCGAGTGAGCGGCCGAGATATACTACGTCGGCGGCCTCGGCCGTGATATCGCTCGCGCCCGACATCGCAATGCCAACGTGCGCCGCGGCCAGCGCCGGTGCGTCATTGACGCCATCGCCGGCCATCGCCACCTTGGCGCCTTGCGCAATGAGCGCGCGGATGCGATCGAGCTTCTGCTCGGGAAGCAACTCAGCTTCTACGGTGGTGATGCCGGCTTCGCGGGCGATGGCCTCGGCGGCGCGGCGGCGGTCACCCGTGAGCATGATGCAACGGGCGATGCCCAGATGCTCGAGCTCGTGGATAGCTTCGCGTACCCCGGCCCGCAGGCGGTCGCGCAGGTAGATCGCGCCGGCCAGTTGATCGCCATCGGCCACCAGCACCAGCGTCGCACCGAGCTTGTCGGCGTGCTCCAGTAGGGCCGCCGGCGCAGCGATGCCATGCTCAGCAAGATAGGCGGCGTTCCCGGCGCGGAGGGTGCGCCCCGCCATGACCGCTTCGGCGCCGCGACCCGGGAGAATCCGAGCGTTCTGCACCGCCGGAATGTCAAGGTTCCGGTGTCGCGCTTCTTCGGCGATCACGCGGGCCAGCGTATGATCGGAGCCGGACTCGGCGGCGGCCGCCAGGGTCAGCACATGGTTGTCCGAAACGCCGGCCGAAGGATGGATCGCGGCAATCTCGAACTTGCCTTCGGTGATCGTGCCGGTCTTGTCAAAGACGATGGTGTCGATGTCGGCGGCCTGTTGAAGAATCGTGCCGCCGCGCACGAGAATGCCGCGCCTTGCCAGCCCTCCGATAGCCGCCACCATGGCCGTGGGTGTGGCTAGAATCAGGGCGCACGGGCAACCGACAATCAGCACGGCGACGGTACGCATCCAATCGCGTGTGAAGTAGAAGGTGCCTGCGCCGGCGAGCAACAGGGCTGGGACGAAATACTTGGCGTAGCGATTTGCCAGCCTTTCCACCGGCGCCTTCTTCTCGCGCGCCTGCTCTACCAGTTTGATGACGCGAGCCAGCGTGGTCTCGCTGCCGGAGCGGGTGACGCGCACCTGCAGCAGACCATGGCCGTTCAGGGTGCCGGAGAAGACTTCGTCGCCCAGTTGTTTGTCGCGCGGGAGCGGCTCGCCGGTGATCGTGGACTCGTCGACCGCCGAGACGCCTTGAGCCACGGCGCCATCGGCAGGAATGCGCTCGCCGGCCCGGACCAGGATGAGATCGTCCGGATGGAGCGAAGCCGCGTCCACCTCTACTTCTTCGCCGTCACGCAGCAGTCGCGCCCGCCGAGGCATTTGTTCAACGAAGCGGCGAATGGCGCTCGAGGTGCGTTTGGCGGCGTAGCCTTCCAGGCCCTCGCCCACCAGCATGATGAACATGGCCTCGGCCGCAGCCAGATACTCGCCGACGGAGAGCGCCGCAATCACGGCGATGCAGATGGCCAGATCCGCCGAGATGGTCCGTTCCAGCAGACCATGAATGGCGTTGTAGAAAGTGCGGTAGCCGGCGGCGATAGTCAGAATCGCAGCCGTATCGATGCCCCAGATCGAGCGGAAGACGCCGGTCAAGTTGAGCAGTAGCAGCACGCCCACGAGCGCCGCAAAACCAAAGTAGCGAATGCGCTCCCAGCGTTCGGCGCGCGGGTCTGACTCGACCGACAATTCCAGGCGGTGCTGATGCATTCCCTAAGAGCCATCATTATCCCAGACGACAGCGTCGGCTACGATGGAGGGATGCCGTTTGCCACCATCCCCGAGGCGATCGAGGAGTTTCGCGCGGGCCGAATGGTGGTGATCGTGGACGACGAGGACCGCGAAAACGAAGGCGATCTCACCGTTGCCGCCGACCTGGTTACGCCCGAAATTATCAACTTCATGGCCGTGCATGGGCGCGGACTCATCTGTCTGGCGTTGAGCCCCGAACGCTGCGACGCCCTGCAGTTGCCGCTGATGTCGAGCCACAACACTTCGCAATTCGGCACCGCTTTCTGCGAAGCGATTGACGCGCGCGAAGGCGTCACCACTGGCATCTCGGCGGCGGACCGGGCGCGTACGATTCAGGTGGCGATGAATCCGGAAAGCCGGCCACAGGATCTGGCGCGGCCTGGCCACATGTTTCCACTGCGGGCTCGTGAAGGCGGCGTGTTGCTGCGCGCGGGGCAAACCGAGGCATCCGTCGATCTGGCGCGGCTGGCCGGGCTCAGGCCGGGCGGCGTGATCTGCGAAATCATGAATGAGGACGGCACCATGGCGCGCGTGCCGGAACTGCTGGAATTCACCGCTCGCCACGGGCTGAAGATGATCTCGGTGGCCAACCTGATTCGCTACCGCATGCAGCATGAGCGCATCGTCGACCGGTTGGGCGAGGGCTCGGTGCGCACCGCGGCCGGCGAGTTTCGCACGATCGCCTACTCGGCATCGGTCGACAGCGAGCGGCATTTGGCGCTGGTGATGGGCGACGTGGAAGGGCAGGAAGATGTGTTGGTGCGCGTCCACTCGCATTGCGTCTACGGTGACGTTTTCGGTTCGGTCACCTGCGAGTGCCGCCGCACCATGGACGCCGCGTTGCAACGCATTGCCCAGGACGGGCGAGGCGTGCTGGTCTACCTGCATCAGACTGGTATGGGCATTGGCATTCAAGCCGGCAAACTGCTGCCTCATTCGCGCGAGTTCATGCACTACACGACCGCCGCAGGGCAGCGCCAGTTACAACACGAAGTGGGCATCGGCGGACAGATTCTGGCGGACCTGGGCCTGCACCGGATTCGCCTGCTCACCAATCACCCGCGCAAGATTGTGGCGCTGGAAGGGTTCGGCATCGAGATCGTTGAGCAAGTGCCGCTGGCGGGAGGATAGCGAGAGTGATGCGCTGGCTGACGGCTTTGATGTTGACGTCGACTTTGGTGGCCGCTGAAGAAACGGGATTGCCTCCACCGAGCCTGCGGCGCGCCATGGGCAACGCGCCGGAAGTCGTGCTGACACCGGCAAGCAAGCCTGTTGCCGAGACTAAGCCCGCCCAGCGGCCTACCAAAATCGGCGAACACCGGTTGCTGGCCTCAGCGCAATTGGCGAAAGGGAAATGGGCGAAGGGCACGCCGCCGGTTTGGCGACTTACTGTAAAGTCCAAAGGCGCTGCCGCGATGCGCCTGCATTTTCGCGACTTCCAAGTGGGTAAGGGCCAAGCGTGGGTTCACAATGGGAAGGACTGGTTTGGACCTTACACCGGAGGCGGACTGTACGGCGACGGTGATTTCTGGAGTCACGTAGTACCCGGCGAGCGGCTGACGATTGAATTCGCCGGTGATGCTAAGCCGGCCAAAGGTCTGCCGTTCAAGGTTCAGGAAGTTTCTCACCTGACCGTCAATCCTCTTGAGTAAGTTGGGTTGCGAAAGCCTACCGGCACGGTTTCCCGCTCGCTTGATATAGACTCTCTATTTTGGTGCCCTCGTCCGATGCACGGCTCCGTTATTGGGGAAACTATCGCTCAAGTTAGCAATGAACTCGCTGCTGGATTCGGCCTGATATGCAAGTTGCCAACAAAATCAAACGGTTCATTGCCAAGCTGCTTCGAAGGCGGCGGGCGGAGGAAACACTCGACGCGTATCGCAAGATTGCCAATGGCTTGGCCCGCGTCGAAGTGCGGCGACAAACATGGCTCGGACGAGGAATCGAGACCGCGGCCCAGGACCTTCGATATGCGTGCCGCTCGTTGCTGCGGTCGCCGGGGTTTACGGCTATCGTAATCGCGACCTTGGCGCTCGGCATAGGCGCTACTCTCACTATGTTCAGCTTGATGCGTGCGGTGCTGTGGCGTCCGCTGCCTTATCCGGAGCCGAACCGGATCGTCACGATTCGGGTGGACGCGCGGAATGTGTCTAATACCGGCGCGACACTGGGAGAAGTACTCGATCTGAAAGAGCGCGGCAATTCGTTCGATCAGGTTTCGATGATCGATACCGGAGAAGCCAACCTCGAGTACATGGGTGAGTCGGAGCACATCGCGCAGGCCCGCATTTCCGATGATTTCCTGCGGTTGCTTGGCGCACGTCTGGAACTGGGGCGGATGCTCAATTCGCGTATTGACGACCCCAAGGGACAGGCGTCCGCGATTCTGATCAGCGGCGAGTTGTGGCAGCGCCGGTTTTCCTCTGACCACGGGATCATTGGCAAAACCGTGCGTGTCAACGATCTCGACGTGCAGATAGCCGGTGTGCTGGCTCCGGGGTTTCGTCTGTTTCTGCCGCCCTCCGTAAACAACGCTGAGCAGATTGACGTATGGTTCCCCTTTACCATGAGTGCAACGCGCCAGTATCGCAGCATTCCCATCCTTGCGAGGCTCAGGCCCGGCGTCACCCTCGATGCGGCGAACGCCGAGTTGCGAACGCTGGCGGCGCAATTCGAGCATGAGCACCCGGATTTCTATTCTGGAAGTAAAGGATGGCAAGCCTCGCCGTTTGATCGTGCATCCGGGGGCTCGCTCCGTTTCACGGCCACGCGGCTACATGATGAGATGACACGTGACGCCCGGGCTGCGCTGTTTCTTCTGGCGGGCGCCGTGGGGTTTGTGCTCCTGATCGCGTGCGTGAACGTTGCTAATCTGATGTTGGCGCGGGGTACGGCGAGGCAGCGCGAATTCGAGATCCGGCGTGCGCTCGGTGCTGTTAGAACCCGAATCGCCCGGCAGCTCCTTACGGAAAGCCTCCTGCTGGCGATGGTGTCCGCCTTCATCGGACTGTTCGGCGCGAGTTTCGGACTCGAATTGATCGGCGGTCTAAGTGCCTCTCACCTCCCTTTGCAATCGAGGATCGGATTGGACGCACCCGCTGCCCTGTTCGCGGTCGTTCTGGCGGTCGTTACCAGCCTGCTTTTCGGGTTACTCCCGGCATGGCGGTTGGCGTCGGGGAAGACAAGCGATTCGCTGCGGGCGAGTCGCACAGAGACGGCCGGATCAGGCGCACGAAGCCTGCAACGGACGCTTGCTGTGCTGGAAGTCGGACTGTCGATTGTGCCGTTGGTTTGCGGAGGACTGATGCTGCGGTCGTTCCTGAACCTGCTGAACGCGCCCCTGGGATTTGATCCCGCCAAGGTAGTAACTGCGAAGGTGCCGTTCAATCTCAAGAGATACTCCACAATGGAGCAGCAGTGGGCGCTGCTGCGGGAAGTACTCGATCGAGTACGCGCCCTTCCCGGAGTACAGGCGGTGAGTGCAGCGAGCCCTCTGCCACTCGAGCCCAACCAGGAGAAGCGCCGGGTCGGGCGTGTTGACCAGCCTGACGCTCCGCCGATCCTGGCGACACAGCAGGGCGTCGTGCCCGGATATCTGGGTGTGATCGGTACGCCGCTCCGCGCGGGCCGCGACTTCACTTACGACGATGTCACCGCCCGGCGTAGCGTCACGATTATTGATGAGCGTCTGGCAAAGCGGCTGTGGCCGGAGGGAGCGATCGGGAAGCGCCTGGCGGTTTATCGCACCGGTTGGCGGAATGATCTCGAGGTGGTCGGCGTGACGGTCCCCGTGCGATCCACGCGCGTGCGGGATGAAAACGTTCCCCATTTCATGATGCCGTCGATTGAGATGTCGCTGGTGATCAAAACTCGCGAGCGGGCTGAGCGGATGGCGCCGGGGATCCAGTTCGCCGTGGATGCAGCGCATGTTGGGCGGGCGGCGTTCGATATTCGGCCAATGAGTGACTACGTTTCCGATTCGATCGGCGATACCCGATTCATTCTGTTCGTGCTGGCAGCGTTCGCCGGGGCGTCGGTGCTACTGGCGGCCGCGGGGCTTTATGGAACTCTCGCGTATCTAGCGGCACAGCGGACCCGCGAGTTTGGGATCCGGCTGGCCCTGGGCTCAAGCGTCAGGGCAATCGTCGCGATCGTTATGAGGGAAAGTGTCTTGCTGGCTGTGGCTGGCGTCGTGCTGGGGCTGCTTGGATCCGTTGCCGTAACGCGGGCGATTCAGAGACTACTTTACGGAGTGCGGCCGCTTGATGGAGTGACCTTGCTTGGGGTGGTCGGCTTAGTGGGGATTGTCGCGCTGGTGGCGGCCGGTGTCCCGGCTTGGAGAGCGGCCAGGATAGATCCGCAGGCGTTGTTACGGAGCGAGTGACGCGGAGGTAGGTTCGGTTGGAAATTTCGGAGCGCATAGATTTAGCCTCCGGACAGCGGGCATAAGGCCGGACATTTCGCGCAGCATAGGGAAGATCGGTACTCGCCTTGCCTTCGTACCAGCCGCTCGGCTTCCTCCGCTTGACCTGGTCTGCAAAGTTATCCGCCCGATCGCTGCGGAGCGATGAATTCGCCTGTAACGGCCGATAAGAAATCGTGACTTGGCAGGCGCGATGGGTGTTTGGACTAGCCGCGGCGGCTGGCGCATTTGCCCAGAAGCCTGGGGGGCTGGCCGATCGCTCGTTGGAAGAATTGATGGCGGTTCCGATTGCCTCGGTCACCACGGCTTCGAGGTTTGAACAGCGAGTAACCGAAGCTCCTTCGTCGGTGACGGTGGTGACGGCCGAGGAGATACGGCGGTACGGCTGGCGCCGGTTGGCGGACGTCCTTGGGGCCGCGCGGGGGTTCCACATCAACTACGACCGGTATTACAACTACTTAGGCGTCCGCGGCTTTGCTCGTCCGGCGGACTATAACTCCCGCGTGTTGGTGCTGGTCAACGGACATCGCATCAACGAGAATATCTACGACGGGGCGTATCTCGAAGACGGCTTCCCGGTGGACATGGACCTGGTAGAGCGGATCGAGATCATCCGCGGGCCCGGCTCTTCCTTGTATGGAACCAACGCGGTCTTCGCCGTGGTGAATGTCCGAACGCGGACGGCGGCCTCGTTCAGGGCCGGCGAGGTCTCGATTGAAGGGCTCTCGCTCGGCACCCAGCGTGGACGCGCGACGGTGAGCCGGTCAAGTCAACGATACGGAGAGCTCTTACTCTCGGCCACGGGCTACACCAGCCGGGGCCAACGTTCGCTCTCTTTCGCCGAGTTGGAGCAGCCGCTGCTCGACGCCGATGGCGAGAAAGCGGGCAACGCCTTCGTCTCGTGGCGCCGCGGTGGGTTGGCTGTGGAGGCGGGAGGGTCGATCCGCCGCAAGTTGTTTCCGCCTCTGAATACTGGTCAGGTTATTGACCAGGAACCCAACCGGGGCCAGGACACGCGCGGATACGTTGATGTCAGCTATCAAAGACAACTGGGCGAGAGCACGGAGATCCAGGGCCGGGCTCTTCTGGACCGGTATCTTTTCGACGGCCGATACCGCTTCGCCACCGAGGGCAGCGAAGAAGGTGCGTCGGCTATCGATCGCGAGTTCGCTAATGGGTCCTGGCTGGGCGGGGAAATGCAAGTGCGCCACCAATGGCGCCGCCATCAGGTTACGGCCGGTTTCGATGCGCGGTTCCAGCCGTTGGTTCATCTCTTCTCTTACCGCTCCGATCCCTACGAGGCTTTTGGCGGGGCGCGGACGCGGCTCCACAACAACGGAGTGTTCTTGCAGGATGAGTGGCTGCTGGGAACGCGGTTTCGGATCAATGCGGGCATTCGCTGGGATCGCTATTCCACGTTCGGCAGCACCTTCAATCCTCGCCTGGCGCTGGTGTGGCAGCCCAATACACGCTCCAGCTTGAAGCTGATGTTCGGGGAGGCCTTCCGTGCGCCGAACCCTTATGAGCTGAACTATCAAACGGCCCAGTTTCGAGCCAACCCGAGTTTGCGGCCGGAACGCGTGCGCACCCTCGAACTGGCGTGGGAGCAACACTGGCGCAACGGGTGGCGCGCTACGGTTTCCCTGTTTCAAACCAGAGCCTCGGCGATCATTACTCAGATCGAAGCGCCGGACGCAACGCTCTCCTATAACAACGTTGGGCGTCTTGAGGGCAGCGGCTGGGAAGCCGAGATCGGGCGCGAGAGCAGCAAACACGGGTGGGATTTCACGGCCAGCTATGGCTTCCAACCCTTCCTCGATTCCGCCCAGCGGCTCCGGCTGACTGAATCGCCCCGGCACATGGGCAAGGCCCGCGCGTCGCTACCGATATTCGGCGGCAGAATCATTCCCGCCGGCGAGCTGCACTATTATTCACCAAGGATGTCTTCGAATCGTGAGGCCTTGCCGGGTTACTGGTGGCCCAGTCTGACGGTGACCACGCGCCGTTGGCAGGAGCGCATGGATCTGGCGCTGTCGGTGTACAACGTCTCCGATCAGGTTATTTTTCACCCGGTGAGCGAAGAGTGGTTGACGCAGGCGATGCGGCAAGACGGCCGGGTTTGGCGCCTGCAGCTGCGCTACGCCCTGCCCTAGTGAGGTTAGGCGGCTGAGAGCTCGGCATCGAGCGTGATCTTGCAGTTGAGCACCTTGGACACCGGGCAGTTGGCTTTGGCGCCTTCGGCGATCTCGACGAATTTGGCAGCATCGACTCCTGGCACCGACCCGCGCGTGGTGAGATGAATCGCCAAGATGGAGAAGCCCCCTTCCACTTTGTCCATGGTCAGGTCCGCATGCGTGGTGAGGCTGTTCGCGGTGAAGCCCGCTTTCTGCAAGGAGGCCGATAGCGCCATTGTGAAGCAGCCCGCGTGCGCGGCCGCGATCAGCTCTTCCGGATTCGTGCCGGGCTCATCTCCAAAGCGCGTCTTGAACGAATAGGGAGTGTTTTTCAACACGCCGCCGGGGGCCGAGATCGTGCCGGTCCCGTCATTGAGATCACCGTGCCAAATCGCATCCGCGGATCTTTTGATAGCCATAAAACCTCACCGTTTCTTAAGGTAGATGTTGCGAAACTCAGCCTTCATCGGAGGGCCGACGTGAATCTGGAAACCCAGGAGGCCGCTCATGGCGCGCGCCTTCGGGTCATCATCCACTACGACGCTGGTAACCTGCCCGTTCAGAACATGAATGAGCGTGTTGCCTTGGGCGATGATGTGCAGCGTGTTCCAGTCGTTAATCTTGATGATGCCCTTGGCGTCGTCGCCATTCTTGATGTTGCCGATGACACGCGCCTTCTTGCCCTCGGCCACCTCGGTCGCCTGACCGCGCAAGGCGAGGAAACCGCGCCCACGTTCTTCGTAAAGCTGCCCGGTAAAGGTATTCTGAAAATCGATGTCGGCTTGATAGCCCTTGAGCACCCACTTGCCGACGTCCGGCAATTCCACGCTGCGATACTGAATGCCGCTGTTGGTGGCGTTCATTTTGTAGTCGAGCTTGAGTTCGAAATCGGCTGGTGAACCGCCGCGCCAGATCAGGAAAGTATTCAACTTGAGCGGGTTTTCCTTGGTGGTTTCGCCGACGATCGTGCCACTCTCCACGCGCCAAAAACTGGGGTCGCCGTCCCAGCCCGTCAAAGTGGAACCATCGAAAATCGATGCGAAGCCGGTCCGATCATCCACCAACAATTCATCCGTCAGGGAGGGCCGGGGGCGCTGCTGCGCGTAGGAAAACGAAGCCAGCACCAAGACGGCCAATGCGTTACGAGTCGCCATCGTGGGAGCATATCACAAGGAAGCCTACACAGATGGAATTGGCGCCAGTATCTGGTTTGAGCCCCGCGCTGGGGGCGGCGTTCGGCGCGCGTCTCCGGCATCTGGGACTCACGCGCGAGTACATCCGGCGTCATGTGGAGCCGGTCGACAACCTCAAATCCCCGCTGATCCCGCAGCGTCAAGCGCAGTACTCGCCGACGCCCGCGGCGATCGCGTTACGCCTCTTGTTTTGCCGGGCCACGGTGACGCGCCAAGACATGAACGAAGGGCTGGGCGAGGCGTTGACCGACGCGGCGCTGGCCGGTGGCTTGCTGCTGGATGATCGACCGGCGCCCTTCCACCTACGTACCGCCGGCGGCATCTATGTACTGAGTGACTATCTCGATCCGGACGGCACCGCCGCCGAAGCCGTGATGGGCGCGGGCGAGACCACCGCGATCCTCTGGCAAGCCGCGCAACCGTCGCGTCGTCTGCACGCCGTGCTGGACCTCGGCTGCGGGGCAGGCACACTCGCGCTACTACTGGCCGCACATGCCGAACGGGTGCTGGGCACCGACATCAACCCGCGAGCCATCGAGATCGCGCGCTTCAACGCGGCACTCAACGGGATTGCGAACGTCGATTTTCGCGCCGGCGATCTCTACGCCCCCGTGGGGCCGGAACATTTCGATCTGATCGTTTCGCAGCCGCCTTACTACCCGAAGCGAGCCGGCGTGGAGCTCACCTTTCTCCATGGCGGCGAGCGTGGCGACGAGATTCCGCGCCAAGTGGTGGCCGGTGTCGAAGGCCGATTGACGCCACACGGCCGCGCCCTGGTGTTTTCTTCCTGGCCCGAGGATGACGGCCCCGATCAGATTGCGGGCCACAACATGCTGGCGCTGTCGACGGACCGTCGCGAGTTGCATGGAACCGAGCAAAGTCTGCTGGCAATCGAGCGCGGAGCGGGCTGGCTGGCCAAGCGCCGGCTGGCTCCTGAATGTTGGGGCGAGATGACGAGCAGCGACGTTGACCGGCTGCTGGCCACCGAGCGATGGCTGCATAACCCTGACCCGGGCGGACGATTGCGCCTCCCCCCGCGGGCGCGAGTCCTTGATGAGGCGGGCCATCGGCTGCTGGAACTTCCCTTGGTAGGGCTGACGCCGGTGGACGACACGCTGTGGGAGGCGGTGCAAAAACCGGAAGCAGCCCCGGAACACGTGGCTCGCGAGGCGGCTCGGCGTGGGCTGCTGGAATGGGTGCCGCTCTAGTCAGGCGAGCGGCGACAGAGCCAGCCCTTTGCGCCCAGTGTGGGCACGGAAGAGAAAGCCCTCAATAGTGGTGACGAAGAGCGTCTCCAGATCGGCGCCACCAAAGCAGCAGTTGGTGGGACGTGTGCAGGGAACCGGATGCCGTTCGATCACCTGACCAGACGGGGCAAAAACGTAGATCGACGGGCCCGGCCCGCCGACCTCCCATCCTGCGGTGGCGACAATATTCCCGGCCGCATCAAGGCGCATTCCGTCGATGCCGCGGTGCTCACCGAAGTCATGCAGCACTTTCGGCGCGGCGAGTGAGCCATCGGCGTTCACCGGATATGCGCGCAGTTGCCGTTGTTCGTCCGGACGGCGGCCGCTTTGGGCCACGTACAAAGTCTTCTGATCTATCGAGAACAGCAAGCCGTTGGGACGCGTGGTGTCAAACGTTACGCGATTAGTCTTCCAGCCACCGCCTGGTTGCGGGTCGCAACGATAGATCGACTCATGATCCAATTCCATCTGCGTGCGGTCGGCGCTCCACGGTCCGGCTGCGCCTTCGTAGAACGGGTCGGTAAACCAAACGCGGGCCTGTGCGTCAATCACCACGTCGTTCGGAATGTTGAGCCGCTTGCCTTCAAAGTTGTCGCAGATCACGGTGAGGCTGCCGTCCGCTTCATGGCGCACCACGCGGCGCGATTGCTCCGTGTCGCCTCCTTCACAAGCGATGATGCGGCCTTGAGGATCGTAGGCCAGCCCGTTGGAGTGGTTCGTGTGGTCCTTGAAAAGACTGACCACCCCGGCGGCTGGATCGTACTTCATGATGCGCGATTGTTGAATGCGCGTGTAGAGAAGATAGTGCCCGTTCCAGATCGGCCCCTCGCTCACTTTCCCGTAAGGTGCGTCAAGTTTTTCGAAATTCCACAGTGCTGACATCCTGTCTAGGATGTCACAGCTTGACGGCGATGAGCGCCGCCGACTCGCGGCCGTCCAGATGCAAGGTGCGCGGGAAGTCCGGGCGGCGATACAGCCAGGCCCGTTCCACGGACAAGCCGGCGGCGAGGGCGGCGCGTTTCAGCACTACGTCGTCCAGCAAGTGGAGTGAGCTCGGCATCTGCCCCATCTGCCGGTGAACGGCGAACGCGCCGACCTTGGCTAGCCACCCCGGCCACTTCACACCGGCGGCCAAGCGCCCCTCATACTCCGGTATGAAGGCGGCGAATTGCGCCTGATAGGGTGTCGAGGTTTGGGCGAACAACTTGCCGCCCGGCGCCAGCCAGTTGGCAATGGCGCGCAGGCCGGCATCAAGCTGATTGCCGGTAAGGAAGTGAAAGACATTCGACGCGTGAACGGCGGCCAGCGAGCCGGGATCGAAATGAAGTTCGCGCGGGAAGCGGCCCTTGACGATCCGCAGCTTGGAGTGCGAGGCAAGAGAAGCGAACAGCGCGGCGTCGAGATCGTTGGCGATGACTTCGGCGCCCTCCGCCAGCGCGGCTTGGCTGGCGACACCAGGTGCGCCGCCGATGTCGAGCACGGGTTGCTTTGCGTGAGCGGCGAACGTTACAAAGGCCTTGCTCAGCGGGCTTAACTCTGTAGAGGCCCAGCCCATGCGATTCGGGGTACGCAGGCGGCGGCTTGGCACCGCTTCAGGGTAGCAGCGCCGGGCCTCAGAGCTACACTTGCTATGTGAGTCCGCTCGCCACCACCGCTCTGTTGCTGCTGGCGCAGGACGTTGTGTTCCGGGTTGACGTGAGCCTGGTCACCGTGCCCGTGCAGGTCTCCACGCTGGATGGCTCAGCCGCCCGGCACCTGGCCCGCGAGGACTTCGAGTTACTCGACAATGGCGAGCCTCGCTCCATCGAAGGATTCTGGCACGAGACCGATCTCCCACTCACGATAGGCCTGGTGATCGATGTAAGTGGGAGCCAAACCGAATGGGTGACGGCGCACCGCGCCACGGTGGCCGAGTTTCTGCGGCGGCTGCTGAGGAAAGATGACCGGGCATTTCTGGTGACGGTGGGCGCCGATGCCAGGCTGGTGACCGATCTCACCGGAGCGCTGCCGGATCTGCTGAACGGACTGCGCGCGGCCGAAGCGGGCGAACAAGCGGGTGCGCCATTCGGGGAGCCGTGTGCGAAGGTTGTCATGCGGGCCATGGTCATTTCACAGTGTGGCGGCACGGCGCTATGGAATGCGGTGTGGGCGTCGGCCAAGTTGAAGATGCAGATGGTGAGCGGGCGTAAAGCCCTGCTGATTCTGTCAGACGGCATCGACACGGGCAGCACGCGCACGCTTTCGCAAGCCGTGGCGGAGTTACATCGGGCCGAGACCGTGACTTACTCGATCCAGTATCCGCGGAAATCCCGGCGATCGGCCGTGGGATTGCAGAGGCTGGCGGAGGAAACCGGCGGGCTGCGTTTCTTGCCACCCGAAGGTTCATACGAGGGCGTGTTTGCGCGAATCGAGGAAGACTTGCGCAACCAATACGTACTGGGCTTCAAGCCGCCGGACTCGGGCGGCTTCCATCGCATCGAGGTCAGAACTCGCGGCGAGAACGTACGGGTGCGGTCGCGGTCCGGATACTTTGCCGGCGGCAAGGTCGATTCTGAACGGGTTCAAAAATAGCTTCACACGGGGCCGGGTTCTGCCCATACTAAACTTGAACACGTTCAAGAAAGAAGGTCAGCATGACCCCCGGCGTTCGACTTCTCCTGGCTACTGTTGGCGCCATTTATCTGCTTAAGGCCGTGGCGATGTGGACACGCCGCGGCCCGCGCAGTTTCGCCGGCTCGTGGCATTCCTGTTCGTTTGGCCGGGCGTGATTCCGGGCCATTTCCAGGATCGCCGGCCAGCGCAACTAGTGGACCCTGCGAGGTTTCTGTCGGCCTGGGCGCGGATCGTTTTGGGATTGGTTTCGATGGTGGTGTTGGCGATCTACGCCCCCGACATGCCGGAGCCTGTCTTGGGTCTCGCCGGCATCGCTGCCATCCTGTTGACGATTCACCTCGGGATTTGCGACCTGCTGCCGTGGCTGCTGAGATGGGCGGGATTTCGCGGTTCCACTGCTGTTTGATCGGCCGTGGGCTGCCAAGTCACTCACTGAATTCTGGAGCCGGCGCTGGAACCTGGCATTCGTCGAAATGAATCGGCATCTGTTGCTTCGGCCGTTTTGCCGGGCTCTGGGCAGGCGGGGCTCCCGATTCGCCCTCTTCGCCTGCTCGGGCCTGCTCCATGAACTCGGCCTCAGCTTTCGAGCGGGTGCCGGGTGGGGCTGGCCGATGGGCTACTTCCTGCTCTACGCCGTGCTGGTTGAAGTGGAAGAGCGTTACCAAATCGCCAATCGCGTTTGGACCTGGTTCTGGCTGGTGGCGCCGGCAGCCTGGCTTTTCCATGCGCCGTTTCGCCAGACTCTGATCTTGCCTTTCTATCAATGGCTGCACGGGCGGATCGCTCAGGAGAGCGGCGAGTGGTACCTGTCGCAGGCGATCTACGCCGCGGCGATCGGCCACCTCTGCGTGCTGCTCATCAGTGTGCAGGTCCCGTCGCGCTTGGGTTGGAGCCAGGATATTCCCAAGCTCACGCGTTTCAACCAGAAGGTCTTCTACGTGTATGGCTGCTACATTCTCCTATGCGTTGTGAGCTTTGCCGTACTGACTTGGCAGCTTCACGACTCGTTCCTGTACGGCGATCCAGCCGCGCGAGCGATCGCCTGTTTCATTGCCGTCTTCTGGAGCGTTCGCGTGCTGGTCGATATCTTCTGGTATGACCATCGCGACTGGCCGGCGGGGAATACGATGGTGGCTGGCCACGCCTTAGCCACCAGCCTCTTCTGCACCCTGGCGACGATCTATTGGGTGACGGCATTAGGCTAAGGCGGCGCGGGAAACCAGGGCGTATCGGTACGGCACTCGGCCGGATGCAGCACGCTGACGATGGCCCCTCGTCCGATGGGTTTTCAAACACTCGTCGCAAAAAATATCAGCGCGCGGATTGTCGTAGGGAGAGCGCTCAGGCTGGAAACCCTCCTTGTAGTAGACCGACGCGGGCAGGTTTAAAACGCGATTGAGCTCCGGCACATTGATGCGGCATTGCGCCATGATCACCGGTGCGTATTCGGAGACTTCCAGAAGGCTCACGTTCACGCCGGCGATGCGCATGGCGCGTTCGATAGGTTGAAGACGAGTACATGACGCGATGGCTTCGGAGTTATCCGCGTAGGCTTGTTGCGCAGCGGCCCGGCGCTGAGCCCAGCCCGACGGCATGGGCGCCTGCCGGGTGCGACGCAGCCCGTATCTCCACGGCGAATACCCTAGCAAGAGGCACATGATCCAGCCCGAGATGACCGCAATGGCGACGGCTGCCAGGAAGCCGAACAGAGAGTCCGGGATCGCGTTGGTTCTCCCATGGATCCAAAACCCCAGGCTCAACACAACGGCAAACGCCGTGCCGACAGAGACCATTCCGGCCAGCACCATGCGCATGGCGGCGTGCCTTCTAACGAAACTTCCCGGCCACCCACGTCACCAGCGTGAGCACGGCGCTAATCAACAGGCACGTGACGATCGGGAAATAGAAGCCGCCTCCGCCCTTGCCCTCGATCGCGATGTCGCCGGGCAATCTTCCCAACCTGAATGGGAGCTTGGGGGAGAACATGATCAGCACGCCTACCCCGGCCAGCAGCAAGCCCATGATGACGAGAGTGCGGCCGAGATTCATATAGTCAGTTGAGATTGTAACTCTAGAATCAGAAAGACTGGCCGATGCCGAAAAACAAGCGGCCCGCGCGTTCACCGGTGCGGCGGTCAAGCACGAACCCGTAGTCGAGGCGGAGCAACAGGTAGGGCGTGCGCAGGCGGAGTCCGGCGCCAGCTGATGATCGCAGGCCGGAGAGGTCAAAATCGCGCCACTTGGGGAAGACGTTGCCGGCGTCCACGAAGCCCACCACGTCGACAAAGCGGTAGAGTGGCAAGCGAATTTCCTGATTGACGACGAAGATGGACTCGCCTCCGAGCGGCGTGGAACCCGCCAGCGGGCCGAGGCGATTTTGCGCAAAGCCTCGTACGGAGGTGCCGCCGCCGGCGAGGAATCGCTCACTCGGAATGAGCGTCTGCCCGCCCAATCCGGAGGCGAGGCCAAAGCGCACGCCGCCGGCATAGACGAAACGGCTGCGGCGTACGCCTGCCCAGGGTACCAGCGCCGGCTTGGTGAGCGGCCGATAGTAGAGATACTGGCCGAAGTACTTGGCGTACCGCAGTTCGCTGCCGAGTGTGGACGGCGCGAACTCGCTGACGTGGGAAGTGAAAGAGCCGCGGGAGGCGTCCAGCAGATCGTCGCGCGAGTCGCGGTATAAACCGAAAGTAAGTGGGGCAATTCGCAATCGGATGTCGAACGGGAAGACCGGGTCCGGCTCCCGCTCAAACGTGTGGACCTGCTCAACGCGATAGCCGAAGTTGAACCGATACAGGCTGCCGCGCCGGTACTCCAGGTAAGTGGAGGCGCCGAGGCGGTCAGTAATGAAGGCCGGGTCCAGTTCACGCCGGCGGAAGCCGGTGTTCACCCATTTGAGCGGGAATCGCAGTAGGCTGGGCTGCTCAAGGTAGCCGCGTACTTCCTGGAGTTGCGAGTCATAGCGGCCTCGCACGCCGGCCACACGCGCCGAGCCAAGAATGTTGTGCGTGGCGAAATCGACGATGCCGCCCGGGCCCTTTTCGGTGTCGAAGAGTGCGCCGTACCGTAACTCGAAAGGCCGCACTTCACGCAGACGAGTGAAGAGGCGCGTGGCTCCCTCGGTTCCATTGGACGAATCGACCGGCTGCGCTTCGAGATCGGCCAGCGTGAAGGCGCCGGTGGAGTAGAGGTGGCGGCGCGCCTCGCTCAATTTGGCGGCAGTAAGTACGTCGCCGGTCTTGACGCCGATTTGAGCCCGCACCGTCTTGTCGCTGACATGATCGTTACCCTCGATCACCACTTGCTCGACGATGCGGCGCTCGCCTTCTTTGATTTGAAACTCGAGATCGATCACGCCGGCCGCAGCTGAGCGATGCGTCTCCAAGGCGACTTCGGATTTATGCAAGCCTTCCGCCGCCAGCGCATCTTCCAGGCGTGCCTGGGCCTGCTCGATTGACTCGGACTCAAACAACTTACCTGGAGGCAGGTCCGCAATGGAAGCGAGTTTTTCTGTGCCCAGCCGCTGGTTGCCGGTAAAGGTCACGGCGCCGATGGTGGCGCGCGTTCCTGGCTGCACAGGGATCAGCACCTGCATCTGGCGCGCGTCTGATGACGACGCTTCGAGCCGAGGCTGGCGAACGACGACATCCAGGAAACCGAGGCGGCGATAGTAGTCTTCGATGATTGGCTTAAGGCGATCCGGACGCGCTACCGCGCGACGCCGGGAAGCCTCATCGGGCAACACGGCAGCGAGCGCGGCGTCTCCCTGCTTGGACGCCTCGACGATTGCAAAGTGCACGCGATCATAGCGCGGGCCGCGATTGATGTCGAACACTACCTGCTTGCGATCCGCCTCGGGAGTATGAATGGC
>JAYTKJ010000461.1:0-2752 GCA_043730365.1 Acidobacteriota bacterium | reverse complement strand
CAAGCACAACAAGCCGATTCCGATGGAAGAGATTCTGGCCGATTTCGGCCTCACCGCGGCCGACTTCGAAAAGATGGCGGGAGAACCAACGCCGGCCGGGCCAAGCCGATAATCGATGGCCAAACGCATTGTCTGGACCACGCCGGCCGGAGCCGACGTCCGCCGCATCGCGCAACAGACCGCCATGCGGGTTCTCGAGGGCCTGGCCCGCTACGCCGCCCATGACGAAGGCGACGTCCGCCGGCTAACGGGGATCGACCCGCCTGAACTCCGGCTCCGCGTGGGCGACTACCGCGTCCGCCTTTATAACCAGGGCGATTGGATCGAGATCCTCCGCGTCCTCCATCGCTCCCAGGCCTACTGCCGCTGACCTTCGCCGCCATTGCGCTCGCGCTGGCCGCGGGAACGCCCGGACGGCCTCCGGCGGCGCTGCCGCGAGCCCTGAGAGCCGCTCTCCGCCCCCGCCCACACTCGCCGGCGGAAGCCGCTCTCCGCGCGGCGGCGCGCCCAGAAATCCGCATAGCGAGCCGAAGGTGGCCGTGAGGCGGCGCCGCCCGGTAGCGCGACCGAAAGAGTTCGCGGCCAGCCCCGGCCCAGCCGGGCCGGCGGGTCAATTCTGGAGAGTTCCGAAGCTGGACTGGTGTGCGGATAGGCGCCGCCGGTCAACAATGAACTCTCCCGGCGAACGTCCGGATCTCGTTCCCACACGACGGCGCGGAAACGCGCCACTTTCTTATGCGCGAAATGCGTTTCCATCGTCTACCGATCATTCGGCTGACAAGTGTCGAAGGTTCCGTTAAGCTGCAAACTGGTACGATGAATAATGAGGGAGGATGAACACCACGAAGTGGCAAACGCCTGCACCGGAGCCCTCTCTTGTGCCACTAGCCGGCGCCCCTTTGCCACCGCCGCAATTGACACCGAAACTCTGGAACTTCTAGAAGGATGGGCGCGTGAAGATGCTACCGGCGACCCGGAGAAGTTAAGAAACGCGCAGAAAGAACTCGACGAGTTCAAGAAGGCGATGAACGAAAACCGCGCTGTATGCGGCGAGCGAATCCTTTATCCGTGAGCCAGTTCATTTGATAACGGCATCACTCATCCCGCAAGTCTCGTACGCTGCTTGGCTTGGGCGGAAATCTAGGCCGTCAACCTCGTAGACTGATCGATGGTCTCTCCGAGTTTTCCGGTTCCGAAGCTGGGGCATCGACAATTCACAATTGCCAACGATCCGATAGAATTGTTGGTTCACATGCTCAAACAGCAGACCCGTCAGGCGGTTCTACAGCCACCTGAACGAACCCATCGCACGACCGGAATCAACCTGCCTATCGAAACGTGGGAACTCCTGCGGAGGGTCGCTTTCGAGCGTTCACGTCGGGGCGGCGGCGGAGGGTCTCTATCGGCGCTACTAGTAGAACTTGGTGATAGGCATTGACGGGAACTAGAAAAGGAACTGGCTTCCGCCAGCCGATAGACCACCATGGCAGTAAACAACATTGGACAGCTTGAGAGGCAGTTGTGGGGTGCCGCCGACGAACTCCCGGCCAATTCAAAATTGAAATCGTCTGAGTATTCGGTGCCAGTGCTCGGCCTGATCTTCCTTCGATACGCCGACCACAAGTTCGCTCACGCCAAGGCGAAACTCGACAGCCAAAGCACTGGACGACGGAGCATTGGCAAAACGGACTACCAAGCACAGGGCATTCTCTACCTCCCGGAGGAAGCCCGGTTCTCGAATCTGCTGAACCTGCCCGACACCATTGAGAAGTTGTCTGCCGTCTCGAGAAGGACCATGGTATACTACCCAGCGGAGTTGTTGGAGCAGGTGAACGGGAGAAAGAGTGAATTGGATGGCGATGATCGCGCCTCGGGTGTGTCCTATGTCAAAGGTTATCCCTCGCTCCTACTTCTTGTTGTTATTCTTCCTGGCGGGAACAAATGTTATACAAGCGCAAACCGTCAGCTTCTGCGAGGCGCCGACGGTTCTCCATCCAGCTACTCCGTTAGCGACTTATTCTCCGCTGATTTGTCTTCAATACAGCGGACTCCAGCAGCAGATTTACACGATGAAGGTGTATCTCCTGGAGACCGCCAATTTTCAGAAGGCCAGCAACCAGTGGGCCGGAGACGTTTCCACGCCCCCAGCAGTATTTACTGTCGACAATCAGAATGGCACCAACGCCTCGGGCCAGCTTCGTCTGGTGCGCAACATGGATGTGTTCAATTATCCAAATTTCCGTTGGGTTGTCGACTTGTACAATCAAGCCGGGCCAACCGGCTCCAGTGGGATTCAAGACGCGTCAAGCACCACGAACCAGCCTCCCGTACTGGCTCCGATCGGAGATAAGACTGAAACGGCCGGGCATTCGCTGACGTTTACTGTCTCGGCCACCGACCCCGAAGGCGACGCACTTGTATTCAGTGCGCTGAATCTGCCGTCCGGGGCCACCTTCAATCCCTCCACCAGAGTGTTCAATTGGCCTTCGCCCACGCTCGGAACATATTCACAAATTCTTTTCAAAGTGGCTCAGAGCGGTGGTATTTCATTGAGCGACGCGGAATTGATCACCATTCAGATTGCTACGTCGGTTCCACATCAAGTCTTGTCATTTAGCTCCGGCAACTATACGACCGGTGAAGGCGGCCCCGCCGCAGTCGTGGTCAGCCGGACCGGAGGTACGACGGGCACGATCACAGTCGACTACTCGACATCGAACATCTCGGCTTCCGCGGGACTGGATTATACGGC
>JAYTKJ010000460.1:0-6536 GCA_043730365.1 Acidobacteriota bacterium | reverse complement strand
GGGGGGGGCATTCTCTGAGGGAGCTCTCGCAGGCTGCAGGGCAGATGCTTGCGAATCTTGGCATTAGTTTATAGGGGACAATTTCGTGCGATCCTTGCTCTCGCTCCGGCTCACTTGTTCTTCTGTGTTTACGGCTGCCGCAGTCGTTTCCACGGCCTACGCCGCCATACCGGTCAACGTATCGGTCACTCCAGCCTCTGGCACGGGTTCCGGCCCGCCGAACTTCACGTACACGTTCTCGGACGGCGACGGCGCCACCAACCTCCGCGCGAAGCCGTGACCGGAGGGAGCGGTTCTTAAACGAACTGCGAATAATCTGCACTCCTGAGCCAAACACCGACATCTCAATGAACAGTGGCGGCGAACCAGCCGGCACCGCAAAATACCCCAAGGAGACCTCTCACTATGCGTATGCTCGAAGTGTGTTCGCTCGGCGCTTTACTGATCGCCGCGCCCGCTTTTGCCGGTCAGGCTGATATCGTAGATACCGCCATCGCCGCCGGTTCTTTCAAGACTCTCGTCGCCGCGGTCCAGGCCGCCGGCCTCGTTGACACGCTGAAAGGCGAAGGTCCGTTCACCGTCTTTGCTCCCACTGACGCCGCTTTCGCCAAGCTCCCCGAGGGCACAGTCGAGAACCTGCTGAAGCCGGAAAACAAGGCGACGCTGATCAAGATCTTGACCTACCACGTGGTGGCCGGCAAGGTGTTGGCCAAGGACGTCGTGAAGCTCCACAACGCCACCACCGTAGCCGGGCCCGACGTGATGATCAAAGCCGGTAAGGGCGTGAAGGTGAATGACTCGAATGTGGTCAAGACCGACATCGTGACCTCAAACGGCGTCATCCACGTGATCGACGCGGTGTTGATGCCGCCCACTCACTAGAGGCTGCAAGGGGCGGCGGGCCACCACTAGGTAGACCGTCGCCTCAACTCGCACCCCGCTTTTCTTTTTTCTCGAGAGCCTGATGCAGCAGCGACTTCAGATACGTCTGGTACGGGAGACCTGCTTCCGCCGCCTGGACGCGAGCTTTCTCAAGGTCACCCTCCGGTATGCGAATGGAAATGACACGCGAAGCTGAGTCTGCCAAGCGTTTTCGCAGCACCGCTAAGGTGAGGCGCTTAACCTTCCCTTGCCGGGCTGCCTCGACAAAATCGCGCGCGAGCGAGTTTCGGTTCTCGTACCACCATTGCGCCTCTTCGGCTTCATTGGCAAATTTTGGAAGCTTTGTCTTGATCATTCTCTTGTTCCTTCCAACCACGTGATGTAGAGAAGCCGCTCGGGTGGGGGCGCGGGGAATGCCGTGATGGCTCGAATCCGCCCGCGCCGAAGAGTCCAAATCACCGTCAGCACCCGTCCGACATTAGTGACGCCCACCAATTTGTACCGTTCCTCGCTCCCGTGGGATTGAAATTCGAGTTCCAGGGGATTGTTGACGAAAATCTGTTCAAACTCCGCAGGAGCAACCTTGTGGCGCTTGAGATAATTCCGGTTCTCGTTGTCCCAGTCAAAGCCCATCTCCGGCGCCACACTTCAGATGATACACCAACCTGTATATACAATGTCAATCGTAAATCAAAATCGTCCGCCAGCCTCATCCCTCCGTCCTCCGCGATAGAATGTGGGTGAAGCCATATGAACGACCTGCGCAGAGATTTCCTCAAAGCCGGCGCAATCATTGCCGCCGCTCCCGCCTTCCTCAAAGGCGCTGACGACACCAAGCCGATCAAAGTGGGCCTAGTTGGCTGCGGGGGACGCGGCACCGGAGCCGCCTCGCAAGCCATGAAGGCCGACGACTACGCCGAACTCGTAGCCGTCGCCGACATAGACCAGTCGCGCATCGACGACAGCCTGGAGCGCCTCAAGAAAGTCGCCGAGAAGAAGGTCAAAGTCGCGCCCGACATGATGTTCAAGGGCCTCGACGCCTATAAGCAGTTGATCGCCTCGGGAGTCGACGTCGTGCTCCTGGCCACGCCCCCCGGTTTTCGCCCTGGCCACCTCCGCGCCGCCGTGGAAGCGGGCAAACACGTCTTTTGCGAAAAGCCCGTGGCCGTGGACGCCTGGGGCGTGCGCAGCGTGCTCGAAACCGCCAAACTCGCCAAAGAGAAAAACGTCTCCATCGCCTCCGGCTTCTGCTGGCGCTCGTCGAACTACATCAAAGAGACGATGAGCAAGGTTTTCGACGGCTCGATCGGCGACGTGGCCGCCTACTACGCCACCTACTACACGAACCCGGTGAAGCCGATGCCGCCCGCCTCCGAGCGTCCCGCCGGCATGAGCGACATCGAGTGGCAGATTCGCAACTGGTATAACTTCTCCTATCTCTCCGGCGATGGTCTGGTGGAGCAAGCGGTCCACAGCGTTGACAAAATCGCCTGGGTCATGCGCGATCAGCCGCCCATCAGTTGCGTCGCCACCGGCGGCCGCCAGATCCCGGCGCAGGGCGGCAACATCTTCGATCACTTCCAGGTCAACTATCTCTACCCGAACGGCGTGCGGGCCTTCCTCGGCTGCCGTCAGATTGAAAACTGCCACAACGAAAATTCCGATTACATCATCGGCGCCAAGGGACAGGCCACGATCGGCCGGGGCCCTATGCCGCGCATCACCGGCGAAACCAAGTGGACTTACGAAGGCACTAAGAACGACATGTATCAGGCCGAGCACGATGCCCTCTTCGCCTCGATCCGCCGCGGCCAGACCATCAACGAAGCGACGTGGATGACCACGTCCACCATGCTGGCGATCATGGGCCGCATGGCCGCTTACACCGGCCAACAGGTCACCTGGGAGCAGGCCATGGCGTCGCAAGATAAGCTATTCCCGGATGACATGCGTTGGGACGGTAAGTTTGAACCGCCTCCACTGCCGCTCCCCGGTATCACCAAATTCATCTAGTCGGCAAAATGAGTAACCTGGCGGTCGCGCTCCTCTTATTCGCGGTCGACTTTGAAAAACAAGTTGCCCCGATCCTCGAGCGCTCTTGTCTGGCCTGCCACCGCCCGGGGCTGATCGCCGGCGGGCTCCGTGTCGACACCGCTCCCGATGCGATGAAGGCGATTCGGCCCGGCCAGCCGCAGAACAGTCCTCTCTACACGCGGACGCAACTTACGCCCGGCAAGACCGGCGCGATGCCGCCAGGTGGTCCCGCCCTGACGCCTGAGCAAAGCCTGACGTTGCGAGCCTGGATTACCGAAGGCGCGCGCTGGCCGGAAGGTTTCGTGATTGCTCCGCGCAAAGCGGTGAAGGCGCCGGACGACTTGGCGCTGGTCCGCAAATTCCACGCCCGAGTCACGGCGGCGCCACATCAGCCGGACTTCCGGGCCTACGCGCAAACGATCCCCGGCACCGACGTCTCCTACGACATGGCGGCCATTCCTGCCGGCGAGTTCACCATGTCCGGCCGCCGCGTGAAGCTGGACGAATTCTGGATGAGTAAGCACGAAGTAACTTGGGACGAGTATCGCCTGTTCATGTTTCCCAAGGATCCCAAGGACGACGTGGTGGACGCCGTCAGCCGGCCCACCCGGCCCTACGTCGAGATGAGCTTCGGCATGGGCCTCAACGGCTTCCCCGCCATCAGCATGACCCAGCACGCCGCCAATAAGTATGCCCAGTGGCTGAGCGCGCGCACTGGCCATTTCTACCGCCTGCCCACCGAAGCCGAATGGGAATACGCGTGCCGCGCCGGCAGCAGCGGCGAGGGCGTCCTCGCGGCGCAGCTTGCCGAGTCTGCCTGGTATGCCGATAACTCCGCCGACAAGTACCAGAAAGCCGCAGCCAAGAAGCCGAATGCCTGGGGCTTATTCGACATGCAGGGCAACGTCATGGAGTGGACGCTGGACGCCTACGCGGCGCTTACACCCGCGCCCGGCCTGCTGGTGAATCCATGGACGCCCTCCACCAAACCCTACCCCCAAGTGGTCCGCGGCGGCGGCTGGATGAGCGATGCCTCGCAGTGCCAATGCACGTCGCGCGTGGGCTCGGATGCATCGTGGAAAATGCAGGACCCGCAGCTCCCCAAGAGCATCTGGTATCTGACTGACGCCCAGTGGCTCGGCTTCCGGCTCGTCCGGCCGCGTCAAATCCCATCCGCCGAGCAGATGTATAAGATGTGGAACAACGGGGTGGAAAAAGAGTGAGTGCGTCGCGCACTTAGCCTCCTGCTTACCGCCACCGCCGCGCCCCTCCTGGCGCTTGAGCGGTTTGAAGCCGTTGAGCCCGCCATGGGCACGCTCTTCCGCATCGTGGTCTACGCCGAGTCGGCCACCCACGCCCGTGCCGGCTTTGACGCCGCCTTCGCCCGCGCCCGCGAGTTGGACGCGCGCCTGTCGGACTATCGGGAAGACAGCGAGCTCAACCAACTATGCCGAGCCCGCCGCGCCGTGGCGAGCGACGATCTACTGGCCGTACTCACCATCGCCCAGGATATAGCGCGCACTTCGCACGGTGCCTTCGATCCCACGCTGGGCCCGTTCACGCGGCTCTGGCGTCAATCCCGCCGGTCCGGCAGTTTGCCCTTGGCCGCCGCACTGGCCGAGGCCCGCCGCCGCACGGGCTGGCGCAAGGTCCAACTAAACCCGCGCACCCACACGATCACGCTCGCCGCCGCCGGCATGCAACTGGATCTGGGCGGGATCGCCAAGGGCTTCGCCGCGGACCATATGCTGCTGGCGCTTCGCCGCTCTGGCCTCCCTCACGCGCTCATCGCCGCCTCTGGAGACCTCGCCATTGGCGACGCGCCGCCCGGTCGCGCCGGCTGGACCGTGGAAGTAGCCGGCGCCACCCGCACCCTGTCCAACTGCGGCGTCTCCACCTCCGGACCAGCCGAGCAGTTCGCCCTGATCGGCGGGGTCCGCTACGCCCACATCGTCGACCCGCGTACCGGAATTGGCCTAATAAATGCAAACACAGCCGGGATCATCGCCCCGACGGCAACTCTGGCCGACGCCCTGGCCACCGCCGCGGTCGTGATGGGTCAGACTCATGCTCAGCGCCTCGCCACCCGATGGAAAGCTGTATGGTTGAGATACAACACGGAGGTTGAGCGCGAATGAATACCAGATACTTACTCCCCCTTTCGATCCTGGCCGCCGCCACGGTAGCCCCATCGGCATGGGCCCAGTCCTGCACGGGAGTGAATGATTTTTCCGGTCACTATATGTTTGTCGCCACGCGGCAACTGTTCTCTACGCCGGTGCCGCCGCCGGATCGCTTCACGAATGTTCAGCCCAAGTACAGCGCTACGCCCCATCGGGTCACTGCTGCGCTCGGCGCTGGGCACTGCGCCTTTTGCGGTGGCTGGCCGTATTGTGGCCGATGGACAGGGCGGGCTCTACGCCGCGCCGGCTGAGGCGGTATATATTACAACCCGTGTGGGAAGTTACTCGGTGACTCCGGAGTGCACGGTCCGCCTGACGATTACCGATGGTTTCCTGCCGGTCGATCTGATCGCTCCGCCCACCCCGGGCACGGTGCAGTTTACCGGCGTGCTCCAGTCGCGCGGCGGCGAGTCCAACCTGATTCAGTCCACCGGCGGCAACGGGACGGCGATCTCGCTTACCCGGGCGCACGTGGCCAATTCGTGCTCGAACGCGACTTTCAGCGGGTCCTATGGCTTGGCGGCCACCGGGGTCGATTGGACTGCCGCTACCGAAGAGCAGTCTAAGGGTGACTCCCTGGCGATCTTCTCGCTCGTCGGCCGCATCATCTCCGATGGCGCCGGCAACCTCTACCTGCAGGACGGCACCCAAGGCGCCGCGCTGCAGTTGACCGGCACCTATTCGCTGCTCGCCGATTGCACTGGCACCGCCAAGATCACGGACGGCAAGGCGAAGTTCGCCATCAGCTTCGTGCTGACCCAGGCCAACGCCGCCCAGAACTTCACCGCCAGCGGGGTCGGCTTCAGCCGGCCGGTCATGCGGTTTGTGATCGTTGACCCGAAGATGGCCGTCACCGGCGTGGGCCGCGAGGCAACCGGCCGCCTCTAAAGTTCGCTCCTCCATAGCCAAAACCCCAGTTCGGCCCCATAATGAAGGATGGAAAAAAGACCTTCCGAATGATGCTGTTATGAGGTTGAGTGTGTTACCGTTGTGGTGGGCGTGGGTCCTGGCCGCCGCTGGTTCCTCGTTGATTGCCGGAGAAATGCTCCGCATCGAGTCGAGCTTGGATGCCATGGGCTCCGTCTATACGATCGTAGCCTATGGGGAGGATCGAAACCTTCTCCAGTCGGCAATTGACCTTTCTTTTGAAGAGGTTAGGCGGCTTGATGACTTGCTCTCCAATTATAAGCCGCGCAGCGAATGGAGCATGGTAAATCGGGAGGCTGCTACGGGCCCGGTCCGCGTTAGCCCGGAGCTGTTCGGCCTCGTGGATGCCTGCTTACGATACAGCCGCTTGAGCGAAGGCGCATTTGATATTACGGTGGGGCCGCTGGTCCGGACCTGGGGATTTTTCAAGGGTTCGGGCCGTGTTCCGCATCGCGCCGAGATCCGCACGGCGCTGGCAAAGGTCGGTTATCGGAACGTGATTTTGAACCG
>JAYTKJ010000459.1:0-7331 GCA_043730365.1 Acidobacteriota bacterium | reverse complement strand
GAGTCGCGGCTCATCACCCATGGCTACGGGCGTTTGGTGGCCTTTAGCAATTTGGGATTACCCAAGGCGCTGGAGGAAGCCAGGCAACTGCCGGCCAACCGCGTGCAGCCGTGCGCGCAGGGAATCGCTTTCGCTTTCACCATGATGAATTCGCCGGACATGGGGCGGATTTTGAATGTGAGCGATATCGATGTGGCCGGGCCTATCCGCTCCGGCTTTCAGAATGGTCTGGTCTATGCACTCGTGTATTGTGAGTGGTTTGCTCCGGGTTTCCTCAGCACCTGGAAACCCGAGGGCAAGCTGGAAGAACAGTTGATCGCCTTGGCTGTGGATGAGTCCGCGCGCAGCGTCAAGCGCGGCTACATCCTGCCGTTCCAACTAGAGAATCCTCGATGAGCACTCTGACCGCGCAGGAGCGTTTTCTTGCCGAGCGAAGCGAGGAAGCGGTCGCACAGGGACGGCAACTGTTGCAGTGGTGCCGCCACACCGATCTGGACAGCCGCTCCACTCCTCTCGATCTGAAAAAGAAATTCCGCCTCGCTCACCGCCCCGCCGGATACTTCGGTTCGCTCGAGATCGACGGTGTAACCACGTCGGTGATGGGTTGCCGCCAAAAGATCGATTTCGGTGACTGTGGCGTGGTGCAGCGTCGGGACCTCGTCGATTTCATGGCGGCCGAATTCCTGCCTCGCGCCCATTGGACATACGCGGACGGCGCTCCAGGTGGCTTCACCGTGAAGCAAAGCCTGTTCAAGACGGCCAAGGGCGAGTTGGGCGTTTTTCCGGAGGCCGCCCAAGCTGGATGCACCGATTGGCGGAAACTGGGCCCCGAGTTTGATTGGGTGCTGCTCACCCTGGATATTCACGATTTTGTGATGGAGTTCGGCCCCTTCAAGAAACGGATGCGCGAGGCCGCCTGTGTGCTACCTCACCGCGACTTCATGGCCATCCGCGATGAACCCGATCGCGAGACCATCGTCGAAGTGTCGATCGGCTACCCCTTCGTCCGGTTCGCGCCCATACCTAATTTCTTCGGCTTCGGTCCGGGTAAGTTTGGCACGGCGATCAAGCTGTATACGCTGCGGCTTGGCCGCGACGGCCGCGTCCGGGCTTTGATGGATTTCGCAGCCGCGCCGCGTTGCCAGAAAGTGTTCGACTTCGGTCCGTCCTGGCCCGATCCAGTTTACGGCGGGGCCGCCGTTGCCGAGAAATTAACGTTTGGGTTATGGAAGGCACAGAAGCTGCGGGACCACTTGGATCTGCAAATGTTGGCCCAGCACTGCCGTGTTCACCAGGCTTTGATGGATGGCGCCGAAAACGTCTTTCGCGATTGGATGAAAGGCCGGCGCGGTTGAAGGGATTCCTATGCAAAACAGAACTGTACTGAAATTGTTCGGGCTGATCGCCCCCTTGTTCACTTGGCTCTTTACGATGTTCTTGCCGGGGCGCAAGCCTGCCGTCCACAGAACGGAGTGCGTCAACAAGTGCAGGATCATGCAACTGGTGCAGAGCCTGACTGGCTATGTAGATCCGCAAGGCAAGACGCCGCTTACCAAGGTTCTCGATCGCTGCTACGCGCTTGGTGCGTTTCCGGCGTTGTGGGCCGTTGAAGGAGTGGGCAAGGATTTGGCCGAGTTTGAGATCGCCAAGGGTGGCAGTCCTAAGGGACTGCTGGATGCGCCCGAATTGGGCCCGAGCTGGGACAAAGCGCAGTTGATGTTGCACGCCGGAATCGGCATCGGCTTCGTCAAGCACTACGTGGAGCGGCTCCCGGCGGGCGCTTCGGACGAGGACGTGCGGACCATGGTGCGGACCGTGGTGAAACTGTGTCGCGATAACTCGCGGCCCGGCTATTACGGCGCAGCCATTGAGTCGCTCGGATTGGCCGCGCGGTTTCTCAAGGACCCGGCTTTCTGCAAACAGGTTCACCGTGCTCTCCAAGCCGAAGCCACCGATTCCATTGGCTATTTCTGGCGGGGTGTAGGCCGATGTCTCTATTTCCATCCCGTGAACTTCCTGCCGGGAACCTCGCGTCCCATTCGAGCGATCGACAAGGGCCTCGAAGAAGCGCCGACACCGGAATTGCGTCAAGGCATGCTGGCCGGAACGGCTTGGGCGCTGACGGTGGTGAACATGGCTACGCCAGAGGTGATGGAGTGGGCTTTGAGCCGCTTTGACGATTTCGATTGCTCGAATCCAGGCTTCCGCAACGGCGTCATCTCTTCGGTGGTGATGCGCTACGACACGACGCCGGATTTTGACGGCATTCGCCGCTTCCGGGACCACGTGCCGGCAGACCCGAAGGTAGCCGAGCGCTGGAAGTCCTTGATCGCCGGTTCGATCGATACCGCGATCAAGGTCGTGCATCCGGTGCTGAGTAAGTACAAGCGCCTCGACGAAGTATTTCAATACCAGGACATCGAGGCGCTGGTAAAGAATCTGCAGAGCGCGAAGAGCTAGGCTTTGCTCGGCACGACTTTGAAGCCAGTCGCCTTGTTGATGAACGCCCGGATCGTTTCCTCTGACGTCAGCGCCGGGTCAAAGCCGACGACCACCTTGCCTGCAGGGTAAGCCGCCGTGGCGGTAGCGACCCCTCGAAAACCTTTGAGGACTACTTCAAGCCCAATGGCGCAAGTGATGCAAGTGAATCCTGTTACCTGAAACGTCACGGTCCGGGCAGGTGCGGCCTTGGCTTGGCCGGTCACCGCTAACCCTGTCGCTCCACCGGCGGTCAGTTTTTGGATGAAGTCTCTGCGAATCATTTTGGTCTGTTCCTCCTTACTCAGCCTTGCCTGAGCCTGGCTCATGCTTCCAGGCGGTTTGAATGGTGGCTTTGTCGGCAAAGCGCAGGTCCGTGTATTCCTCGAACTCGATCTTCTTCTCCAGGACGCCGGTTTCGATCATCAGGTCGCGCACCAGATCAAAGTCAGGCTTACGGGGCGCGAGCTCGTTGTACATGACGCGAGTGATCGGCTTGGTGAGCGCCCAACGTAGCAGCGCCGGGTTTTGATTGTAGTAAAAACGGCCGACGAAATCGGCGGCGTTCTCGCGATAGGGCAATCCTTTCTCGAGCCACAATCCGGAGCGGGCAACGCCGTCCACCAGGAGTTGCACGGCGTCCGGACGGCTGGCGATCATATCCTCGCGAACCACGAGCACGCACGACATGTAGTCCGGCCAGTACTCGCGGGCATGGAAAAGCACGCGGCCGAAGCCTCCCATTTCCGCTTGGGACGGGAACGGCTCGCCCATTGAGAAGCCGTCAATGGCGCGGGCGGCAAGCGCGCCGGCCACGTCAGGCGGCGCCATCTCCACCATTTTTATCTGCTTCGGGCTGATGCCGTTCTTCTTCATGGCGCGAAAAACGATGAGGCGTTCGTCCGAGAATCGGCTCGGGATGGCAATGGTCTTGCCAGCCATCTGTTTGAAGTCAGTGATGCCGCTTTCCTTGTGCACGACGAACGCGCTGCCGTAGCGGTGGCCGAGATAAACGATGCGAATCGGTACCCCTTGCGACTTCAACGCGATCGCCAGCGGCGCCACGATGAAGGCCGCCTGCATCTTGTTGGCGATGAGCGCTTCCTTGATCTCCGGGAACCCTTGAAACATGCGCGGCAGAAAAATCTCGCCGGCCTTGGAGAATTTAGAAATGTAGTCGGTGACCGGGCAAGCCAAGTGGCACGTCACGGGAATAAATGCGACGTTAAATTTGCGCTCGTGTGCTGGCAGGTAGTCGTTAAGGATGGAGGGCCAGTTGACGTTGAGGTAGGCATGCAGCGACGAGATCAATCCTACCCAACCCAGCCCGAAGAGGAGGATGCGGTTCTTAAGCTTCACTGCGGAACCCCCATCGTACGGATTTTAGACGTTCCAGCCGCCGGATGCCAATGTCGAGGGCCAGTCCGATGACACCAATCAGAATCATGGCGGCTACGACGAGATCGTAACGCTTGCCTGAGTTGCGCGAGTCGATCACCAGGTAGCCCAGCCCGGAGTTGACCGCGATCATCTCGGCGGCCACCACCACCAGCCAGGCGATGCCCAGCGCGATGCGCAAGCCCACCAGGATGCTGGGTAGCGTGGCCGGAAACACTACGCGCGCCAGCAAGGCTATCGGGGAGAGCCCAAAGTTGCGCCCGGCGCGTCGAAACATGGACGGCACGTTGCGCACGCCGTTCGTGGTGGCGACGACGATCGGAAAAAACGAAGCCAGGAAAATGAGGTAGATCGCCGCGGTATTGCCCACGCCGAACCAGATGATCGAGACGGGGATCCAGGCAATCGGGCTGATAGGCCGCAACATTTGGATCGCAGGGTTTACTACTTGAGCGGCCACCGGATACCAGCCCAGCAGGAGCCCGAGGGGAATCGCGAGCGTGAGCGCCAACAAGTAGCCGGCGGCCACTCGACCCAGCGAGTCCAGGACATAGTTCAGCAGCACGCCCTTGCTGACGAGTTCCGCCATGCCTTGCTGCACGTCTCCCGGGGAAGGGAAGACCTTGGTTCCCGAGATCTTGACGGACGCATACCAGACCAGGAGCAACACCGTCCCTGTCAGCAACGGCCAGAAGAACTTCTCCCACTTTCGAGGTTGGGCCAGCGCGTTCATATCTTGTGCGCCAGCCCGATTTCCTCGAAAATGCCATCGCGCAGTTCGAGGTAGCGCGGCGAACTGATATCGCGCGGATGTGGGATGTCGATCTCGACGATACGCTGAATACGGGCGGGCCGCGCGCTCATTACCACCACCCGGTCCGCCAGTTGCACGGACTCCTCGATGTCGTGGGTCACGAAAACAATGGTCTTGCGCTCGGCCTCCCAGATCCGCAGGAGCTCGCCTCGCATGATGAGGCGGGTGATGGAGTCCAGCGCGCCGAAAGGTTCATCGAGAAACAGCATGTCCGGCTTGACCGCGAGCGCGCGCGCTACTTCCAGGCGCTGCTTCATGCCGCCGGACAGTTCGCCTGGGTACGCCTTCTCGAATCCCTGCAGCCCTACCAGTTTTACGTAGTGAGCGATCCGGCGCTGCCGTTCTTCCTTGGGCAGCTTGAACAGACCGAACTCGATGTTGCCCTCTACGGAGAGCCAGGGGAAAACGCCGCGCTCCTGAAAGACGAAGATGCGGCGCGGGTCCGGCCCCGTCACCGCTTCGCCGTCAATTCTCACCTCTCCCGAGGAGGGCGAAAGGAATCCCGCGACGATATTCAGCAGGGTCGACTTACCGCAGCCGGAGGGGCCAAGCAGGCAGACGAACTCGCCGTCCTGTACCTCGAGGCCGATGTTGTCCAGCACGTTGGTGCTGACGCCGTCGCGCTTGAAGACCATGTTGATCCCCTGCGCGCGCAGTTTCGTGGGAGCAGTTTTTTGCATTCCTATTGCAGGCGGTTGGGCTGGTTGTGCCATGTTGTGTTGAGTCACGTTCTTTAGTCCTCCGAATAACCCCAGCGTAACGAGCGGATCTTCTCAAGCGAACGCATGCCCGTATCGAGAAGCAGCCCGATGACGCCGATCATTACCATTCCGGCGACAACGAGGTCGTAACGGTTGCCCGCATTGCGTGCATCCACGATCAAAAAGCCCAGGCCCGAATTCACCGCGATCATCTCGGCGGCCACCACCACCAGCCAGGCGATGCCCAGCGTAATGCGCAGCCCGACGATCAGTTGCGGAATCACGGCCGGATAGAGCACCCGGTAAATCAGTTGGCCGTGCGAGAGGCCGAAGTTGCGGCCCGCATTCAAGTGAACCGGTGCTATGCTGCCCACTGCGTTGATCGCGGTGACCATCAACGGCAAGAACGAGGCGAGAAAAATCAGATAGATGGCCGCCATGTCCCCCACGCCAAACCAAAGAATGGAAATCGGGATCCAGGCGAGCGGCGAGATCGGGCGCAGAATCTGCAGCAGCGGATTGAACGCCATGTCCGCGCGGCGATACCATCCCACCATCAGGCCGAGCGGGATCGCCAGGAGAGCCGCCATCGCAAATCCCCACGTGACGCGAAACAGAGAGGCCACGATGTACTTGAGCAACAGCCCGCGTTGCGCCAACTCGGCGATGCCCCCCGCGACAGCCAGCGGCCCTGGCATCAGGTCGATTTTCTGATACCGGACAGCCACGTGCCAGAGAATGAGCAAACCCGCGATGAAGGCTGCGGGGCGGAGCCAGACGAGCCGCTTCACGATTTCACCGCACCTGATTTCTTCGCTGCGTACGTCATCTCCCAGCCATCCTTGCCTTCCACGATAGAAATCGAGTTATTGACCGGCGGGTTGTCAAAGTGCTGGGTGAGTCCGCTGGGCCAGCGGACTTCGAGCGAATCCACTTTTTCCAAGGTAGCCAAGCCGAAATGCTGCTCAAATGGCAGGCAGCCGAAATTCGTTCCGCCGGAAACCTCACGCATCTGCTGTCCACCGCCGGCGCGCAACGTGATGCGGGCGCCGATGGCGGAGCGATTGCTCTTGGTGCCGGTCAGCCGCACGTTGAGATAGTTGCCGAGGAGCTTGTCGGGGTAGTAGACGGTGGACGTGAGCAGGTCGCCCGGATAGGCGCCCCCGGCTGCCACGATGATCGACATGCGGCCGTCTCCGAAAAGGTCACCGGCGTTGGTGCCGTGGCTCTTGCCCACAAAGGGTAGCCCGGCCGTGAATGTAGTGTTGTGAAAAATGCCGTTGTCATTCTCGAGCAGAATGAGCGGCTCCACACGGTCCATGCGCGGGCTCCCGTTGCCCAGCAGGATGTCGAGGCGGCCGTCGTTGTTGAGATCGGCGAAGTTGCCGCTCATGGTGCCCCAGCCCTCTACCAGGCCAATCTCGCGTGTCCGCAGGCTGAACGTGCCGTCGCGATTATTGTGGAACACGCGCGACACCCTGGCCGTGGAAGGAGCCTCGCCATTACGCATGGTGTGTACGACGTCTTCATGGTCTGACCAGGCGAATTGCACGATATCGAACCAGCCGTCGTTGTCGTAGTCGCAGAAAAAGCAGGTGCTGCCAATGACGTAGTCGCTCAGACCCGCCTCAATGCTGACATCGGTGAAAGTGCCGTCGCGGTTGTTGCGAAAAAGTTGCGGCCTGCCGAGGCCGCTCGAGATGAACAGGTCCGGATAACCGTCGTTGTTATAGTCGCCCCAGCACGATCCGATCGTGGGTGCTCCGGCGACGATCCCAGCCGCCGCGGCCACTTCGGTGAAGGTTCCATCGCCGTTGTTGTGGAAGAGACGGTTCTGCACATGGCGGTCGAAAAGTCCGCCCAGGTTATTGGCTACGAACAGATCCAGCCGGCCATCGCAGTCGTAGTCCACCCAACACGCCGTGAACGCCGGACCCCAG
>JAYTKJ010000458.1:0-2558 GCA_043730365.1 Acidobacteriota bacterium | reverse complement strand
AGAGATGACGGACTATGGCTCCGATCCGGAGTTGCTCAAACGCATCTCCAGCTTCACCGGAGGGCGCTTTCAGCCTTCGGCCAAGCAGGTGTTCGACGCAGGCGGGCGGGCCATTCCTTCGACCCTGAATCTGTGGCCGGGCTTGCTCGCGGCGGCGGTGGCGTTGAACATTGCCGAGCTGGTGAACCGGAAGTGGAAGGGCCTTGTGGATCTCTTCCGCCGGCGGTAGCGCCGCCCTATTTACGTTTCAGCAGCGCTTCGGTCAGAGCCGGCACGATCTCAAACAGATCGCCAACCAGACCATAGTCGGCAATTTCAAAAATCGGCGCATTGGCGTCCTTGTTGATGGCGATCACCGTGTGCGCGCCCTTCATACCAACCAGATGCTGAATGGCGCCGGAGATACCGACCGCCAGATAAACCTTAGGCGAAACCGTCTGGCCGGAACTGCCAACTTGTCGTTCCATCGGCAACCAACCGTTGTCGCAAATCGGTCGTGAGGCGGCGAGTTCGGCGCCTAAGGCCTGAGCGAGCGCTTCCACGATGGCGATGTTTTCCTTCTCCTTGATGCCGCGGCCCACCGAGACAATCAATGGCGCTGCCGTCAAGTCCACAGCGCGCTGCGATTCCCGGAAGGGCTCCTGCACGCATGCGCGGATCATGGGCGCGTCCAGAGTGGGCGCGAAGGGCTCGACAGCGGCTGACCCGGCGACGAGGCTGTCGGCCCGATAAGCGCCAGCTTGCATCGACGCAAAGTGAGGGCCGGGACCGTGCGTACGAAAGTCTCCGTTCATCTTGCCTTGAAACAACTGGCGCGCAAAGAGGAACGATTCGCCTTCACGTCCGACTCGAATCGCATCACTCACCAGCGGGCGCCCGAGTCGCGTAGCGAGTTTAGGTGCAAAGTCCCGCCCCTGATACGTGTGAGGAAAGAGTACGAGCGAGGGTTGAGCTTTCTCGATTAACTGAGCCAGTGCGGCCGTGTAGCCATCGGCGGTGTATTGGGCGAGCAAGGGGTGGTCTAGCACGAAAGCGCGGTCCAGTTTCTTCGTCGCCAGTTCGGCGGCCAGACCGCTGACGTTGTGCCCCAGCACGGCGGCCGACACGGGCAGATCCAGTTGCTGCGCGCCGGCGAGCGTCTCCCAGGACATCTTGTGCCAGGTGCCCCGGCTTTGTTCCATTACAACAAGAACACTCATATGACGCGCACCTCATGCTCAAGTACTTCCACAAGCTGCGCGGCTTGCGAACGCGCATCGCCTTCCAGCAGCCGCGTTTGTTTGGAGCGCAGCGGGGCATACAGCTTTTCCAGTTGCACCGCCGCGGCCGGCGCCACGCCGAGACCAGCCGCGCTGAACGGCTTGATCTCCTTGGACTTCGCTTTCTTGATGCCCATCAAGGTGGAGTAGCGGAGCTTATTGATGCCGGACTGAATCGTGAGCAGGGCCGGCAGCGGCATCTCGACGTATTGAAACCAGCCGTCTTCGAGCTCGCGTTTCACCCGCAGCCCGGTGCCGGTCTTTTCGGTTTGCATGATGATGGTGGCGTGCGGAAGACCGAGCAACTCGGCGAGGATCACGCCGGTCTGGCCATAGCCAAGGTCATCCGACTGCAGGCCCGTGAGGATTAGGTCGGCATGCTCCGGAGCAGCAGCGGCGGCCAGCAGCCGCGCGAGCGCCAGCGAGTCATACGCCGCGAGATTGTCGTCTTCTATATGGAGAGCTCGATCGGCCCCTTTGGCCAGGGCGTCGCGAATGGTCTGGGTAGCGTTGGCGGGTCCGGCGCAAAGAACCACAACCTCGCCGCCGTGCTTTTCCTTCCACTGCAAAGCCTCTTCAAGAGCATAGGCGTCGGGCTCATTGATTTCGGTGGTCAAATCCGACGTATCGATCCAGCGGCCGGACGGGTCGACGCGCAGACGCGAATCGCGAGCCGGTACCTGTTTGATGGCAACGATCACTTTCATAGGGGGTCCCTATCAGACTATCAATCTCCACCCGGACGGGCGCGGGCCCAGATCTCCGTGAATTTGCGCCGGGCGGACTTTCGCCTCTTCGCCAACCACTCACACAGTTGGCCGTCTCGCTTGACGACATCGAACCGCAGCGCCGCGTCACAATCGCTGATGTCGCCAAGATGAGTCTGCAGGCGTTTAAGCAAGCTCAGCTTGGCGACGGTGCCTCGGCCATAGAATGGCACAAACAACTCGAGCGAATAGCGCAGATGCTTGGTGGCCAATCGTAACGGATGCAGGTCCGCCGCGTTGGGATCGGCCTGCCAATAGCGAGGAATCAAATCAGCGGCAATCGATGCGGCAAGCACTCGCGGGTCCGGCAGGGCGGGGTTGGACCGGCAAGGCGGGGAGAGCTTCTCCAGATCCAGGGCGAGGAGCTTCTTCAAAAGACGGTGCGCGGCCCGAGTGCGTTTTCCCGCCAGCACCTCCGCCGCGGCCGGCGATGGCGTTGGAGCCTTCAGACACAACCAACGGGCGATATCAAGGTCCCGCACCGCACCCGCAGCTTGCATGATGGGCCGGAGACGACGCTTCAGTTTGGCGG
>JAYTKJ010000457.1:0-20101 GCA_043730365.1 Acidobacteriota bacterium | reverse complement strand
GCTCCACGGTGTACTTCTTCATGGCATCCCAATTGAGCTCAAAACCGAGTCCAGGTTTCTGCGGCAACGGCACCACGCCATCAACGAGCCGGAGCTCCTCGATCACCAATTCACGGCGCAAAGGCGACTCGGCCAGTGACGCGGGCAGGAATTCGATGAACGCGCAGTTCGCCGTGGCCGCGCTCAGGTGAGCCGTCGCGGCAATCCCGATGCCCGTCTTCCAACAATGCGGCACGATCAGTCGGCCTCGGTCGGCAGCCAAATCGCAGACACGCCGCGCCTCGGTGAGCCCGCCCACGCGGCCCACGTCGGGCTGAGCCACGTCCACTTTGCCACGATCCATCAGGTCAATAAATTCAAAGCGGGTATTCTGCAACTCGCCGGCGGCGATGCGAATCGGTGAGTGATCGTGCAAGAACGCGTAACCGTCCAGATCGTCAAGCTGCAGCGGTGTTTCCATGAAGAAGAGGTCGAAAGGCTCAAGCTGGCGCATGACTCGCAGCGCTTCCTTGGCGTTGGTCCAGCAATAGCAAACATCCACCATCATGGTGAAGTCCCGCCCCACCGCTTCGCGGCATGCGGCCACGATCTCAACAATCGCGTCGTCCGATTCCTGCAGGCCGTTGTGTGAGTACGGGCCCTTCACGCAGACTTCCATCTTGCCCGCGCGGAAGCCCAACCGCTTGGCCTCGCGCGCTTTCTCAACGAGTGACTCGCGATACTCACGCACGGTATGCCCGGTGGGAAGCAGCGAAGCGTAAGGCACGATATGCGGCTTGCGGGCGCCGCCCAGCAGTTGCCAGCACGGCACGCCCATTGCCTTGCCGCGAATGTCCCACAGGGCCATGTCGAGCGCACCCATAGCGCAGATGCCGAGGCCGCGGCGTCCGGTCATGAAGCTGCCGCTGTAGAGGCGCTCCCACAGCGCTTCCGGCTGGAGCGGGTCCTGCCCCAGCAGCATCTCCTCCAGGCCCAGCCCCAACACATGAGTGCCGCGCGCGTGGATCATCGCCTGCGCCACCCAGGGATTGGTGTCCACTTCGCCGATACCGGTGATGCCTTCGTCGGTGTGGACCAGCACCACGAGGTCATCCTGGGCTGAGGAGCAAGCCTCCGGGTCAAAGCCAGGGTCAAGCAGTACGTATGATTCGATGCGAGTGATCTTCACGGAGAGCCCTATTAGACTTCATTTCGCCTCTCCGATCAAATTTGGCCCAAACAATTCAGGTCAGGATTTCGCGAATCACGCGGCCGCCAAGATCCGTCAATCGGCGATTGCGTCCGGCGAAGTAGTAGGTAAGCCGCATGTCGTTGAGACCCATCAGATGCAGGATGGTCGCGTGCACGTCGCGCACGTGATAGATATTCTCCACCGCTTTGTGACCCACATCGTCGGTCGCGCCGATGATCGAACCGCCCTTGGCCCCGCCGCCGGCAAACCACATACTTTGCGCTCGGGTATTGTGATCGCGGCCCGGCGTCTCCTGGTCCGCCGGAGTATCGGGAGTGCGACCGAACTCGGCCATCCACACCACCAGCGTGCGATCCAGCATGCCGCGCTGCTTGAGATCCTTGAGCAGGGCCGCGATGGGCTGATCCGTCTCGCGCGCGTTCTTTTCGTGATTCTTGCGAATGTCGCCGTGCGCATCCCAACTCTGCGACGGCGTGAAGATCTCGATGAATCGTACGCCGGCCTCCACCATCTTGCGTGCCATGAGGCAACGCCGCCCAAACGACGCGGTCACCGGGTCGTTCAAGCCGTACATCTCGCGGATCCGCTCCGGCTCCTGGTCGATCGAGAGAGCGCGCGGAACTTCGGCCTGCATGCGATAGGCGAGTTCGTAGCTGGCGATGCGCGCTTGCAGATCCGGATTGTCAAACCTTAGTTCGGCGAATCGTGTATTCAAGCCCCGCAGCGCGGCGCGCTCGGCCGCCAACATGGATGGGTCGACGCCGCTCGGATCGGCCAGGTCGCGAATCGGCTCGCTGGACGCCCGCATCACCGTACCTTGATAACTCGCCGGCAAGTATCCGCTGCCCCATTGTTGCGAGCCGCTGAACGGTATCGAGCGGAAATCGGGCATCGCCACAAAGGCCGGAAGGTTCCGGTTCGCGGTGCCCAGTCCGAAAGTCGCCCACGCACCCATCGAAGGATTGCCCGGCTGCGTGAACCCGGTGTTCATCTGAAACACCGCCGCGGGGTGATTGCCGTTGTCGGACTGGACTGAGCGCACCAACGCCAGATCGTCCACGCACGTCGCGGTGTGTGGCAGCAATTCCGACACATCGCGCCCGCACTGGCCGTACTTGGCAAACTTAAACGGGCTCGCCACAAACTTGCGCGGCTTGGCAAAGAGGTTGGGCTGATCGGTCTTCTTCTCCTTGCTCCAATCCATGATGGAGCCGTTCACCTCAGCCAGTTTCGGCTTCGGGTCAAACGTGTCCACCTGGCTCACTCCGCCGAGCATCGCCAAAAAGATACACGCGTCGGCCTTGGGCGCGTGGTGCGGCTTGGGGTTTCCTCCGCCGGCCTCGACGGCCGCCATCGCCCGATCGCCAGTCAGCAATTCTGCCAACGCCACGCCGCCAATGCCGAACATCTGTTGATAGAGAAATCGCCGCCGTGCCAGATCGATCATTTCGCCAGTTACTCCAGATACAAAAACTCGTTCAAGTTGAAGAGCACCGCCGCCAGCGACGCCAAGCCTGCCGCGCCACCGTCCACCAATTTGCGGCAGTGCGCGCGCTCAACCTCGGTGGGCCCGCGCCCCAGCACCAGTTGGAACCCACGTGTGAGCTGCTCCTCGCCCGTCGAGCCTTCCTTCGCCAGGCGCGCGGCCAAGTGCGCGGCCTCGGTCCGCGTCAGCGGCCCGTTCAATAGCGTCAAAGCTTGCGGAGCCACAATCGTGGCCTGACGCCGCGAACAGGAGGCGCTCAGATTCGGCGCATCGAACTCTTCGGCCATAGGCGGCTGCACCGAGCGCCGCTGGAATTGATAGACACTACGGCGCCGCCGTTCTTCTTCCGTCGACGGGAACCACTTGAAGAACTCAAACCCGCGTGCCACGTCATCCGGCACGTCAAAGAAGACTCCCGGCCCACCGGACGTGGTAGTCAACCTTCCGCTGAGATGCAGAATCGAATCGCGCAATGCTTCGGAATCGAGCCGCTGCCAATTCATCCGCCACAGCAGCCGATTCGTCGCATCCTTCGCCGCATACGTGCCTTGCTCGTCGTGACGGCTGGCCTGCCGGTAGGTGCTCGATTGCAACATCAACCGGTGCATCGCCTTCACGCTCCACTTCTGCTCGACGAACTGCGCCGCCAGCCAATCCAGCAATTCCGGATGCGAGGGTGCGTCTCCGTTCTTGCCGAAGTCGCTCGGTGTCCGGACGATACCTTCTCCGAAATGATGCATCCAAATCCGGTTGGCCATCACACGCGCGGCGAAAGGATTCTCCGCCGACGCGATCCACTCAGCTAGAGCCGTCCGCCGTCCGCTGCTGCCGCCCGCAAACGGAATCGCCGCCGCGTCCGCATGATTGGTCACGCACTGCAGAAATCCGGGCTCCACCTTCTCGCCGCGCGCCACCAGATCGCCGCCCACCAGGACATATGTGTCGGGCACATCGGGAGTCGCCGGCGGAGTCATGTCGCGCACCGCATATGCCACCGGCTGATAGCGCCGCGCCAGTTCCTGATTGCGCTGCATGCGGTCGCGCGTGTCAAAGTAGGCCTTGATCGGCCCACGCCACTCAGGCTCTTTCACCAGCGGCAGATCCTGTTCGAGAAAAAAGAAATTCTTCGTGCCAAGCCGCCCGAGAAACTTCCCCACCGCGGGATCATCCGGCTTCACCTTCATCAGCCGGATGTACTGTTGCTTGAGTTCTTCCTTCTGCTTGTCGAGTTCGGCTTCGGCAGCTTCCGCATCGTCCTCGTGACGACGCACGCGCCGCTTCATCTCTTTGGCGTCATCTCCGGGGGCATCGTGGGCGGCGGGCACTTCCGCTGTCGCGGTCGCGGCAAAGAACGCTTGCAGCCGGTAGTAGTCGCGATGTGAAATCGGATCGTACTTATGGTTATGGCATTGAGCGCAGCCCGTCGTCAGCCCGAGAAACACGCTGCCCACCGTGGCGGTGACTTCGTTCAGGTAATCCTGCCGCAATTGTTTCTTCGAATTCGCATCGGCCTCCCATGGCCCCATGCGCAGAAAGCCCAACGCCACGGCTCGCTCGCCAGCCGGCCCGCCGCCCTTGCCGCGGAATTCGTCACCCGCAATCTGCTCGCGCACAAACACGTCGTAGGGCTTGTCGCTATTAAACGCCCGAATCACATAATCGCGGTAACGCCAAGCCGTGGGCCGCTCGCCGTCAATCGCAAAACCGTCCGACTCGGCAAAGCGCACCAGATCGAGCCAATGCCGGCCCCAGCGTTCTCCATAGCGCGAGTCCAGCAGCAGCCGGTCCACCAGATGCTCATACGCCTGTGGATCGCGATCCTCCTCGAACGCCCGAATTTCTTCCGGCGAAGGGGGCAAACCAATCAGGTCGAAGTACAGCCGCCGGATCAACACACGGCGTTCGGCCTCGGCGGCGGGCTTCATCCCCTCCCGCTCCAGCCGGGCCAGGACAAACGCATCGATCGGGTTGCGAACCCAGTCCGTGTTGCGCACCTCCGGCTTCATGGAGGAGCCCGTCTTCGGCAACCGCAGCAGCCAATCCCAGTGCGCGTCTTTGCGCGCGGCGGTCTGCGGCTGCATCGCGTCGATTGCCGCGGCCATTTGTTTGGCGGCCGCATCGTCCATCGCACCGCCGAGCGGCATCTTCGGCACGCCCTCGCCGCGCAGGGCTTTCACGAGCAAGCTCCGCGCCGACGATCCCGGTTCAATGGCGGGCCCGCGTTTGCCGCCACGCAGTAAACCTTCGATGGACTCAACCGACAGACCGCCTTGGATCTGCTTCCCAGCATGACAGCCCGCGCAACTCCTGGCTAAAATCGGCCGAAGTTGGTCTTCGAAAATCGCCCGGTCGTCGGCAGCCGGGCAGGCAATGGCGGTCAATAGGATTAGCGTGGGTATCCGCACTTCGCTATCAATCTTATCAACAGCGCGCTGCCCGCACCGGCCGGCCGACCGGCTAGAATGGGGAACTATGGAATTGCAAGGCAAGCGTGTCCTGGTCATGGTCGACCAGGCTTATCAGGAAATGGAAATCTGGGTGCCGCTCTACCGGCTTCGTGAAGCGGGCGCCGAGGTCATCACCGTGGGCGCCACAGCGGGCGCGACGTACGCGAGCAAGCTCGGCTATCCTTGCGTGGCCACCAAGTCATACCAGGAAGTAAAGGCCAATGACTTCGATGGCATCGTCGTGCCAGGCGGCTACGCGCCGGATCATATTCGCCGCCACGCCATCGCCAACGCCCTCGTAGCTGAATTCGATAAGCAGGGCAAACTCGTGGCGGCGATCTGTCACGCCGGCTGGGTCTTGTGCTCGGCACACGGCATGCTGAAGGGCCGCCGCGTGACATCTTTCTTCGCCATCAAGGACGACATGGTCAACGCGGGCGCAACCTGGGAAGACGCCGAAGTGGTGGTTGACCGCAACCTCGTCACCTCGCGCAAGCCTGACGATTTGCCCGCCTTCTGCCGCGCCTGCGTTGCCGTGTTAGCCGGACAGTAATCAGGAGTCACACCACGTGAGAATGCAGATTGGGTTGCCGCTGTATCTGTGTGCCGCCAGTGCGCTGTTGGCGCAGCCGGCAGCCACACACGACGAATGGCCGCATCATGGCGGCAGCTATCAAGCCTGGCGATTTTCGGACTTAAAGCAGGTTGACGCGGGTAACGTGAAGAAGCTCGCGCCGGTCTGGGCCTTTCAGACAGGCGATCCGGATGGCGGCCTGCAGTCTACGCCCATCGTGGTGGACGGCGTGATGTACCTGTCCACCTCCCGCAATCATATCTTTGCGATCGACGCCGCTTCGGGCAAGGAACTCTGGAAGTACACCTACCAACTCCCCAAGGGCTTCACGATCTTCTATGGGCCCTGGAACCGTGGCGTGGCCGTTGGCGGCGGCAAGGTCTTCATCGGCACGCTGGACAACAACGTCGTAGCCGTCGATCGGAAAACCGGGCGTGAAATGTGGCGCGTCAACGTGGAAGATTCCACACAATGCGGCTGTAACATTACCGCCGCGCCGCTCCTGGTGAAAGACAAAGTCCTGGTCGGCGTAACCGGTGGCGATTCGGCCCATCGCGGCTATATTTCCGCCTTTGACGCGAGCACCGGCCGGCAAGCCTGGCGCTTCTACACGATCCCAGGGCCCGGCGAGAAGGGCCATGAGACTTGGCTTGGCGATTCCTGGAAATACGGCGGCGGTTCAGCCTGGATGACGCCATCCTACGATGCGGAGTTGAATCTCACTTACTGGTCCGTTGGGAATCCGGCGGCTGATTTTTATGGCGACAGCCGGAAAGGCACCAACCTATATACAGACTGCGTGATGGCGATCAATCCCGACAATGGCGTAATGAAATGGTACTTCCAACAGGTGCCGCACGACGTCTGGGACTTCGACACCGCCTATGAAAACATCCTGTTCGACGCACCGGTAAAGGGCCAGATGCGCAAGCTGCTCTACAACGTCAACAAAGGCGGAGTGGCGTTTGTGCTGGACCGCAGGAATGGCGAGTTCATCGCAGGATATCCGATCGTCAAGCACATCAACTGGATCGCCGGCGTCGACGAAAAAGGAAACCTCGTCGGGCGCAATGAGCCGCCCCTGGGTAAGACCACTTTCATCTGCCCAGCCATCGGCGGCGGCCGCAGCTGGAATCAGGCCGCCTATTCGCCCGACACCAAGTGGATCTACACCACGGGGCTGGAGTGGTGTGAGGAGGTCACCGTCGCCAAAGAAGCGCCGCGCGAAGGGCAGACGTTCTTCGGCGGTTCCTTTGTGCCGAAAGATCCAAAGGGCGAACGGGCCCACGCACATCTGGACGCCTATGATCCAGTGACCGGCAAGAAGCAATGGACCTATTTTTCAAAGTATCCTCTCCTTGCTTCGGTACTGGCCACCGGCGGCAACCTGATCTTCTCGGGCGACCCCGAGGGATTCTTCTTCGCGCTCGATGCGCAGACCGGCCAGAAGCTATGGCAGTTTCAGACCGGCAGCGGCCATCGCGGCTCTTCAGTCAGTTACTCAGTGAACGGACGTCAGTACATCGCCACGCCATCCGGCTGGGGTTCTGCCGTGGCCGGTTTGGTGGCGCAGGTTTGGCCGGAGGCCGAGCGCTTCCGCGGCGGCTCCACCATGTGGGTGTTCGCACTGCCCGAGGAGGCCAAGTAAGATGTCGCTGCTTCTTCGCACCAGTCTGATCCTTGGCACGGCCGCCGCGGCCGCTTTCGCGCAAGACGCCGAACCGGGCGCGCAGACTTTTCGCCTCACCTGCGCGCAAGGCTACTGTCATGGCTCCGGCGGCTCGCAGGGCCGCGCGCCCAAACTCGTGGGCCGCAATTTCGACGGACCCACCGCGTCTAAGATCATCGGCGACGGCGTGCCCAACACAGGCATGCCAGGGTTCAAACAGCGCTTGAGCGCCAAGCAGCTTGATGACGTGATCGCCTATGTCGTCCGGATTTCGGGCGGCGATCTGAAAACGCTGAAGGCTTCGTCGAGCGGCGGCGCCACGGCAGCCGGCCTTTCAACCGGCGCGGCCCGAGGCAAGGAGCAATTCTTCGACGCTTTGCGCGGAGTGGATCGCTGCAGCACCTGCCACGTGCTGGAAGGAATCGGTTCGGCCATCGGACCCAATCTCGCCGCAGGCGGCCCTCATCCGGCGGCCGCCATCCGCCAAGGCAAGCCCGCCTCGATTCGCCAAGCGTCGCTCAACTCCTCCGGCGAGAAGTTCCCGGCGCTGGTAGTCGAGCAGGGGGATTGGATCAAGCTCTTTGATCTGGGCGCCAATCCGCCGGTCTTGCGCACGGTGCCCAAGAGTGACGTGACGTTATCGGGGGGCTCGCTATGGCGCCATCCCAATGCGGTTCGCCGCTACTCCGAGGCCGATCTGGCTGCCGTCTCCGAGTATCTGGGCTGGGTAGCCAAACAATAGCGGCGGAACCGCCTGCCTTATCCGGCTTTGCGCGATGAATACTTGTTGAGAAGATCGAGTAGCCCTCGCGCAGCCGGCGGCGTCTCGAGGCCACTGCGCACAATTTCCTGAATGCCCCAGGACTGCTTGTAGAGTTCAAGGTTGACGTCACGGTCTGGCCGCAACGTCGCGCCCTGGAGTGACAAGCCCGCGAACACGCCGCGGGACCGCGACCACGTCAAGATCTCTGCGGTCATCAGCACATCCGTTTCGGCCGTGGCTTGACGCCCCACCGGGCCCGCCGCCACCGAAGCATCCGCGCCCAGCGTGAACTTGCTCTGACTAAGCCGCTTGACGCCCCGCTGATTCATCACCAGCATGATCACGTCGGTCTCGGCGCCGCCGATCTGGAACCCGAAGCTGCCGCCTTCCACCCGCACTCCGGCTGGCGGCCCCCATCCCCCGCCCTCGCGCCGGCAGGAAACAAAACCCCGGCCATACTTGCCGCCAATGAACAGCGCGCCCTTCTTCATCCCGGGCACGATGACCACGCACTCAGCTTTGTCGAGGAGTTTTTGCGGGATGGCGCGGTCTGCCACTTGCATGATCTCCTGAAATACTTCCGCCGAACTAGCGAGCCGCACCGTGGCGCCTGCCGCGAAAAGACTGCTCGCCAGCAGTGTGGGCAATAAGAACATTTTGTACTGCATATGTTCCAATTGTCTCACGCCGCGCTTGCAAACGGCGGAGTCTAGAACACGTACCGTAGCGTAAATACGATCCGCCGCTTGCCGCCGTCCGTATTCCACTGGTTCAGGAATCCGGCATTGTTGATCCGAGCTTCCGGGACCCCAAAATTGCGCGTATTGGACAGGTTAAAGAAGTCAAACCGCACGTTGAAGGCGTGCCCCTCGGCAAACCCCAGCTTGACGCTCTTATTAATGGCCAAGTCAATATTGGCGATCCCGTCAGCGCGCAAAATATTGCGGCCGGCGTTGCCCAGCGGATTGGCAACCGTGGGCAGCGAGAAGAGATTCGGCGCAAAATTGGTGACCGTCTGCGGAATCTGCACGTTCACTTGCGCTCCGCGTTGGATAAAGAGACTTTCTGCAGAGGCTCCGGAGATTGCCACTCCGGTCGCATTGGGCCGGATCGATTGGCCAATCAAACTATCGATCCCCGACAACCGGAAACCGGGATCGACGCCCGCCAGCGGCGAAAACGGCGAGCCGCTTTGAAACGTCGTGAAGCCCGACACCGTCCAGCCACCGATGAGTTTGCCCGCCGCGCCGCGCTGATCGCGCATGAACGGCGCCTCGTAGGTGAAGTTGGTGCTGAGACGATGTGGCCGGTCATACGTAGACCGGGCCCGCTCGGCTTTGCGATTGAACGAATCCTGCGAGACCGCCACTTCGCCGGCCGACGAGGCATTGAAAATCTCGCTCTGATCGTCGATAAAGCTGCTCCACGTGTAATGCGCGCCGAGTGAAAAGTTCTTCGACAGACGCTTTTCAAGCGAAGTCTGCAGCGAGTGATAGGTGGACGACGAGGCGTTGGCGCGCTCACGTATGATGCCACGGGAGGGGTCCACGCGGATCGTGCCGTTGGCGTTGTTGCCAGGCACCGTCGGGTTGCCGTCCAGCGACATGAACAACCCCGTGCCCTTGGTGCCCACGTAACCCACGGTGGCCGCCCAGTTGTTACCCAACTCCCGCTGGATCTGCGTGGAGAACTGCTCGGCCAGCGGTGCGCGATAAGTAGGATTGACAATGGTGCGCGTAATCTGGAGCGGATTGGCCACGGTGGGCTGAACTCGTCCGGTGGCGATGTTCTGCACCTTGGCAAAGCCGTCGGCACTGCGGGCCGGGAAGTTGGTCACCAAGGTGAACGGGAACGAGCTGAAGATGTTCAACACGATGTTGTTGAAAATCAAATCGTAGGTGCGCGAATAGCCGCCGCGCAGCACGGTCTTGTTCATCACACGCCAGTTGAAGCCCACCCGCGGAGCCCAGTTGTTGACGTCGCGCTTAGGTGGCGCGTCCATCCGAAAGGCGGGATTATTGTTGTTGAGCGCCAACACCTGATCGTTAATCTTGCGCAGGAAGTCCACGGCATTGCCAGGCGATTCGTAGCGGACGCCATAGGTGAGCGTGAAGTTGGACCGCAGGCGCCACTCATCTTGAACAAAGAAGAAGTAGTCGTAGTATTTGTAGCCCTGCCAGCGTGGCACGCCCGGCAGAAAACTATTAATTGACTGGACGTTCGGCACGTCGTCGATCACATCCTGCAGCGTCTGATACTGCAGCCTGCCTCGAATAGTGGGATTGAAATCCTGATTCTGATCCTGACGCCGGATGTCGATGCCCATCTTCATGTTGTGGGTACCCTTGAGGATCGAAAAGTTATCCATCAACTGATAGTTGTTCAATACCTGCGCCTGCGGCAGGTTCACAGCCAGCCCAATGGCGGTGCGCGTCGTAGCTGCGTTAAAGGCCGTGAGCCCCAACTGCGTCACTTCGATCGAGGGAATGTTCAACGCCCGCTCATCGGCGGCGTTGGTGATCGATTTAAATCGGCCGAAGCTGGCGCGAAATTCGTTGAACATCGACGAGTTCAACGTACTGGTCAGTCCCGCGTTCACGTTGTAGCGTCGTGTTGGATTTTGCGAGGTCAGCCCCGGCGGCACGGACTGCCCACTCAATTGGTCGCGCGTGTCGATCAACGTGCGGGACGTCAGGGAGTGCTTGTCGTTGAAACGATGATCGCCCTTGACCATCCATTGCCAACCGTTCAATATGGCTGGCTGGGCGCCGGACAAAGTGCCAACCGGGATTGTCAGCGCCTGCCCGGCAATCGTCGCCCCCACGGTCTGTCCGGTAGATCCTTGCGCGGCGGGAAGATACTGCAGCACCGCCGCCAACGCCGGCCGGGTCGCGGCGAACGGTTGCAAGAGCGCCTTGCCTGCCTCGGTGGGCGCGCCACCGATATTGGTGCCCGACGCAAATTCCCGATCGGTCCAGCGCATCAGCGATCCAAAGAAGAACGTCTTGTTCTTGATGACCGGGCCGCCGATGGTGCCGGCAAACTGATTTTCCACCCGCCAGGGCGCGCGGGTAAAGATGCGCTCGTCAAGATTGGTGCGCGAGTTGAGCTTGTTGTCGTTGTGACGCCAGTAGGCGGTTCCGTGCAGCTTGTTAGTGCCGCTCTTGGTGACGATGTTCACCACCGAACCCGCCGCGCGGCCGTACTCGGGCGCAAACTGATTGGTGATCACGCGGAACTCGCCCACCGTGTCCGGATTGTTGATCTCTTGCAGCAACCCGCCCGTGGACGGCGAATTGGAGTCCGTGCCGTCCACCATGAAGTTGTTAGACCGCGTCCGCATGCCGTTCACCGAAAACGACACGCCGCCGGAAGCGAACGTCGAGTTACCGGTGGAAAGCTGGCTCACCCCGGGCACCGAGAGCGCCGCATTGAGGATGTTGCCGTTGGGCGCCAGCGGGAGTTCGGCAATGCGCTTGCTGTCGAAGTTTACGCCCACCTCGGCATTGGTGGTGTTCACCAGCGGCACTTCGGCCGTCACCGTCACAACCTCTTGCGCGCTGGACACCTTGAGCCGCGCCGGTACGTTGGCCCGTTCATTGAGTTGAATTTCCACCAGCGGCAGCACAAGTTTCGCAAACCCCGCCTTTTCCACCGCCACCTCATACCTGCCGGGCTGAAGCAGCGGCAACCGGAATTGACCGGCCTCGCCACTCGCCGTCGTAGTGACAATGCCTGTGTCAAGATTGCGGACCGTGATCTTGGCGGTGGCAATCGAAGCCCCGCTTTCGTCCGTCACTGAGCCGAGAATCTCGGAGGTAGTCTGCGCGCTAGCCGTAAACCCCGCCGCCAAAGCCAATAGAAAAGCGAGAGCTTTCTTCATAGGACCTGTTCCTTCCTAAATAGTGTGAAGGAGTGGAACCCCTTCCCCTGGTGCTGTTATGACTGACAATGTAGCATTCCAGGTCCCGGGAAACAACGGGGAGGGCCCCCCGCGTCATATCATAGAGAGTGAGATGAAGGCGCCCGCCCACGTGGCTTGGTTTGTTCTGTTGTCGGCACTGTGCGCCGGCTCAGTGACCGAGTATCAAAGCGCCAAGCGTAAAGCGCTACTGATTGAGACGGACCGCGTACCGCCGCAAGGGGCACTGACGTTCACGCCGGGCGAGGTGAATGCCTATGCCGCCGAGGAAGCCCGTAAGGAAGTGCCGGCCGGTCTCAGGCTTCCCAAACTCGTGCTGGGCTCGGGCAGGATAACCGGCACGGCGATGATTGACTTTGCCGAGGTCCAGACTGCGCGCGGCAATCCTCCGGGCCTGTTACTGGCTATGCTGCTGCGCGGAGAACGCGAGGTAACGGTGGAAGTTGGAGTGGTGTCCGATAAAGGAACCGCCCGGATGGACGTGCATAGCGTCAAAGTGGGTAACGCCGTCCTGGCCGGCCGCGCCCTGGAAATGGTCATCGACTATTACGTGATGCCGCGTTTTCCCGACGCGGCCATCGGGCGGCCTTTCGCCCTACGCCACAACATCAAACGGATCAGCGTGACGCCGGCTGGCATCAACTTTGCTTTTGGCCCGCCGCCGCCATCCCCGCCTCCCCCGGCACCGCCGGCGCAACCCAATCCATAGCCTCCGCCAAGGCCTGCCGGACTTGGCCGGTCCGCCCCCGGGCATCACCAAACAGAATCCATTGCAGCGTCACCATCGATCCGCTGCCCGCTTTCTCCGTGAACAATGCCACGATCGAGTGGTCCGCCGACAAGCATAAATAGCCCGGCTTCACGTAGCGAATGACCGAACCCGCCAGTGCCTCTCCGCCCAGCCGCGCCCGATACCCCTGGCCCTCGGACAGCGTGTCGATCCCGACACCGTCCGGCCCGATCAGTTTGTTCCACTGCTCCAACTGCGCGGCGGCGGGAAATGTGCGCAAGAGGTGAACGTGAGTCGCCGGGACGCCGGCATAGTGCTCAACGGCGTGTTTGAGCATGGCCATGAAGGTCTGCCAACCGCCTTGCGTCGAGTCATACTCCTGATCGAAGGCGGCGCCTTCCTCGAAGCCGGAATGCACCAGACGCAAGCGGGCGGATCCGCCACCCGCCGCTTCAATCTCAAACTCGACGAACTTGGCGCCCTCGGTCCACCCCAGGCGTTGGCCCGGTTCCCACAGATGGATCGGGGCCGTGCCCTCGCAGCCCTCCCCCCAACTCAGCGTGATTGACCCACCCGCGCCGGGGATGACACGCGCTTCCGGCGCAAACCACTTCTTGATCCCTTCGGCTTCGGTCAGCATCTGCCAGATCTGCTCCGGTGAGGCGGCGATGTCGACCGCGATTTCATGTTTTCTCTTGCTCATGCGGGGTTACTCCAGTCGCGCCGCGGCGGCGCCATCGTCTTCTTGTTTGGTGATGGCCGGATACACTCCGGTCAAACAGTGAAAGGGCCGCCCGCCAGGCGCGGAGGCATCGTGGTAGCGCGCCGCTTGCTGCGCCATAAACTGGGTGAGTTCGGCGGCAAACTCCGCGCGTTCCTCGGCCGAGCGGAACCGGATTTCGGTTTGCAGGGTCAGGGTTGAGAGCCGCTTGCGGGCGCGGGCGGCGCGCAGGCCCAACACGGCCAGCTCGCGAATCGCGCCGGCGGCCGCGCTCACCAGATAGGCCGCCGAGAGCCGGTCAGCCGCGTGAGGCAGTCCCGTCGCCGCGCCCATCCGCCCCAACGTATCCTGGCTGATCACGTATTGCCGGGCCGTGGCGCGCAACAACCGCTCGAGGCAGTTGCCCTTGCGTCGCTCTTCGACAAACTCCACCAACTCGCGTTTTTCCAATTCACGCAAATGGTAGTTCACCTGCTGCCGCGGCAGATTCAACTTGCGCGCCAGGCCGGAGGCTGAATCCGGTTCATGCAAAAGCTCGAGCAACGCCAGTCGGGCCGGGTCCATCAGCGCCGCGCCTTGCGCGGGGTCCCGGACAATGTGCACGGCTGCAGTCATGAGACCATTCCAGCACCGACAAATATATTTGTCAATAGATATTCTTACCGTCGGATCTCCCCTTGTACAATCGGAGGACCGCCCTGTGATCCCCAAGCTGGTTGCCATTGCCGGTCCCCTGACGGGCTCGAGTTTCTCGCTGCCCGGCAAAGATGCCTATATCGGCCGCGCGCCCTATAACTGGCTCACCGTCAACTCCCTCACCGTATCGCGCCAGCATCTATTGTTGGAGCAGACGGCGGAACAGACTTGGCAGCTGACCGATTTGGACTCCCACAACGGCACGTTCGTCAATGACCTGCCGGTCAAGCAGCGCGTCCTGTCCAACGGCGACAACATCCGCGTCGGCGATTCGCATTTCGTCTTCATCACCGAGGAAGAAGACTTGGCGAGGTCCGACGACACACCTGCCGCCGAGACGATGGTGGACACCCGCTCTTTCATTGCCGTCGACCATGGCTCGCCCTTTCTCCAGCCGCCTCCTCTTACTGCCACCAAAGCTGAGCGCCACCTGAACGCGCTCCTCCGCATGAGCGCGGCCGTGCAATCGGCGCGCACCTTGGAGGCGTTCGAAGAAGAACTGGTGGCACGCATTTTCGATATTCTGCCTGCCCAGCGCGCAGTGTTGTACTGGCGCGACGGCTCAGGGCTCTTCGTCATGGCCTCGCGCGCCCGCGATGCCGCTGCCGTCAAAGCGCCCTCGGCGATCCCGTCGATGGTGACGCAGGTGGTATCGGCCGGCGTGTCGATCCTGGGTGAAGACTCCACGCCCGTCGGCCGCGTTCCCTTGGTGGCCGCCCCACTGATGACCGGGATGCAGGTGCGGGGCGTGCTCTATCTGGAGGGCGTCCGCACTGCGCCTTTCACGCGGGAACACGTTGATTTGGCCAACGCCATCGCCACGCTCGCCGCGGCCGCCGCCCACAATCTGGTCCAGTTGCAGCAGTTGCAATCGGATCGCCGTCGCCTCCTTGATGAAGCTGGTCTAACCCAGGAAATGGTCGGCGAGAGCCTGGCGCTCCGCAAGGTTTATGACCTGATCCGCCGGGTCGCACCGGCTGAAACCACCGTGCTGGTCCTCGGCGAAAACGGCACCGGCAAGGAACTCGCCGCCCGCGCCATCCATCGCGGCAGCCCGCGCCGCGACAAGCCGTTTGTCGCTATCAACTGCGCCACGCTGAAGGACGCCTTGCTTGAAAGTGAGTTGTTCGGCCATGAAAAAGGCTCTTTCACCGGCGCCATCGCCCAGAAGAAAGGCCGCATTGAAGTGGCCGAGAGCGGCACGCTTTTCCTGGACGAAATCGGCGAGCTCGACTTGCCCCTGCAAGCCAAACTCCTGCGCGTGCTGCAGGAACGCGAGTACGAACGCGTGGGCGGCACCGGCACCCTGAAGGCCGACGTGCGCGTCGTGGCCGCCACCAATCGCGACATCAAACAATCGATCAAGGACGGCAAGTTCCGCGAAGACCTGTTCTACCGTTTGAACGTCGTTTCGTTTGACATGCCCCCGCTGCGCCAAAGGAAAGAGGACATTCCTTTGCTGGCCACCCACTTCATCGCGCGCTTCAAGGCCCGCGTCAATCGGCCGGTGGAAGGCGTCAGTACCGAGGCCCGCGCACTCCTGCTTCGCCATGATTGGCCGGGCAACGTGCGTGAACTCGAGAACACGATTGAGCGAGCGATGGTCTTAGGCTCCACCACCCTCATTCTGCCCGAGGACCTGCCGGAGTCCCTCTTGGAATCCGAACCTGACTCCACTCTCCCGCTGCCCGCGTATCACCTTGGCGTGCAGGAAGCCAAGCGCAAACAGATTCTTGACGCCATCCAGGTGGCCAGTGGCAATATCAGTGAAGCGGCCCGCGCACTGGGCGTCCACCCTAACTATCTGCATCGTCTCGTAACGAAACTTGGCCTCCGAAACCAACTGTCCAGATAGAATCCCTATCCGATTGGTTACGGAACCCTTCAATAGTCATACCTTTTTTCAATCACTTGCGGGCCTTCTATTCTTGGCACGGCACGTGCATTAGAAAGGGCAGCGGTTCGGAGGCGGGACAAGCACTTCGTAGTAGGAGGACGGTTCCAGAAAAGCTCGTTTTTTCGACCGAGATTTTTTGTCCCGAAGATCGGGATCCAGGCCTCGGAGACCTGGATCCCGATTTCAGTTTCTACGCGTCACGTTTAGACCGCTTCGGTCAACATCGTTTGTCACGGGTGGAATCCCTTCTTCTGCCTGTCCCTAGCATTTGCCTTTCGAAGGAGTCCTATTGGGTCTTTGAGCGATTGGACTCTGGTGGCAAAAAGCTCACGCCGCGTCGCGCTGCGAAAAAGCCCAACTCCTCAAGTGGGTCGTTCAAGATCTGGAAGACGACTTCCCGGGCATCGACTCGCGCCCTGATGTGTGGGGCGGCGAACCGTGCATTGTCCGGACCCGCATTCCCGTGTGGCTTCTGGAGCAGGCGCGACGCCTCGGCTGTAATGAGCGGGAACTTCAGGAAGCTTATCCGACGTTGCGCCCTGAGGATCGCTGGTGTTGGCCGTTACCACTCTTGCCAGCGCCATTCCGGCTTGGCGAGCCGCGCGCTTAGATCCGATGGTCTCGATGCGTCATGAATAGGTTCGAACCCAGGTCGTGTGCTCGCGATAGTTCGCGCAAAGTCGCCCCAGGGAACCGCGAAATAGACCTTGGCTGGCGGGCGTACCGGCTTCGGCCGGCGATTCGGCACGGCGGCGGCCGGTACAATGCCGACGACGGTCCCAGTCTTCGCTACACAGTGCCGTTTACGGCGAGTAGTCGAGCCAGACCAATGCAAGACGACTTGGACCCAACTCGGGATGGGCTACACTAGGGGACGTTGTTCAGGCTGCAAAGCATCTGGCGCCGCGTCATTGCTTCATTCAATCTGTGTTTTCAGGAGAACAATAGAATGCCCAGAGTAATCCTCACCACGCAAGTCCAAGACCCAGTGAAGTGGGAAGCCGGCTTCCGCACCCACGGTGCCATCTTCAAGTCTTATACTGTCAACGCACCCGTCCAGTACTCGGTCGTTGGCAACGAAGTCGCAATCCTCATGGAAGTTTCAAGCGTCGAAACGATGCAGGCAGAAATGGCGAAGCCAGCGACCGCGGAAGCCATGGCCTTCGATGGCGTGAAGCGCGAAACCTTCAAAATGTTTGTTCTGGACAAAGACGTCAAGTTGTAGGTGGCTTGGTATTAGCGGGCTTGCGGCGCATTCGTCGCCATTCATCAGGTTTCCGGCCACATCGGATACGTCCGGGCATAGACTCGGATTGGATCAGCGACGAAAGCGTGGACAAAACCCGCAAAGTCGCGCAGGGTAGAGGATCGTAATACTTCCCTCGCGACCGTACCGGCCGACGAACCCGCAGTGCATCACCATCCCCGCCAATGATCCAGTGGAAGATCTATGACACTGCGGTGATCGAGCGGCCCCAAGTCCGCCAACCCTTGCCAGGCCCAATCCCCGAATTCCCCATCAGAGGCTTGAACGTCGACTCGGAATCGAATTTTTCTTCTCCCTCATTCCAGGCCACTTACTCATCCACCCCGCCCAGCCCGGCTCGACCCCCTGCTACTCTTCAATTCAATCGCCGCGGTACGAAATGGAGCCGCGCGATCATCATCATGAACCCCACAACTTCCGCCAAAAAAACTGAAGCCAACCGCGCCAACGCTCGCCGTTCCACCGGGCCCGTCACCGAAGCGCAAAGGCCGCGGAGGCGCGGCGCCAAACCGCGGGGAACAGACTCGCGAGGCCGCGCCGCGGCGAGTCCGTCTTGCGCGTGTTCCGCAAAAGAGGGCATAGCCGACTCCTCGCAGAACGCCCGTGTCCACGGACTCTGCTCACGCCAACTCCACCTCGCCGACGAAGAGGAAGCCGCCATCTTCGCCTCCCTCCGCAGCGCGCTCTCCGCCGAACTCCTTCATTTTGAGACGATTCTCCAGTCTCAATGGAACCTCCGCCGCTGTCGAATGAATGAAGCCAAACTGCTCGCCTCCGTGCCCGATCCCTTCCTGGACTCTGAGACACGGGCAGCCCTGAAGACACTAGCCATCTACACTTCGCGCCACGAGCGCGCCCGTCAAAACGCCTTGAGGGAATTGAAACCCCTCCAGAACGAACGCGCCGCGCGTACCAACTTCGCCGGCAGCGAACCCTCACCGCTCGTTGAAACCGTGCGCGTCCGCCGCACGCTCCTGGCCGAGGTCCGCCTCAAGAGCGCCCTCAACAAGACTAGCCTGAACGCCGCTCTCGATCAGTTGGACAAGGGCTCGCCCACCGCGCCGGTCTCCTACTTCCAATTCGACCTGACCCCGGGCTCAGCCGCCGCCGTCGTCGCCGCCCGTGCTTGATCCGAGTGCCCGGCTCATCCGCTCACGTCGTGGGGGGCCGCGCCACGGCTCGAAAAATTCACCGAGGCTTCGCCGCGATCAAACGCAGCACTTCCGTTTCCATACGATTGTCGAAGTCGGCCTTGGCGCGGACCACCTCGTAGCGAACAATCTGGAGGGCGTCGAACATCTTCAGCATTCCGTTGCGCCCAACAAAATGGGCTGCGCACTCCATCACAATGACGCCACCTGGCTTCAAAGAAGCAACCACCTTCTCCACCGGAACCAGCGGCATGCTCCAACTGAAGAGGATCAAATCGAATCGCTCCGTGCCGAACTCGTACTTGCTGTCCCGAACCGCCGATGTGTCCAGCTTGAGCCCCAATTGCTTGGCCCGTTTCTGAGCCAGCGCCACGGCGGCGTCAGCCGGATCAAACCCCGACACAGACCAGCCCAGCCCAGACTTGCCATGTAGATCGCATTGCGGCCTTCACCCATTGCATAGTCAAGGGCTGCCCCCGTTGGCTTTCCTTGAAGGAATTGCACCAGGAAGCCGTTTGGCTCCCGGCTGAAGTTGGACTTGTCGTCAAGGTAGAATCGATTCCAATAGTCGTTCTCCAAGCGTGTCCGATCCAAGCGGATTAGCCTCAGCTGACGAGAGATCTGGCTTTCGGCAGCCCCTGCGGACCGAAGCTTCGCCGCGTAGCCCTCGGCAATACGCTCCTCAGAGATCGACCGCTCTTGCGATCGAATTTGGGGAACGAAGACATTGCGGAGGTCCCGATAGAAGTCATACTCCGGTTTCTGGCCCCATGCGAAGGGTTCTCTGCGGTGGATCGACGTGGACGGCGCCGTCCCGGTTGCAGCTAACTCGAGCTGGCCGAGAATGCGAAGGCGGGCGGAAACCCACTACTCGTATGGGATGTCAACTTCAACGTAGCTGCCGGGCTTCGATTCGTTCACCGCCGCGACTACTTGCGACACGAGCGGTTCGATCAGACTCCAACGCCCTTGCCGAGGACAACGATTGCTATTTTTCGACCTGAAAGGTTTTGTTGGTAGCCGATATTCCTGTCGGTTGTAACCACCACCTCAAAGCCGGCCGCCTCCGCCTCGCTCAGCAGATCCCCGTTCTCCAACTCCGCCCAACCCCGAGAGCGGGCTTCGGTGACTGTGTGATTGTCAATCAGAAAACGGGCGAGAGTGCGGGGCGTGCCGTTATCGAGGAGAATCAGCATTAACGATGGGTCGCGACGGGAGCTTGGGTGCTCCGCGCCGCGAACTGCAAGACGGCCTCGATCTGCTCACGGGTGACGCCGAATTCCTGAATGAGTTGATCGACGCTCATGTCCTGAAGGTTCTCGAATACCGCCGAAACTGGCGTGCGCGTTCCTCGAAATACGACGGCGCCACTCCGCTTGCCGGGAACGCTCTCAACGGCGGGACACTGCGACCAATCTATGCTAGCCATACAGAAGCCTCCTTTAATAGCAATATTCGTCACTTAACGATTCTGATGGCAGCGGAGAAGTCGATGGGTGGCGAGCGTTTGTAGCCACGGCGCAGGGGGTAGTTGCTCATCTTCCGTTTTACTCCGCGGGGATTGCGCCGGTTGCGGCTGGAGGCGA
>JAYTKJ010000456.1:0-14212 GCA_043730365.1 Acidobacteriota bacterium | reverse complement strand
ACCGCCTTCAAGAAGGAAGGCATCTTTTCGCGCGAGACAGGGATGCGCTTTCGGAGCCAGATCCTGGCCAAAGGCGACAGCGAGGATCCGGCACTCCTGTTTAAAGCCTTCATGGGCCGCGATCCAGACTCGTCGGCGCTGCTTGAGCGAGCCGGGCTGATCTAGTTGAGGCTCACAAAACGGATATGATGTCAGGCATGGGGCGCATTGCGTTTTCTTGTCTGATCACCACCTTCGCCTGGGCCGCACCGCCCGCTGCCACACCCGTCGACTTCGGCCGACAGATCCGGCCATTGCTCTCGGAAAATTGCTTCTCGTGCCACGGGCCGGACGAGAGGAATCGCATGGCGGGTTTACGCCTGGACACGCGGGAGGGAGCGCTAGGCCGCATCAAACCGGGCGATGCCGCGGCCAGCCCGTTGTTTCAGCGCGTCAGCCACGAGAAGAAATCTCTGCGCATGCCGCCGGTTGCATCCGGGCGCGTACTGAATGACAAGCAAGTAGAGTTGATCAAGCGCTGGATCGACGAAGGCGCGGCGTGGAAGACGCATTGGTCCTACTCGCCGCCCGTGCGCGCTGAGTTGCCCTTGGTGAAGGATAAGGCGTGGGGGAAGACGCCCATTGATCAGTTCGTGCTAGCGCGCCTTGAGAAGGAGGGCCTCAAACCCTCGCCCGAAACCGACCGCATCACTTTGGCCCGCCGCGTGACGCTAGATCTGACGGGGCTGCCGCCCACACCCGAGGAAGTGGCCGCCTTCGTCGCCGACAAAACGCCGAACGCCTATGAAAAGGTAGTGGACCGGCTGCTAGCTTCGCGCCGTTACGGCGAGAAGATGGCTCTGCCCTGGCTTGATCTTTCGCGTTACGCCGACACGCACGGCTTTCATATTGACTCCCACCGCGTGATGTGGCCTTGGCGAGACTGGGTAATTTCCGCGTTCAACAACAACATGCGTTGGGATGAGTTTGTCGTCGAGCAACTGGCGGGGGACCTGCTTCCCGATGCCACGCCCGATCAACGTCTGGCCACGGGCTTCAATCGCAACCACATGATTAACTTCGAAGGCGGCGCCATCCCGGACGAGTATCTGACCGAGTATGTGATTGACCGCGTAGAGACCACCGCGAATGTCTTCATGGGCATGACGATGGGATGCGCGCGCTGCCACGATCATAAGTACGATCCCATCTCGCAAAAGGACTTCTACCGGTTCTTCGCTTTCTTTAACACGGTGGACGAAAAGGGTCTGGACGGCCAACGTGGTAACGCTGAGCCGCGCATGTTCGTCGCCTCCGCCGGGCAGATCAGCGAGATTGAGCGCATGGACGCCGAGATCAAAGAGAAGCGCAAGCGGCTTGCGGAAAAAGATGTGGACGAAGCGCAGACGGCATGGGAGAAGACACTTCCCCCTTCGGCAGACCTGCAGCGGCGGCTGGGCCAGGGGCTCGAGTTCCACTATGAGTTCGAAGGCGGCTTGGAGGATTCTTCCGGCCACTACCGCGCGGCCAGGATGGTGGCCAACGAGGCTGTGTTTGGCGCCGGCCCCATCGGGCGAGGCATGACCATGACCGTCGATGAAAAGATGGCATTGGCGGCGGATGTGTTACAGGATGAGCGGAAGCCGTTCACTCTGGCCTTTTTCGTGCGGCCCACGCATGAGCGCAGCGTCCGGCTCTTTGAGAAGGGCACGGGCCTGCAGATCTATACCGGAGTTTCCGAATACGTACCCTATTACAAGCGGGGCTCGCCGCTGACCCTACACCTCGGCCCGCGCCGATTGGTGAGCGAGGCTCCGCTTCTCTACGGTTCTTACAGCCATCTCGCAATCGCCTATGACGGCACGACGGTGAAGTTGTTTGTAGATGGCAAACCGGCGGCTCTGCGAGTGGTAAATGACGCGCCCGCGCAGTTTGCCAATCGCGAACCCCTCACGATCCGCGAATTCCAGGGCCAGATGGATGACCTGCGTCTCTACAACCGGCTGCTGGGCGAAGGGGAATTGATGGATCTGGCGATGCATCTTGGTCCGATGCGCGCCGCCGAGATTCCCGCCGCCAAGCGCGTGAAGGAAGAGAAAGACCGGCTGCGCGCCTATTTCCTCAGCAGCGCCGCACCGCCTGAACTCAGGGAGACCGCGGCGAGGCTGAAGAAGCTCGAGACCGAGCGGCAACAGCTGGGCGAAGTTGTGCCGGGCGCAATGGTCATGACCGAAATGATCGAAAAGCCTCGCGAGTCTTTCGTGCTGGCGCGCGGCGACTATCAAAACAAAACCGAGAAGGTACTGGCTGCCGTGCCTTCCACGCTGCCACCGTTGCCCAACGGCGTACCGGCCAATCGGCTGGGGCTGGCCAAGTGGTTGATTGACCCTGCGCACCCCCTACTGACACGCGTGACGGTGAACCGCTTCTGGCAAAACTATTTCGGCACGGGCCTGGTGAAGACTTCTGAAGATTTTGGCTCGCAGGGAGATTCACCAAGTCATCCGGAGTTACTCGATTGGCTCGCCACCGAGCTGATGCGGAGCAATTGGGACGTAAAAGCGATGCAGAAGCTACTGGTGATGAGCGCCACCTACCGGCAGTCTTCACGCACTACACCGGCCTTGCAGGAGCGAGACCCGGAGAACCGTTTGCTCGCACGAATGTCTCGCTTCCGGTTACCAGCCGAACTGGTGCGAGACAATGCGCTGGCCGCCAGTGGGCTGCTTAACAACGAGATCGGCGGGCCCAGCGTGTTTCCGTATCAGCCGGCCGGGCTTTGGGACGAACTCGCCTTCGGCCGCGAGTTCACGGCGCAGAAGTACACGCCCTCGCACGGGCAGGACCTGTACCGCCGAGGCATGTACAGCTTCTGGAAACGCACGGTGCCGCCGGCTGAGCTGGCAACGTTTGACGCGCCGGATCGCGAGAAGTGTCTCTCGCGGCGCGCGGTAACCAACACGCCGCTGCAGGCGTTAGCCCTGATGAACGATCCGACGTTTGTAGAAGCGGCTCGCCATCTGGCCCAGCGCATGCTGCGGGAAGGCGGGCGTCGCCCTGAGGATCGGGTCGCGTTCGGATATCGGCGCGTGCTGGCCCGGCGGCCAAGCCCGAAGGAGACCGCGGTGCTCAGCGGCGTAGCTGCCAAACAGTTGGCGGCCTATACGCAAAACGAGAGCGCGGCGCGCGGGCTGCTGTCAGTAGGTGAGTCGAAGGCAGATGACCAGTTGCCGGTAGCTGAGTTGGCCGCGTGGACTAACGTGGCGACCATGATCATGAATCTGGATGAGGCGATTACCAAGGAGTAGGTGCGCACACATGACCCTGAAGAAACAAGTTGAACTCGCGCTCACTCGGCGGCAATTGTTTTCGCGCACCGCCCTCGGCCTCGGCGCTCCCGCCCTGGCATCGCTATTGAACACGTCCGCAGTGGCGGCGACTGCCCCGCCCCACTATGCCGCCAAGGCCAAGCGCGTGATCTTCCTGCATCAATCCGGCGGGCCTTCGCAGCTGGATCTGTTCGACTACAAGCCCAAGTTGAAAGCGATGTTCGGCGTCGAGTTGCCTGCCTCGATTCGCATGGGCCAGCGCATCACCGGCATGACGTCGGGCCAGAGCGCGCTGCCGGTGGCGCCCAGCGTCTTCAAGTTTGAGCAGCATGGCAAGAGTGGGGCGTGGCTAAGCGAGTTGGTCCCGCACACGGCCAAGATAGCCGACGAACTAACTATTGTCCGGTCAATGAAGACTGACGCGATCAATCACGATCCTGCCATCACCTTTATTCATTCGGGGTCGCAGCAGCCGGGCCGGCCGTCGCTCGGGTCATGGGTGAGTTACGGTCTGGGCAGCGAGAATCAGAATCTGCCGGCGTTTGTCGTGCTGCTATCCACCTCCAATACACCGATCAACGATCAGCCCTTGTTTTCGCGGCTATGGGGTTCAGGCTTCCTGCCTTCCAACCATCAAGGCGTGCGGTTTCGCTCGGGCGCGGAGCCGGTGCTTTTCCTGCGAGACCCGGAGGGGATTGACCGCTCCACACGGCGCATGATGCTGGACGGCATGGAGCAGCTCAACCGTATGCGACATGAGACCTATGGCGATCCGGAGATCGAGACCCGGATTTCGCAGTTCGAGATGGCGTACCGGATGCAAGCCTCAGTGCCGGATTTGATGGACCTGTCGCAGGAGCCAGAGGCCACGTTCAAGCTGTATGGAGAGGACGCGCGCAAGCCCGGCACCTATGCCGCCAACTGCCTGCTCGCGCGCCGCTTGGCTGAGCGTGACGTGCGGTTCATTCAGCTTTATCATCGGGGCTGGGATCAACACAACGAACTGCCCCGCCATTTGGCGATGCAGTGCCGGGGAACGGATCAGGCCTCGGCGGCGCTGGTGACGGATCTCAAACAGCGGGGCCTCTTGGACCACACGCTCGTAGTCTGGGGCGGCGAATTCGGCCGCACGGTGTACTGTCAGGGTAAGTTGACCGAAACGCTGTACGGTCGCGATCATCACCCGCGCAGCTTCACGTGGTGGCTCGCCGGCGGCGGCACGAAGCCCGGCGTCGTCCACGGCGAGACCGATGACTTCTCCTATAACATCGTGGCAAATCCGGTGCACATTCACGACATGCAGGCCACGATTCTGCATTGCCTGGGCATGGATCACACCCGGCTCACTTACAAGTTTCAAGGCCGGCGGTTCCGCCTGACTGACGTCCACGGAGAAGTCGTCAAACCGCTCCTGGCCTAACCCAAAATTGTGTCAACCACCGAATCGCTTGAAACCGCCAAGCGCCTGTCGGGGCTGGAGGAGAAATTCCTCACCCCCTTCGACGCCACCGATCCGTTCAACGGTGAACTTCGCCTGGAAGGCTTTCTCTCGCAACGCCCTGACCACCGGTACGGCGCACTAATCATCACGCATGTGGGCGAGGAGCCGGCGCCGCAGCTCATTTACGCGACGCCCAAACTGCACTACCCATTCGGCAAGGATGGCAGCTTTCATTTTCCGCCCATCCGCCGCGCCGTCCTCTACGAGAAACTGGACGGCACCAATGTGCTGGCGTACCAATATCGCGACGCGCGCGGAGTGGTCCGGCTTACCTACAAGCTGCGCTTGTCGGCGGTGATGCGCAACAGCCGCTGGGGGCCGTTTCTAGACTATTGGCGTGAGCTGATGGAACGCTTCCCGTCCATCCCCCAGTTAGTGGAACGTAACGGCTGCCATATTAGCTTTGAGATGTACGGCTCGCGCAACGCGCATCTCATTCAATACGACACCCCACTCGAAACCGCCGTGTTGTTTGGCGTGCGCCCGGTCGACGCCACCGTGGTAGCGCCGTTTGCACTCGACTTACTCGGCGTACCCGGCGCACAGCTTCATGGGGAACTAACGGCCGGAGAAGACGCCGTAGCGCGCTACGGGGCCATGCGAGCGGAGATGGAGAGCCGCAATCGTCCGGTCGAGGACGAAAGATTGGCCGGCACCGAAGGCGCGATCTGGTATGTGGTGGAGCCGGCCGGGCGCGTCTCGCTGTGGAAGTGTAAGCCCGAGTCGGTGGAGCAAATTCACTGGACTGCGGGCATCAACAAAAAGGCCGTCACCGCCACGTGCTGGAATTGCCTGGAGACGGCCGATGAGTTGACCTACGAAGCGCTGGAGCCATTACTCCTCGAAGAGTATCAGGAAGACGACATTCGCAAGTTCCGTCCGGCCATCGATGAGTGCATCCGCCTGGTTCGCCTCGAGTATGAGTTCAAAGAGCGAGTCATGGTTGAGTACCGCCGCGTCGGCATCTCGATCACCGAAGACAAGGGCGCCGTCATGCGAGCCTTATCGCAAGTTTTCCCACGCGACCAGATGAAGAAGGTGCACTCGGCGATCGTCAACGCGCACTAGCCGCAAAGCAGTAAAGATGCGAACGGGTGCGCAGGTAGAGCCGGTCATCGGCAATCGCGGGCGTGGCAAAGATGGGCTCGTCAAAATCGGCTGACGAAAGAATCTCCCATTGCGCGCCGGCCTTGAGCAGCGTCGCCTTGCCCGTCTGACTGAGCAGCAGTACCTTGCCGGCCGCGCCCACGGGCGAGGAATAGTAGGTGTCCAGCGCACCGGTCAGACGGCCCTGCTTGAGAATCTCGCCCGTCTGCGGGTTCACCGTAGTCAGGATTCCGCCGTCCTTGATCAGGTAGAGCACGCCGTCGTAGAGGAGCGGCGAGGGCACGTTGGGCAGGAACTTCTGCATGCGCCACTTCACTGCGGGTGAGGTGGTCAGATCGCCCCGCAGGGTGCCGGGCTTCACGGCCAGCAGCGTGTTGCGGGCAGCGCGGCGGGCCCGGTAGTTGTCCCAGTCATGCTGCTCGATCACGCCGTCTCCGGCCAAATCCGTGTCGGCGAAACCCCGCTGTAGACGCGCGTCCGCAGCCAATTCGTCCCGCACGATTTTGCCATCTTTGTTCGCGTCAAACTTGGCTAGTAACTCAGCGAACTCCGGCGTCTCAGTAGGCGTTTCGGCTTCCCCACCGCCTTCCCACCAGTGCGCGTAGATCGTATCGCCATCGACAATCGGCGTGGACTTCGGCTGCCAGGACATGCCGCCGATCCACCATAGCTTTTCGCCGGTCACGGCCGAGTACGAAGTCAGATAGTACGAACCGGGGATGATGAGCTGATCGCGAAAGACCGTGGGCGTCGTGTAGGAACGAATCACTTCAGGGCGCTCCACCCTCCACTCCGTTTTGCCGGTGCGCCGATCCAGGGCGATCACATAAGAATTTGTATCCTGATCGCACAGCATGATGACGCGTCCGCCGGCCAGCATGGGTGAGGAGCCGTGTCCGTTGACGTTGTTGAACGGTCCCAGCGGGTGGCGCCAACGCTCGGCGCCATTGTGCTTATAGGCCAGCACGCCGTAGTCGCCGAAAAAGACATAGACTCCCTGCTCGTCGGCCACCGGGCTCGGCGACGCGGGCGAGTTGGTGCGTTGATAGCGCTCCAGGCGAGGCCGCGGCACTTCACGCCGCCAAAGCACGGCGCCATCCTTGCGCCGGAGGCAATAGGTGAAGAGCTTGCCCCCCTCGTCCACAATCTTGTCGCGGCCGGCATCGGCATCCTTGCCCAACTGAGCGCCGGTCAGGTAGATATGGTCGCCATAGAGTACCGGCGACGAGTGGCCCGGCAGCAGCGGCGTCTTCCAGAGTACGTTCTTGTCTGGCGCAATCGCGTCCGGCAAGGTGCGGGTTCCCACACCAACGCCGGCGCCGTTCGCGCCTCGGAAACGGGGCCAGTCCGCCGCCCAGCCACAGACAACGGCCACCAGGAGCCATGCAAACTTCATTAGTAGATTATCCACCGCGCGGCCGGGGCGCCGCCCGACTCAGTTGGACTCATCGAAGATCTCGATCGCATTCACCATCGCGTAGTTGACCTTCGACACAAAATCGAACATCAGTTTGCCTTGTGCGTTTGGCGTCAGTCCGTGAAAAGTCTTGATAGTGACCTGATCCTTCGGGTTCTCACGAACGATGTCGAAGTCAATCAGCAGCGGCTTATAGTTGCACATCACGTCAAAGATGCGCGATCCCGGACCGCCCTTGCCCGGATGCCCTTCGCCCCACCAATACTCCCAAAAGTAGAGGCGCGCGCCGTAACGCCCGGGCGGCACGGGAATGATGTAGGAAAAATTTCCGTAGCGCTCGCCGCGTAACACGTCGCCGTCGTCGGCCGGAGCACCCTGGGGCCGCGTAATCTGCTTGCCGGAGCGAAAGAAATGGTCCGGCTCCCATACCGAGCCGCGCGAATCGCGATGGGTTTCCGGCCGGCACACGATGCGAATCGGGCGCAGCTTGCCCGGGGTACCCGGACGAATCAGCATGGCGTTGAGGAAGGGACGGCCCGTGCTGGCGGGGCCAAATTTCAAGTGCAGCTTGCCGTCGGCCGCTGGCGAAAGGTCACGCAGGAGTCGAGCGGTCGCTGTGTTGGTTTCCTGCGTCTCGGCTAGGGCTTCGAAATCCGTGAGGACGACTTTGCCGTTTGCCGAAACCGAAAAAATGCGAGAGGTCTCGCCGCCGCCCAACGGATTCTTCTCGCCGTACTCGGTTTCGGCAAACAACAAGAGCAACTCATAAACGCCGGGCTTGAGAGGGATGTCGTACTGAAAGTCGCCCACGCGCATGTTGGCAAACAAGTTGACATCCAACCCCCGGCTGGCCACTTCGTTGCTGACCGCCTTGGCAGTGCCTCCGGTGAAATAGCGGTCGCCTTCCCAAACCGAGCCATAGCGATCCGTGAATCGCGGTGGGCCGTACCCGGCCATGATGCGAATGGTGTCGGCGTTGGAAATCGGCGCGATCAGGTCAACCGCGGCGTTGATTGGCTTGACGGGTTCTTCCGCTGGAGCGGCCGCTTTCCTGGTCGCCAACCAAACTGCGGTTGCAGTGGCAGGTGCGCCGACTGCGGCTGCGGCCAGCCATCGCCGCCGGGAAACCGGAGCAGCGTCAACCACGTCTAATGAAACAGGTGCGTCGGCAACACCGGGATTCTCACGAGGCCGGAATTCCGGGTTGTAGGTTTTCTCCGGAATCAGGATCCAAACCGGCTCGTCCTCGGCGGATTCGTAATACTCACGCAGCCTCTTCCTGAGACGGTGCATTTCCACCCGGACAATAGAGTCCTTCTTGGGATCAAAATCCTCAGAACGACCGAGCGCCTCGGTCGCAACGTGGTACTCCTTGATCAGGTTGCCGCCGCCTTCGAAGTGCTTGTTGCAAAGGTAGACGACGATCTTCTCCAGATTTGGGGATCTGGAAAAGACACCGGAAGCGAGAAGTCTTCCGAGGGCTTCTCGCTCAACCTGATGGGATTGCAAGGGCGTGTTCATAAAGGGAGTCGCCCCTTGCGGCTCTTCCAGATGTTACCACATCGGCAAACCAGTTCGTTAACCTGCCGTTAACACCGTTGAAAAGAAAAAGCGTTAACCCCCTCCGCTGAGGCGTTGACTCTGCAATAACACTTTGCCCCTTTCGCTTGCTCCTCTGCGTGGCGTAGACTACCGAAAGTCAGTTCACGGTCTGCCACAATCTCGTTTCGGCGCACCAATCAGATTTCTGGTTCTGCTGGTGCCACCTGAAAGCCGAACGGTGTGGGAAGGGGTAATATGAAAAACAGAATTTGCGGCCTGGTAGCCGCCATGGTCCTGGCGATGCCATTTGCCGCGTTCGCCCAGTCAAACTTTGCCACACTCACGGGTAGCGTGGTGGATCCGTCGCAGGCGGTTGTGCCGAATGCGAAGGTTTCTATTAAGAACGTGGCCAGCGGCGACACTCGCCGGACGGTCACCAACCAGGACGGGTATTTCACCTTCTCGTCCTTGCCGGTGGGCCCTGTCTATGAGCTCAACGTCGAAACGGCGGGCTTCACTCCTTATAGGGCCACAGATCTGACGTTCTCGGGCGCGGAAACCAAGTCGATCAATATCGCGTTGAAAGTAGGCACAACGACGGACACGATTGACGTGGTGTCCGGCATCGAGGCCGTTCCCACCGTGTCAGGCGAAAAGAGCTCGACGCTATCACAGAAGGAACTCCAGAACTACGCCATCGTCGGCCGCAACGCCGCTGAGTTCATCAAGATCCTGCCGGGCTTCTCCATCGCCGGCACGGGCACGGAGAACCGCACCAACTTCACCGGTGAGACCATCGGCATCAACGGCAACGGTGACGGCGGCAGCCAGAGCCCCTTCAACGGCGCCTTCTCCAACAACGGCTTGCCCCAGGGCTCGCTCGACATCACCGCCGACGGCGCGCACGTGTCCGACCCCGGTTGCAACTGCGCCACGCCTGTGAATCCGAACTCCGAGTTCATTGAGGAGTTCAAGGTTCTTACCTCGAACTTCTCGGCCGAGAACTCCAAGGGCCCCGCCGTGGTCACGTCCGTGGGCCGCTCGGGCGGCAAGGATTTCCATGGTGGCGCCTATCTCTCGGCGCGTCACTCGTCGATGAACGCCAACGACTGGTTGAACAATGCTTCGGGCGCTCCCAGACCGGCCAACAAGTATTTCTTCCCCGGTGGCACGTTCAGCGGCCCTGTGCTCATCCCCGGCACGGGCTTCAACAAGAACCGCGACAAGCTGTTCTTCTTCACTGGCTTTGAAAACTTCTTCCAGACGCTGGACACCGGCTTGATCCGGTCCACCGTGCCCACCGACGGCATGCGCAACGGCAACTTCAGCGCCTCCGAGTTGCGCAAGATCGAGGGCAACGTCCGCGGCCAGTTCATCACGGCATCCGGCGCGCCAGCCCAGATGCCCACCAATCTCAACTTGCCCAACGGCATCATCCCCCCCAGCCAGATCGACAAGAACGGTCAAGCACTGATGAAGCTGCTGCCTCTTCCCAACGCCGATCCCACGGCCACGGGCGGCTTCAACTACGTCAACCAGATCGTGTTCAATCAGAACTCGCGTCAGTGGTTCTCGCGCGTTGACTACAACATCAGCGACAACACCAAGCTCTTCGTCCGCTACAATTTCCAGAACGAAAGACAGCTCTTTCCGGTTGGCCTCTGGTGGCGCAATGGCAACCAGGTGCCCTACCCCACCGAGATCGTCGGCAAGAACCGTTCCGACAGTGTTTCGGCCAGCTTGACGCACGTGTTTAGCCCGACCATGACCAACGAGTTCGTCTTCGGCTACACCTTCATCGCCTTCCCGAATGTGTTTAACGATCCGGCCAAAGTGGATCGCACCAAGTTGGGATTGGATTTCCCCGGCCTCTTCAAGAACGGCGTCAAACAGATTCCGTCCATCACCGGCTGGGGCGGCGAGTTCGCCACCATGCTTAATCCCGGCGGCTTTGAAGTGGGTGGCTCGCGCGGCCTCTTCGCCGACAAGCACCTGCCGACGTTCTCCAACAACCTGACCAAGGTCTGGGGCACGCACACCACCAAGGTGGGAGCCTTCTACGAGTACGTCATCAACAACCAGCCAGCCAACGGCAACACACAGGGCCAAGCTGAGTTCGCTAACTGGGGCGGCAATAGCTCCAACAGCGCCTATGCCGACTTGCTCACCGGGCGCATCGCCAACTATTCGGAGCAGAATTTCAACCGTCTGAACAATATCGGCGCCCACATCTTTGAGGGCTTCGTGCAGGACGATTGGAAGGTGAACCGCCGCCTGACGCTGAATCTAGGCATCCGTCTGTCGCATCTGGGCGCGTGGTATGACCGCGAAGGCTTCGGTTTCGCCGTGTATGACAGGGCTCTCTATAAGCAGGGCCAAGGCAGCACGGACTTCAACGGCTTCACCTGGTTTGCCCGCAACAAGAGCTATCGCAACGGCGGTTTCGGTACGAAGAAAGTCTACCCGGCTCCTCGCATCGGCTTCGCCTACGATCTGTTCGGTTCCGGCAAGACGATCATCCGCGGCGGCTGGGGCCAGTTCTACTTCTCGGACTTCCAGTTCACCGTGGGCCTCGACGTATCGGCCGGCGTGCGTAGCGCCAACCTCAACAACACCACGTTTTCCGAGGTGGCCGCTTCCAAGGTTAGCGGCAATCTTCCCACTCTCGCCGCGGGAGTCAACCCGAACGACGACAGGCGCGGCCGCACGCGCAGCTATAGCTTGACCGTCAGCCAGCGTCTGCCGGGCTCGAGCATTCTCGAAATGTCGTATGTCGGCAACAAGAGCGACAACCTGCTGAACCGGGCGGGCCCAGGCGCCTTCACCAACGGCATCAATCCGAACATCGTGCAGCCAGGGGCGCTCTTCCGCTTCGCGGATCAGTCCAACCTGAGCTCGGACGACATCAACTCAGTTCGACCTTTGGCTGGCTATCAGGATCTGGCCATCGCTCAGCACACGTTGTATCAAAACTACAACTCGTTCCAGACGTCCTGGATTCGCACCAAGGGCCGCTACAACTTGAACATGAACTATACCTACGGCAAGAGCCTGGGTATCGCGGGGGCCTTTGACGATTTCAATCTTCGGAACAACTACGGTCCGACCAACTCTGACCGCCGCCACGTCTACAATGCGGCTTACTCCATCGAGATTCCGGACCTGATCAAGGGCGGCGGCGCCAGCAAGCTGGCCAAGGGGCTCATGAACGGCTGGCAGTTCACCGGCATCACGCAGGTTCAGAGCGGCGTCAACCTGACGGGCAACACGGCCGGCTCGTTCAACGTGGACTACAACGGCGCCAGGCTGGCTAACGGCCAGACTGTCTCCTCGAACTCGGTATTCGGCACACCGTCGATCATTGTCCGGCCGCTGGTCACCTGCGACCCGCAGGGTGACGGCTCCGGGAACAAGTGGATCAATCAAAGCTGCTTGGGAGTGCCCACCCAGCGAAACCAGTCCGGCCCCACCATCATGCCGCTCGTGACAGGCCCGGCCTTCTTCAACTCCGACTTGGGGCTCTACAAGAACTTCCAAGTCAGCGAGTCCAAGCGCTTCCAGTTCCGGTTCAACGCTTTCAACTTCCTCAACCACCCGTTGAGTTCGTTCATCAGCGGCGCGCCGAACTCCAAGCTGGTCTACAATCAGACCACCAACAAGTTCGACAACCCGGTGTTCGGTATCGCGACCGAAAAGCAGGGCCGCCGGCTGGTCATGCTCACTCTCAAGTTCTACTTCTAACCCAGAGGCGGAAAAAACACGTGGCCCCTCTCTTCGGAGAGGGGCTTTTGTGCGTCAGGAAGAACTAAACTTGAATAAGGAGAATGCCAGGCGTGCTGCGAATCGGGTGGTTGCTGATCGGGTTAGCGCTGGGTCTATCGGCGCAGCAACAACTCGATCCCGGCCTCACCAAGGCACTCACCGCTCACAAGGCGGGCGACATGGACACCGCCGTCCGCGAGTATCGGGCGTTTCTCCAAACGAAGCCTAACTCCGTGGAAGCACGGACTAATCTGGGCGCGGCGCTAGCCCGGCAAGGCCGGTTTGACGAAGCGGTGGCCGAGTACAAGCTGGCGCTCAAGCTGGCGCCATCGAACCCCGGCATCTCTTTGAATCTCGGACTGGCTTACTACAAGACTGGCGATCTCACCGCCGCCGCCAAGGAGCTCTCGGCGTTGCGTGCGCTCGTCGGCGAGCAGCCGCAGGTGACGATGCTCCTGGCCGACACGTATCTGCAGCTGGGCCAGAACGAGAAAGTGATTCAACTCCTCAAGCCTGTCGCAGAAAAGCAGCCTGACGATCTGGGCATCGCGTACTTGCTTGGCTCCGCCCTCGCGCGAGAGAAGCAAATCGACGAAGGGCAGAAGTACCTCGACAAGATTCTGCGCAACGGCGACTCGGCCGAGGCGCGGCTGCTGATCGGCACCGCCAAGATCGCCGCCGCCGATTTCTCCGGCGCGCTGGCCGAGTTTCAAAAGGCCGCCGCAATCAACCCGAAGCTGCCGATGCTGAACGCGTATCTGGGTCAGTCGCTCATGGCCACCGGTGACACCGCCGGCGCTTCTAAAGCCTTCGTCGCCGAGCTAGAACAGAATCCGAATGACTTCAACTCCAACCTCAATCTGGCCGTGATCCGCAAACAGGATCAGTTGTATGTCGAAGCCGAGCGGCATCTGGCGCGCGCGTTGCGAGTGCGTCCGAGCGACTTGAGTGTACGCTACCAGCAGTCCACCATCATGCTGGCGCAGGGGAAGGCTGAGTCGGCGCGGCTTGCGCTGGAATCGATCCTCAAGGAAGCGCCCAAGTTTACCGAAGCTCACGTCTCGCTCGCCACCGTCTACTATCGCCTCAAGCGCAAAGCGGATGGTGACCGCGAACGCGCCATCGTGCAGCAGCTCAACGCCGAGGCGCAGACAAATCAGCCCAAGGGCGACGTGGGTCGTGGCCCTGAAGCCGCGACCGCGAAGGCTCAGTAGATCCGCATGACTGTCTCCACCGCCATCCTCGCGCTCGCGTTGTTGTGGCAGACGGCGGTAGCAACGCCGGCCTTCCGCAAGCTCTCCGAGCAAGCCACCGCCGCGCGCGGCGCCAATCGGCTGGATGAAGCGATCGGGCTCTATCGCCAGGCGCTCAAACTCAATCCGGCGTGGGGAGAAGGTTGGTACTTCCTCGGCAGCATCCTCTATGAGCAGGACAAAGGCGTCGAGTGCGTGGACTCCTTCCGCCGCTTCACCGCGCTGCAGCCCAACGTGTCGGCGGGCCACGCGTTCCTGGGCCTGTGCCTGTTTCAAACCAAAGCCTACGCGCCCTCGCTCGCCGCGCTGCTGAAGGCTCGGC
>JAYTKJ010000455.1:0-2695 GCA_043730365.1 Acidobacteriota bacterium | reverse complement strand
CCCCCCCCGCAGACAATTGCAAGAGAAGTTTTAGTTACTTCTTGAATTTCAATCCAAATGCCGGTAAGCTCTGTCTTCGGCAGTTTTTTACTTTTCTGTTTGTGAGGAATACCACAATGCGATGGTCGCTTTCTTTTTCAGCTCTGTCATTCGTGGCGGTTGGTAGCGCTTGGGCGCAGCCTCAGACTCAGCCAGTAAGTGGCCGCGTGGTTGATCATGCTGGCGGGCCAGTGGCGAATTCGCGGATCAGAGCAGTGCCGCTCACTGCCGCCGCGAGTGGCGCGGTGGCAACTCCCGCGGGGCGGGGGGCCAACGCTTTGGGAGCGCCGGATGGATCATTTGCCTTGACCGGCACCTCCGGTAAGGCGTTGAGCGGCGGGGCGGCGGTCGACGTGAGCATGCTGCCCGCCGGGCAGGCCCCCTTCGCTACACGGTGATGCCATAGTGGCAGGAAAAGCCCGCTGATTGTGGGCAATCATGAAGAGTAGCTTCTATGAGTGAAGCCAAGCGCGAAAAGTGCGGCGCACGTCACTCTGACCGGTGGTCTTGCTCAGTTCGAGATATTTATCCAGCACGGACGTCGTGAGACATTCCAGGAATTTGCTCTTGAGTATTTCGGTGTAACTCGCGTTGTCATCCCGCAATTCCAGAATCCTGACGCGCCGGCCGTCATAAAGCCAAACCTCCGGCACGCCCAGGCTCGCATAGATCGGCAGCTTCGCCTGCGAGTCGCTCGACATGTCGATTTCGACAACGATATCCGGAGGGGGATCGGCACTCAGGTCGAGCGTAGTCTTACCGGCAATGCGGCCGGCGTTGGCGATGTAGAAACAGCGATCGGGCTCAACGCCCTGCTGGCGCCCGAGGTGGCGCAGGGTGGTTGAGCCGAGCTGTTCGAACGGAAGGTCGAGCGTCTCCGCGGCAATCAACGCCACATCGGCCATGACTTGAGCATAGTGCTCGTGCGCACGGAGTGGGGACACGGCCTGCAGCCTCCCTTGATCGAATGTGACGCGCACGCCCGGCCGGTCCGCGAGTTCCTCAAGAAGGCGCTCGTACTCGCCCCATGTGACACCAAGCACCACCAGCATGCCGCCGGAAGGCAGATGCTCGATGGCTTCTCGATACTGTGAAACCGCTGCGCCCTTCACAACACCAATCTTACTCCCTGGATTCCATCTCCCGTTGTAGACCTTCGCCGAAGGTCGCCACCGTGATTCAACCATCGGGAATCGGCAGATCGGGCCGCAGTTCGGACATGTCAAAGTCCGGGGAGACGCTGCGCCGTAGCAGAACCGTCAGCACCAGCCAGACCAAAGTTGCGCCCACCAGAATGCGTGCGATCACCGTCGAGTCAATCAACGTCGCGCCGGCGATGAGCACCACCGCTGCCAAGCTTTCGCCCATACGTGCCGCCATGCCGTCCACCAGCAGCTTGACGGGCGCGCGATTGGCGCGAACCACCGGTAGGTAGCTCTGTTCCCAGCTCGAACGATGCACGGAAGACTTGAGGCCACCCTCGGTGACGCGCAACGCCGCGCGCGCCAATGCCGAGCCCGTAGCCAGAGCCGTAGACGCCGCCGCTGCCAGCGCCACGGGCAGCACGAACAGGCTCCCGTAAACGCCCACTCGCCGCTGCAAGGCCGGCGTGACGAACGCCTGCAGAACCAGCGCGGCGCCATTCAGCCACAGATAGAAATTCGCAAACGTCATGGCCGCCCCGCGCCCTTGTCCGGCGGCGCTGGCGTAAAACTGGAACTCGATCAAAACGCCCGCTACCGATCCGAGCAGCGCAATCGCCGCTAGCAACTTCACGTAACGATCGGCCAGCAGCGGCAGGATGCGCGGGGTTTCGGGGATCTGGCCGCCCATCGGTGAGGGCATTGGCAGATCGCTCTCGCGTCGCATGTGGACCACGGGGAACGTCCGGTGAGCGGTGGCGTTCACGAGCGCCGTGAGCAGCAGGCCAGCCACGCCGATGAGCAAGTATATACGCGGCTCCACCACCGGCGCCAGGTTCCGAGCGATGGCCGCTCCCAGCAACCCGCCTAACAGCGAACTCGCGCCCATGGTGGAATAGAGGCGCGCCAACACTTGCCCCGGCGCCATGTCCAGCAAGTCCGCGCCGAGCAGCCAGGCCAGCGAGAGCAGCACGCCATACAGCAGCGGGATCAGGATGAAGATCAGCGTCATGTCCCAGCCGCCGCCCGGCCGGATCAGCGCGAAGAAGGCAAGCTGCATCAGCGCCATGATCGCCAGGCCAGCCACGCGCGCTTGGCGTGGACCAAGCCAACGCATCAGTCCCAGCGTGCCTTGCGCCGCGGGCACCGAGAGAATAGCAATGCCGAGGTAGGCCATGGGCAAGTCAGCCACGCCGCCGGATCGATCGAAATAGAGTGCGTCCCGGCCCGTCTTGGTGACGATGAAGCTGGCAGTCAGCAACAGGAGTGACAAGGAGGGGAAGAAGGTCCGCCACCAGCAGGCAGACATTCCCTCGTCGAGCGAAATGCGGATGAAGCCAAACTTGAGAACGCGAGGAGTCTGGCCCCGCGTGGGAAAGTGCGGAGGTTCAGCCGCATCACTTACCATGCGGCTCTTCTAGACCGAAGTTCCCCCCTCTTTAAACGCGTCTGATCGCGTATGTCCCCGCAGCAGAACGGGTTAAGTCGATTCTTCCATTCCATTGTGTACCCAT
>JAYTKJ010000454.1:0-6214 GCA_043730365.1 Acidobacteriota bacterium | reverse complement strand
CTATCGCCGCCAGCGCCTTTGCCGCATTCCTCTTGCACGGCGTCACCGGGTCAGGCAAGACCGAGGTGTATCTCTGCCTCATCGAAGAGGCCTTGCGTTTCAACCGCGGTGCGTTGTTGTTGGTTCCCGAGATAGGCCTGACGCCGCAGGTGGCGGGGCAGTTCTTTCACCGCTTTGGAGACCGCGTGGCGATTTTGCACTCGGCTTTCTCCGGCATGGAGCGCGTCGAGCAGTGGCGCCGCATCCGGTCCGGCGCGGCCAGTGTCGTGGTTGGCACGCGTTCAGGCATCTTCGCGCCTGTCCGAAATCTGGGGCTGATCATCGTTGACGAAGAGCATGACCAGAGCTACAAGCAGGAAGAGAACCCGCGCTACAATGGCCGCGACGTCGCGATCGTGCGCGCGCGCGAGTGCAACGCCGCTGTCGTGCTCGGCTCGGCCACGCCCAGCCTTGAAACCCGCTACAACGCGGAAAAGGGCAAGTACACGCTCCTCTCCATGCCGGAACGGATCGAGCGCCGCCCTATGCCCGAAGTGCATATCGTCGACATGCGCCAGGAGTTTCAGGAGACCCGCAAACAAGGCACGTTCTCGCGGGCTCTGACCCAGGCCGCGCAGCAGTGCATCGACAAAGGCGAGCAAGCAATGCTGCTGCTCAACCGGCGTGGCTTCTCCACCTTCGTCGCGTGCCGCTCCTGCGGGGAGCGGCTGCAATGCCAGAATTGCGCGCTCACTCTCACTTGGCACAAGCGTGATAAGCGCATGCTCTGTCACGTCTGCGGCTACTCAGAACCTGTGCCCGAAATCTGCCCCAAGTGCACCAGCGAGCATATCTACTTTCTCGGCACGGGCAGCGAAAAGGTCGAAGACGAGTTGCGCGTCCTGTTTCCCAAGGCGCGCATTGCCCGGATGGATCGCGATACGGTCACCGGCCGGCGCGACTATGAGTCGATCCTCCACGCGTTTCGCCAAGGCGAGTTTGACTTACTCGTGGGCACGCAGATGATCGCCAAGGGCCACGACATTCCGAACGTCACGTTGGTGGGTCTGGTCAATGCCGACGTAGGGCTCGGCATGCCGGACTTCCGCGCCGCCGAACGCACTTTTCAGTTGCTTACGCAGGCGTCGGGCCGCGCGGGCCGCGGGGAACTGCCGGGCATCGTCTACCTGCAGACGATCAATCCGGAGCACTACGCCATTCGGTGCGCCGCCGCGCAAGACTATGCCAAGTTTTATCAGAAGGAGCTGGAATTCCGCCGCGTCATGCGCTATCCGCCATTCTCGGCGCTGGCCAACGTGCTGGTGCGCCACCCGCAGCAGGAAGACGCCTTGCGCCTCGCCGCCGAACTCGGCGCGCTGCTCGAGCCCCCGCCCGACGGCATCAAAGTCCTGGGTCCGGCCGAAGCACCGGTAGCCCGATTGAAGCGCGAGTTCCGCTACCAACTGCTGATCAAGGCCGCCAGCCGCAAGCGGCTGAATGAGATTCTGGGCCAGTTACGGCGTCATGCGCTCGATGCCCGGTGGCCCGCCACGTCACTGGTGATTGATGTCGATCCGTTGACGCTCGTGTGAATGACATATGATTTGGGCTGTGCAACCGGACCAGGTAGTGATCGCGCGCAACCTGCGCTGTGCCATGGGTGCATATGCTCACTCCACTGAACGGGGAGCCTCGCTTGAACTGGGCCCGGCTGCTGCGTTTAGTTCAGGAGTGGACTTTGGCGTCTTCAACGGCCTGGTGCTGTCTGACCGCGTTCCCTCGTCGCGCCTGGCGGCCTTGCTCGACGAAGGTGCCGCATTTTATCGGGCCCGCAACGTCGCGTGGAGTTGCTGGCTTGACGAAACGATGGTGGACTCGGCGGGCGGCCCGGAAGCCGCACGGCACCTCGAGTCCCATGGCCTGCGCTGGATTGCCGAGCACGAGGGCATGATGGCAGACCCGCTTCGTCCGCACCACCGGCGGGGTGGCCCTCCCGCCGTCGACGCGCTGCCCGTTGCCGATGCCCAAACACGGGAGGATTTCATCCACGTCTGTTCCCAAGTCTTCCTGCTCCCCGAGACGATCACGCGCTTGATTTACGGCTCGGCTTCCTTCTGGAGCGGCGCGATGCGCGGCTGGGTGGGTTACGATGGTGGCCGGCCGGTCTGTACCGCCGTCTCGGCCGCGGACCAGACTAGTGTTGGATTGTACAGCGTTGCCACTATGCCGGGCCATCGGCGTCGCGGATACGGCGAGGCCATCACTCGCCATGCTTTGGGAGAGGCGGCCGCCCGATCCGGCTTGAGCCGATCGATCCTGCAGTCCACCCCGGCTGGGCTCAAGCTGTACCGCCGAATGGGCTATCAGGCGCGCACGCGGATCACGGTGTGGACGTCAGAATGAGTAACAGCAGCTCCACCGAACCCATCCCTTTTCAAGTAACTGAGGCCGCGCGCGCCTATGAGTCCGTCGCCTCGCTACCCGTCAGCGTGCTTCTTGACAACGTCCGGAGCATGTACAACGTTGGCTCCTTCTTCCGCACCATGGACGGCGCCGGTGCGGCCAAACTATATCTGAGCGGCATCACCGGACGGCCGCCCCAATCGGCGATCTCCAAGACGGCGCTGGGAGCCGAAGAGTCTGTGCCGTGGGAGCACTCGTGGGATCCTGTACCGATGGTGCGCCATTTGCGCGAGCATGGTCACGAGATCGCAGTCCTTGAGACGCGGGTCGGAGCCGTGGATCTCTACGACTGGGTGCCGCGTTTTCCCGTCTGCTTACTGTTTGGCCACGAGGTGGATGGTGTGCAGCCCGAGTTACTCGAGATGGCCGACACGTTTGTCCGGGTGCCGATGCTCGGGCGCAAGCATTCGCTGAACGTCGCCACGGCCGGCGGCGTCGTGCTCTATGAGCTGCTCCGCAAGTACCAGCACCTGCACCGGCAAAACGCAATGCCATAATTGATCGAGGAGACGCCCCTTTTGACTGCCGCCACCGCTACGCCCGCCATGGAAAAAGAACTCAATCCGTGGCTCGCCGCCGAGTCCCGTTTTGACGAGGCGGCCCTGCGCCTCAACCTCGACGACGGCATACGCAAAGTGCTCCGCTCCCCGTCGCGTGAAATCACCGTCTACATCCCCGTGCTGCTCGACGACGGCCGCGTTGAAGTCTTCACCGGCTACCGCGTGCAACATTCCATCGCGCGCGGCCCGGCCAAGGGCGGCCTCCGTTATGCGCCTGATGTGACACTGGAAGAAGTGCGCGCGCTTGCCAGCTGGATGACGTGGAAATGCGCAGTGGCCAATATCCCGTATGGCGGCGGCAAAGGCGGCGTCATCTGCAATCCCACCATTCTTTCCATGGGAGAGCTCGAGCGGCTGACGCGACGCTACACCGCCGACATCATCGAGTTCATCGGCCCCGAAAAAGATATTCCCGCGCCCGACATGAACACCAACGAGCAGGTGATGGCGTGGATGATGGACACTTACTCGATGCATACGCGCCAAACCACTACGGGTGTCGTCACGGGCAAGCCGCTGGATCTGGGTGGTTCGCGCGGACGTCCCGAGGCCACCGGGCGCGGCTGCATGATCGTGACGCTGGAAGCGCTCAAGCGATTTGGCATGAAGCTGGAAGAGACCACCGTGGTGATTCAGGGCTTCGGCAACGTGGGCGGCATGGCGGCGCGCCTCATGGCCAAGCGCGGCTTCAAGATCGTCTGCATCATTGAATACGACGGCGCGGTGTACAACTCCACCGGTCTCGATATCGAAAAGCTGATGCGGCATCGCCAGGAGACTGGCTCGATCGTCGACTTCCCGGGTGGCGAAAATGTCGATCGCGAACAAGCGCTGCTGCAAAAATGCGACGTGCTGATTCCGGCGGCGAAAGAAAACGTCATCACGTCTCTCACCGCCCCCAAGCTGCAATGCAGGATCATCACCGAGGGCGCCAACGGCCCCACCACTCCGCCGGCCGACAAGATTCTGGAAGATAAGGATATCTTTGTGGTCCCCGATATTCTCGCCAACGGCGGTGGTGTCACGGTCTCCTATTTTGAATGGGTGCAGGATCGTCAGGGTTACTTCTGGAACGAAGAGTTGGTGAACCAGCGGCTGGAAGAAATTATGGTGAATGGCTTTGCCGACGTGATGCGGTTCCACGACAAGTACAAAACCAACAACCGCATTGCTGCTTACATGCTGGCGTTGGACCGCGTGGCCTTTGCGATCAAGCTACGGGGATTGTACGCGTAACGGATGAGCGCTGAACCTTCCACGCCGCTCATGCGGCAATATCATTCGATCAAACAGCAAGTCCCCGGGACGCTGCTCATGTTCCGCTTGGGTGACTTTTATGAGCTCTTCTATGAGGATGCCGTAGTGGCCGCCCGCGAGCTAGAGATCACGCTGACGGCACGCAACAAAGAAAAAGGCGAACCCATTCCGATGTGTGGTGTGCCGCACCACGCCGCTGAGAACTACATCGCCAAGCTAGTGCAACGCGGGCATCGCGTGGCCATCTGCGAGCAGATGGAGGATCCACGCTTCACCAAGACCATCGTGAAGCGCGAAGTTACCCGGATCGTAACTCCGGGTACCGCTACCGACTCAAATCTCCTGCGCTCGCATGAGAATAACTTCCTGGCGGCGATGGCCGTGCAGAATGGCCGCGCCGGGCTGGCCTGGGTGGATGTCTCCACCGGTGAGTTCCGTGCCGCCGAAATGCCGGCGGCCGACGCCGCTTCGACGCTCGAAGCTTTGGGCGCGCGCGAAACGCTTTTGCCGGATACAGCCAGCCACGCCGCAGCCGGCGTGAGGACACCGCTGGAAGGCTGGATCTTTGGCGTCGACTACGCCGACCGCATTCTGAAGGAGCATTTCAAACTGCTCTCGCTCGATGGCTGTGGACTCACCGGCAAGCCGCTGGCCGTGGCTGCGGCGGGGGCGATTCTCCACTACCTGCGCGACACGCAGCGTTCGGCGCTGGAGCATCTCGATCGGCCAAGCTATCACGAGCGTTCCGAGTCGATGATCCTGGACGCCGTCACTATTCGCAATCTGGAATTGGTCGAGCCGCTTTTCGCCGGTGAGAGCAAGGAAGTGACGTTGCTGTCGGTGCTGGACCAGACGCTTACCGGTATGGGCGGCCGCCTCCTACGCGCGCGCCTGCTCCGTCCGGCGCTCGAGACCAGCGAGATTGAAGCGCGGCTCGACGCCGTGGCTGAACTGCATACGCAAACCATCCTGCGCGGCGGCCTGCGCAAGACGCTGGCCGAGGTATTGGACATCGAGCGTCTCCTGGCCAAAGTTACCCTCGGCAGTGCCACGCCTCGCGAACTGCTCTCACTTGCCCGGTCCCTCGCTCGCGTGCCGGTGCTCAAGCAGCAGTTGAGCGCCGCCACTTCAGGCCGTCTGCGGCTCGCGATTGAGCAGATGGACGAAGTGGCCGACGTGCGCGACGCGCTGCTCAACGCTCTCGCCGAAGAGCCTCCCGTAAACTTCGCCGATGGTGGGGTGATTCGCGATGGCTTTGACCCGCGTCTCGATGAGCTGCGCGACATCAGCCGCAATTCGCGCCAGTACATCGCCGACATTGAAACGCGCGAGAAGGCTCGCACGACGATCGGCTCTCTCAAGGTTCGCTTCAACAACGTCTTCGGTTACTACATCGAAATCTCCAAGGCCAACGTTCACTTGGCGCCGGCCGACTATGAACGCAAACAGACTCTCGTCAATGCTGAGCGCTTCACCACGCCGGAGCTGAAAGTACTGGAGGCCAAGATCCTGGAGGCCGAGGAGAAGATTCTCGGTATCGAGAAGGAGATCTTTGCCGGCTTGCGCGCTCAAGCTGCGGCGGCCGCCCTGCGCATTCGCCAAACCGCCGGAGCCGTTGCTGAAGTAGACGTGCAGGCGGCGCTGGCCGAGGTGGCTGCTGTACTCCGTTTCACACGCCCGCGCTTCACCGGCGACGGATCCCTCAGAGTGATGGCCGGGTGTCATCCAGTGGTTGAGCGTTTGGCCGAGCGGGAAGCGGCGCGGTTCATCCCGAATGACATCTATCTTGACGCCTCCACGCAGTTTCTGGCCATCATCACCGGCCCTAACATGGGCGGTAAGTCTACTTACTTGCGCCAAGCCGCGCTCACGTTGATCATGGCGCAAACCGGCTCGTTCGTTCCCGCCCAGGAAGCGTCGCTGCCGGTGGTCGATCGCGTTTTCACCCGCATCGG
>JAYTKJ010000453.1:0-4988 GCA_043730365.1 Acidobacteriota bacterium | reverse complement strand
AGTCCGGCGCCAGTTCCGCGGCCTTGTTGAGGTGCGACTCGGCATCGTCGAGCTTGTTCTGCATCAGGAGCGCGACGCCTAGTAATTCGTGCCCGCGCGGGTTGTCGGGGCTGTTCTCGAGTTCGGCCCTGAGATTGGCCGTGGCCTCCTGAAACTTCCCGGCGCGGATCAGACTCAAGTTGCTCTCGATATCGGAACTGGCGATCGCCACCATGGCAGCGGCGCCGAAGAGTAGCATTCTGAACATAGCGAGTATCCTTTCCTGGACCGGAGCCGTTCACTTCATTATGACGTCCGGCGGTCACAGGCAGTTTCGAAAATTGAGCCCACCGAGGGGTTCGTCCATCGTATCCAGAACAGAGCAAGTCTAGGGCCAGACACCTCAAGGCGCTCCGTGCCGGAATGCGAACGCTTCGAATCGAGACTGAGCAGACCTCCGTGCGTTGAACACCACAGCTGGCGGTAGTAATTGGCTCCAGGTGTGCGGAAGAGGTTTCGTTGCAACCGGAGCCCAAGCGCTGGGTGATCACACGGTGGCGGCGGCGGCGGCGCGCCGCTTCTCATAGGCGGCCCACTCCTTTTCGGCCTGTTCCTTGGCGTAGCCGTAGCGCTCCTGCAATTTGCCGAGGAGTTGCTCCTTGCGGCCGGCGATCATTTCCAGATCGTCGTCAGTGAGCTAGCCCCACTCCTCCTTCATGTTCCCTTTGAACTGCATCCAATTACCCTTGATCGTCTCTTCATTCATAAGAAATGTCCTTTCAGCAAACAAAAACTTAGCCTTCAAGTTGAACCGGCACGGACCTATCTTTTGGGCTCTCTGGGCTCAAGCTGGAGTTCGTTCTTTACGGAGAACACGCCAGCCACGCCGTTGGCTTGAACGTTGGCAATCGTGCGGTCCCCTTCGTTGGCCACGAACCCCACCAAAGTGGCGTTACCGTTCTTCACCACGATGTGAATGGGCGGAACGCTCCACAGGGCGTATCGATTCAAGGCCGTGTGACCATAAATGGCGCGATACAAAGCGTTTCGAAGACGGTCATCATTTGGCGAAAGAGGCAGCACTTCAATGTTGTTGACGACTTGCTCAACGCCTTCGATGCCGGCCACCACTTTTTCCGCGGAACTCTTGAGGGTAGGACGCGTCACGTGACCTTCCAACGTCACTTTGCCGCCTTCTACCCGGTACGCCAAGTTGTCGAAGACGCCATAGTAGGGAAGCATAATCAGTTCATGACGCACTTCCCGAATCAACCGATTCTCCCCCGGCGTGGTAGCGGCAATCAGGGATGCGAGCGCGGCCGCAATCGCCGCGACAACGAGTTTGTTCCTCATCCCGATCTCCTTTTTCCCCTCAGCGCCTTACACAACACGGCGGCCTTGAATCACTCGGATCAGAATCGTCACAAGAGCCAGCACCAGCAAAATATGGATAAAGCCGCCAATCGTATAGGAGGACACCATGCCGAGGAGCCACATCACGACGAGCAGCACTGCGATTGTGGATAGAAGGTCCATTTTGAAATCTCCTGAGTTTGAATTGAAGACACTAAGGCAAGAGCAAACGGAAGGCCAAACCGAGGATTCGATTCGAGACGCGCGAGCCGGATGTCACTTCTTCGGCCCGGGAAGATCTTTGGTGGAGCGACGGTCGCGGCCGAATTCTGGATCCTTAGAACTGCCGGTAACCTGGATGCGCAGAAAGGTGCCGGCCCCTTCTTTGGCAAGGAAAGGGTCAACCGGTTTGAGCGCGATGCGTTTCCACCCGCTCATCGTTTGTGAAACCTTGGCGTCCAGCCGGAGCGCGCCATGGAAGTCCAGCTTGTCGGTGCCCAGATCGTAGTTACCTGCCAGCGCAACGGCGGCGCCAGGGACCGAAAAATGCAGATCTCGGAACGTGATGACTTGGTCGTCCAGACGAAAGGCTCCCCCCATCCCCGACACCACCGCGTCAATTTCCTCGTTCTTCGGCTGGCCTTGCCCGCGCCGGCTGAGCGTGTCCAGCTTATCCTGAATCTTTGACTTCAGAAACTGGCCATCGTCGATCCGAAATTTGCCGTCGAGCACCAGCCGCTCAATGACCTTGCCAGACAACGGCGGAACGGAAATCGTGGCGCTCATGTTCAACCGGCCCTCCATCATCGGAGGCCCGGGCATCGCCAGTTTCATGATGTCGGCCAAATGGCCGGCAGGCATGGTGAAAGCCAGGTCAATGGTGCGACGCGGATCGCCATCGTGCTTAATGACGGCCCCGCTAGTCGTGAAACGCGTCGAACCGAGCACCGCATGAATCGGCTTGAGCGTGGTGTTGCCATTGGTGCCATCAATGAACGCCTCAAACGTGGTCTCAAGAGGGATCTTGTTGCCGGAGCGCCGCAGGCGGAAGTCCGGCACGCTGGCCTGTCCCTTGGCGTTGATCGCCGATAGCTTACCTTCAAACTGTCCGGTGGACTGGAGCGTGCCGCCGATGGCCGGGAAAACGCCGAGATCGGCTTCGGTAAAAACATACTCCCCCGCCAACGGCGTGTCGCTGGGCGTCTCGGCGTTCCACGGGCCGAAGGACCCCTGGCTTTGGATCTTACCGGGAGGCCGCGGGTTGGTGAGCCGGGCCGTATAGTTCATGGCGCGGTTGAAACCGGCCGACTTGAGGTGGATGTCGTGCAGTTGAAACTCTAACGGCTTGCGGTCCGCTCGCTTGGGCAGCAGCACGAGCTTGGCGTCGTGAATCAGTACATCGGCGATGATCACGTCGGGCGGCGGCTTGTCAGGTGCAGCGCCCGGAAAAGCCGGGCGGTCTCCCTTGGGCGGAACGTGTATGTCCATGCCATCAATGTGAATGAGCGCCACGTGCTTGGTGGGTTCGAATATGCGCCCGACATCAACTTCGAACCGGAAGGACTTCATCGCAATCAGGGGAGGAATATCGACGCGCCCTTGGTGGCGCAGCAGCACGCCATCTCCTTCCACCCGGGCAATGACGCCCAGCCCGCGGGAAAAAAACAGTCTGGCGGGAGAGAACTTGGGCAAGTCCACAGTGAGATGGGCCACTTCGACTTTGCTGTCAAAGCGCTTTTCAAGGTACAGGACGGCCTGCTCTTTGATATACGGCTCAAACCGCTGAGCCATGCGGCGGCCGGCCAGGAAGACAGTCACAAACGCCGCCAAGCCGACCGCCACGAGGGCCAGGAGCCATTTCTGCTTGCGACTTGTCACATGGGAATTGGTGCACGTTGCGTGCCATTGCCACCGGCGCGACTCCTGGTCGAATAATTTCTCCACCGCTGTCGTCTAAGTGCGAGCCGAATCCGTCTTTCTGATATGCGTAACCCTTTTGCCTGCTCACTCCTTTTCGCGTCGATCCTGGCGGCACAAGTCAACCTGGCCGACGGTGGGGAAAGATCGAACTTCGGCATGCCTTCGCGGCCGCCACGCACCACCGGCCCGATCAGTTCGCCGTCCTGATCGTTCATCACCAACTCGGCGCGAATCAGGTTGGTTCCACCAGAGCCTCCGCGAGCATCGGCCCCGTGGCAGAATGTGCAGTTGACGCCGAAGATCGCTTTGCCTCGTTCCACCTTGGCCGGCTCCGCGGGCGGGCGGGCGGGGAAAGCCGGAGGGCGAAAGCGAGGAGCCCCGGGAACGGCGGCGGCTTTCGGTGCGGCGGCTGGCTGGAGTTGGGCCGCGCAAAAACTACCCAACCAATCCCACCAGCGGACTCGATGCGCTCGCATAAAGCTTCTTCGGCATCCGCCCGGCCTCGAACGCCAGACGCCCAGCCTTCACCGCATGCTGCATCGCGTGCGCCATTTTGACGGCGTCATCCGCCGCGGCAATCGCCGTGTTCATGAGGATGCCGTCGTAGCCGAGTTCCATCGCGATGGTCGCATCGGAAGCGGTGCCCACGCCCGCGTCGACAATCAGAGGTACCTCCGTGATCATTTCGCGCAGGATCCGCAGATTGGTGAGATTCTGAATGCCCAACCCAGAGCCAATCGGCGCCGCCAGGGGCATTACAGCCGCCGCGCCCGCATCCACCAGCCGCCGGGCGTTGATCAAGTCGTCGGTGGTGTAGGGCAGCACAACGAAGCCTTCCTTGGCCAGCACCCGCGTAGCTTCGAGCAGCCCGGCGTTGTCGGGAAACAAGGTTCGCTCGTCGCCGATCACTTCCAGCTTCACCCAATTGGAGAGGCCCACCTCGCGACCAAGTCGCGCTGTCCGGATTGCCTCATCGGCTGTGTAACAGGCGGCGGTGTTGGGTAGCAAAAAGTATTTGTCGACCGGAACAAAATCGAGGAGCGACTCTTTGGATCGATCCAGATTGACGCGGCGCACCGCCACTGTTACCACTTCGGCGCCCGACGCTTCATGACACCGGGCCATCTCCTGGTTGCTGCGGTACTTACCTGTGCCAACCAGGAGCCGGGAATGAAACGTGCGCCCGGCGATCACAAGACTATCGCTCATAGCTTTATTGTAGGCGGCGTGCGCACTGGGTGAAATCAGTCTTTTTTCTCAGGTTTGGCGGGCGGCTCAGGCCAGCCTTGGATCGACGTACCGACAACAGCGACACTGAGGCGGAACGGCTGCCGCGCGATCTCTACGGGCTTGCCGGAGAACTCGACCGCCACGCCTACCTCGGCGCACCGGGCCAGCGCCGCATCGAACTTGAGCACCACTTCTTCGGTAGCGGCATCCTGCAGACCAACAATCGCTTCGGTGGGCTTAGGGTCGGCGTCGCAACGGATTACGTAGCCTTTGAGCAAAGGCAACGGCGGCCCGTCGGCCAGTTTGCGGTACTCGGCCTCGCCGTCCGGACCTTCCAGCCGCCTGCGGATCTTCACCCACGTGAACAACTGCGGGTTGGTCTTCTCCATCTCTTCATCAGCCTTACGCTGCGCCATCTCGGCTGCCGTTTCCACCTTGAACGTGGCAGGCGGCGTAACCGCACCGCGCGCTGCCGCGCCTATCTCCTCCAAGCCCTCGAGTGAGCC
>JAYTKJ010000452.1:0-3945 GCA_043730365.1 Acidobacteriota bacterium | reverse complement strand
GGCCCGGCCGCAGCGGGGGCTTGAGCCGAAATCATCGCAATCCCGTTGGAGTTGCTGGTGGCCGTCGCGGTTCCTAACAGCGTTACGCCGCTAGTGATCGGCGAGAAGGTGACGGGTACTCCGAAGATCGGCCGGCCGCTGGCGCCGATGACGCGCACGCCAAAGGGGAGCGTCCGGCCACCGAGCCCAACCGTTCCCTGATTGGCGTTGATCGGAATAATGCCGCTGGGCGGCTCTTCAGCGGCAGTAATGGCCGGTCCGGTGAAGTTGAGCGGACCGGGGACGAAAGCAATCGGGGTTTGACCGCTCACGTTTGGGGGATTGCTAGTGAGCGCGACAGTGTAGATCGTGTTCTGAGCATTCTGCTGCAGAAGGTTCAGAGGAGCGCTCACATACATGCGGGTGGCCTGCGGATACTCGGGAGTAAACGCGATGGTGTCCACAATCGGCATGTTGCCAAGCGAGCCGAAGAAGGCCTCTGTGACAACCGGAGGCGGCAAGGCGCCGGTGATCGGCGGAACCGGTAGCGACAGTTGATAGATCTTGCGCGCTTGCACGGAGGTTCCCGAGGTGACCGCGTACGCCCGGTCGTTACCGGCTACAAAGACTTTCTCGAACAGGAAGCCGCTGAGTGAGTCCGTCGGCGCGATCACGGCGGTTTGCGCATTCAGCAAGTCCAAACTGAAATAGATCAGCGCATGGCCGGACTGGGGGGACAGGTTACCGGCGACGGCGCGCGTGCCGTCAGGAGTGAATTGGAGCCGGGTGATTCTGGCGCCGCCGAAGGTGAATTGGCGGCGGATGGCGGCCGAGTCAAACGGTGTGGCGCGGGGGTCGATTTCGAGGACCCGGCCTTCGGCGCTGACATAGAGTAGACCGTTGGGGCCCATGGTGGCCGAGCCCGAGGTAATGCCTGGGAGCGGAATGTTGCCGACAATCTGGTTGGTGGTGAGGTCGACGGCCGTGATGCGCTGGCCTTGGGCACTCATGACGAAGGCGCGGGTGGAGTCTGGCGTGATGGCGATATCGTTGGGGTTGAGACCGACATCGAGGAACGAGGTGCGCACCTCGGAATCGTCCTGGGTGTTGTAGATACGCAGGTTTCCGGACACAATGAGCAACTGTTGCCCATTGGGTGTCAAGGCGGCCGTGCTGACATTCTGGCCGAAGCTGATCGGAGTTCCCACCGGCGTCAGAGCGCTGTTGAGAATGATCAGGCTATTACTGCCTGAACGGCTGATCACGTAATATTTCGTGTCGGCAGGAAGCAGCGTGGGACGAGCCAGGACGATAAAGGCGTCCGATGCCGTCGTAAAAGTTCCGGCTGCGGTCAACGGGTTCCCACTATATACCGTTGCCGAAGAAGTAGCGTTTCCCGTAAAAGTTGGGAGAACGAAAAGATTGCTGCCGCGGGCCGCTGAGGCCAATAAGGCGCACAAGGCCAAAGCCTTTAAGGTTTGGGGTTTACGATACAAAACGACCTCCTTGGGATCGATCAAAGAACGACTATTGGTGGGACGCGGGGACGCACCTTAAATAGTAACACGGACTGAGGTACCAAGGACTTGGAGGATAGGTGACTGAGGGGTGGAATAACGCAAAAAGGGGAGGCCGAAGCCTCCCCTTTCCGTCCTTGGCCCCGAAGGGCTTTGGTTTAGTGGCCGAGCGTTTCCGACCGCGAGCCAGTGCGGGTACCGATGCTGTCGTCCATGACGAGAGCGAGGTAGCCCATCGCCAGCCGTTGCGCGCCGAGGTCGCTGATGAAGGCGAACCCGTGGCCGTACTGGAATTGGCACTGTGCGATCACATAGCCCTGGAAGCCGGCAGTGGCCTGCACCTGACCGCCCGTGGAGAGCGACCAGACGAAGTGTTCACCACCAGTGATGGAGGGCGAGGGGTAGGAGAGGCAAACCTTGGAGGTGCCGACCGTACCGTAGAAGTTCACCGTGCAAGCGCCGGTCTGAAGAGCGGTGCCGAACGGATCCTTCGAGGTGTTGGCGATCGCCAAACCGGTATCAAAACCACCCTGGTTCGACACGAACGGGAACAGAATGTTCGTGCGGCAGGAGTTGATGGTCAAGAAGGTGCGGTTGGAAGCCGTGTCAACGAAGCGGGGCAGCGAAGCGGACGACGAAGCGGTCGGCGTGGTGCTGACCGGAGCGTAGTTGCCGTTCACGCTGGAGGCGCCGAGGCTCGGCAGGTTAGCGGTCGTGTTCGAGATGTAAGCAACCACGACACGAGCCTGCATGCGCTCGAACGCGGTGGTATCCGTCTCGATGATTTCCCAGACAGCCTGGCCAGCGCCGCCGATGATCGAAACCTGCGAGATGCCGCCCAGATTGCTGGAACTGGTCGAAGCGGGCTGGAAAGGACCAGCGCCGTTCGGGTCGGTTACAGCCAGACGGGCAAAACCCGTAGTGGCGGTCGTAGGCGTCGTTGCGCCGGCTTGATTGGAGGTGATCGGGGTCAAAGCTTCGACCCAGAGCTGGATGCCATTCTGAACGTTGGAGAAGCGAGCCATCAGGCGGGTGCCATGGTCAGCCAAGCCGAGCGAGCCACCGGCATTGCCGGCAACCGAGCTGGCGTTGGCGGCCGTGAGGGGCCAGCGGCTGCCGTTCGAAGTGTCCTTCATGAAGCCCGATTCCGTCTGATAGATGACGCCGAGGAGGTCCTGGCGGATCGGGATCGGGGGGTTGAAGCTGAGCGGACGAGCGTCGTTCCGGCGGCGGAAGGCCGACGGGAACGAGGTCTCGGAGAAGCGGAGGACGCTCACAGAGCTGTCGCACTTGGTCCCCGGGCTTGCAAGAGTCTTAGTGGTGTCACCAGCGAAGTCCTTGTTGGACGATTCGCACTGCAAGCAGGTCTGCGCGTCAACCACCGAGAAGCCGAGCGACGTCTGCGCGGTGGCAACCGTCGGGGTCGGGTTCGTGATGGGTACCGCAATCGGGTTGCCAACGCCGGAGGCGCTCGTCGAGATGAAGAGCTGCACAGCGGCCTGGGAACCGGCGGGAACACCCAACTGGCTCGCATTGACACGGATGTTGGTCATACGGATCACGCGAGTGGTCTGGGTTCCTGGGGGATCAAACGGAATACCTTGCCAGATCAGCGAGTTAGCGGAGATCTGACGAGCCTGGTAAGCATTACCACGAGTGGTGCCGCCGGTGGAGATGATCGCATTGAGCGAATCACGGTTCACCACGTTGTTCGCCGCGACGTTCGGGTTATAGGTGCCGATGCCCGTGCCAGTGCCGGAGTGAGCGCCGCAGTTACCCGAAATGAGGGTCTGACCGGAGCCAACCGGAACCGAGTACGGATGGGCCGCCGAACCGCAGAGGGTCTGGTCGTTCGGGGCCGGTTCGTCGATAAACATGATAGCTTCCGAGAAGTTACCGGTGCCAGCGCCAGCGAGATAACGGCTGGTGATGTTGATGCTGGGCTGGGTAAAAACCTGGAAGTTGGCCTGACGAAGATTCTGGTCTGCCGCAGTGGGGGTGCCACCGTTGCACTGAATCAAAACGTCTCCAACGAGCTCCGCCACACCTTCAGCGCGGATCGACGGCGTACCTGCCGCCTGAGCCGTGCAAGTGAGCGGCTGGGCCACCTGACCAAACGCCGAACCAGCCCCGAGGGCCAGAGTAGCGAAGGTCAAAAATGACTTGCGAAAATCAAGCATTTCCTTCTCCTTGTGCAATATCGAATTTCATTGAATTGTGGGAAGTCTCGTTCAACCTGAGCCTCAAAATCCCGCTCAAGCAGATTGGCCCAATGAAGGGGCAACAGATCTGCGAGCCCGGCAGGGAGCCGGTAGGCACCGCCGAGTGTTCTCTAGTCTGTTGTCCGTTTGCCATCTGCACTTTGTACTTTGTCAACTCTACTTCGTTCTTGTTTTAATTCTTCTCGTCTGTGCTCTCGGGACTCATTCGTTAAATGAATGCAAGCTCT
>JAYTKJ010000451.1:0-4447 GCA_043730365.1 Acidobacteriota bacterium | reverse complement strand
CTGCTTTAACCGCAGAGGCACAGAGACGCGGAGAAACCCGCTAGGGCTAGGATGGCGTAGATTCAAAAGATGCAGGTTAACGAGATTACGGATAGTGGCGAGCAGTGAGGATCTGGTGCAGGGCGGGGGCGGCTTAAGCTATCGGACTGTAATGTATTGCGGTCGAAACGGAAAGGTGGAGGAAGGTCCCACGGACAAGACAATGCCGGCACTTCCTGGCGGCAGGTCTTCAGGAATTTGAAGATTCACCTGTACGACTCCGGCGACGAGTCCAGGCGGTTGGCCGGCAAACAGGACTCTGGCCGGACGGCCGGGAACGAATTCACCCTTCGAATAGACGGAGGCGCCGACGCCAAGGATCGGGGCAGGAAACGGCGCCAGCATCGGCCCGAGTTCCCCGTCTCCGATCTCCAAGTCATAAGCGCCCGCTCCGGTCATGAAGACCGTGATAGTCGACCCGCGCGCCGCCGGATTCGTACTCGAGTTGACGCTGCCATCCTGATTGAGCGCGGCGAGTTGTTCGGTTCCGCTGATACCGAATAGACCTGGGGAAGCTGCGCCGATGGGGAGTTTGAGCGGTCCAACGATTTGCGTTCCGTTCCGAACTGAAACTATCGTGAAAGCCCGCTGCGGTTTCACTCCGAACGGCACCACCGTATTGATCTGTCCCTGATCTGAGTAGAGAATGGGCGCCGGCATTCCGTCAAAATCGACTCGCAGTTGGGGACGAGGCAGGAAGCCCGAGCCAAACAAGGTGACGATTTCGCCCGGCGCCACGGCTCCATTGGGTCCGCGCCCGTCTCTTCCCACGGCCATGCTGGCTGCGTTGACGACGCAATCAATAGTTGGGGCCGCAGGCTGCGAGAAATCAAGCTTGGCCGCAAAAACGCTGCCGTAGCCGCGCGACTGTGTCAGATACGCGCCCGGAGTCGCCAGGAAGGGGAAGCTTTCGGGACGGTCTGGGACCCCAACAACGTATGCAGCTCCGCCGCGGTCCATTGTCATTGCGATCACCGGTGCTGGCAAGGCGGTCGACGCCAATACTCGCGAGCCGTCGGCATTGATGACCGTCAATCGGGTGCGCACGGTCGTACAAGAAGACTGAAAGTCCTGAACGATTAGTCCAAAATAGGCATTCCCCGCAGCATCCACGCCAACTGACCCAGGTACGTCGCGACGGTCAATTTCCCCCAGGAATGTCGAATATACTGTGTTTCCCGCCGAATCCAGTTTCAAGGCGAAGCCAAACGGCCCGTAGTATGAACCTCCAGGCCTTGGCAGGAGCGCTCCGGGCGTGGTGGTGAAAGCAGGAATCGGCACGGTACCGGCTACGTACACGGCATCCTTCAGATCGAGGGTGAGCCCGAGTATTGTCGCGCTGTATCCAATTCGGTAGGCAATGCCGCCCCTTACGAAGTTGATGACGAGCCGTTTACTCCCGCTGGAATCCAGTTTCAAGATGAACCCGTTTATGAAGGAGCGATCGATGACCGTTGCCCTTGAATGTCCGGTGATCCAAGTTGCCTTTTGACTATCAACCGCAATTCTGTTCGCAGACCCGCCGGTATAGGTGAAGGTCGCATACTGGACTGACCCCGTCGGGCCGAGCTTCAACACAAAGCCGTCAGTGCAAACTTCGCTGGTGCTCGTGCAGGCCGGCAGCCGGCTTTGAAACGCTCCCGGGGTGGTCGCGAAACTCGCCGTCGCCCCTCCGGTGACATAGGCGTTCCCGTCATGGTCAACCGCGATCGCACTTGCCACAGCAGCAGGGATTGACGTTGTGTAGACAGTTTTCGCATCGCTCGCGGTCAGCTTCGTTACGGTTGCCGTCCCGCCATCGTTGCTGATGACGTAGGCCGATCCGGCATCATCGACAGCTACCCCGGCGGCCTGACCCGAAAAACACCGGGTCCACACGATTCCGTCGCCATTGGGCCGAAGCTTGGTTACCGCACCACGGCGGACATCGGATGGCGCATCCGGAGGCGGCAGATTGTCACATGGAAACCAAGGGACTTCCGTAATGCCCGAAACGTACAAATTACCTGCTCGATCAACGGCTACTGAATTGGAGCCGGAGGAGGGACCTAAATAAGTGGAATAGCTGACCAGGGGCGGATTGGAGAGGGCGAGCGCATACGGGGCCACCACGAAAAGCAGCCCAACGCCATTCATGTTCGAACTCTACCATTTCCGGCTGCTTGCCGTTGTAGCCAACCAGCCTGCGCCCTTGTTATCCTTGATTGTTAGCCCGACACCTATTTTCGCTGAGGTATCTCTAAAGCATGTCAGGACATTCCAAGTGGGCCACCATCAAGCACAAAAAAGCGGCCTTGGACTCGAAGCGCGGGAAAGTGTTCACGCGCATCATCAAGGAAATCGCGATTGCCGCGCGGTCTGGTGGCGACCCGGCCGGTAATCCGCGGCTGCGCACCGCCATCGTGGCCGCCAAGGCTGTCTCGATGCCTCAGGAGAACATCACGCGCGCGATCAAGCGCGGCACCGGTGAGCTAGAGGGCACGCAGATCGACGAGATCATGTACGAGGGCTACGGGCCCGGGGGCGCGGCCGTCATGGTGGAAGTGGCTACCGACAACCGCAACCGCACGGTGAGCGAAATCCGGCATGCGTTTGGGAAGAGCGGCGGCAACATGGGCGAGCCGGGATCGGTGGGCTGGATGTTCAAACGCAAAAGCCAGATTCTGATTGAAGAAGACGCGGCCACCGAAGAGCAGTTGATGGACCTGGCGCTTGAAGCCGGCGCTGACGATATCAAGAACGAAGGCGGACACTGGGCGGTGCTCTCGGCCCCTGAGAATCACGTCAACGTGCTCGAGGCTCTTCAGAAGGCTAACATCGTTACGATCGAGGCCGGCATCGCCATGGTGCCGGAGAACCTCATCAGGCTCGAGGGCTCGCAGGCCCGCGGGATGCTTAAACTGTACGATGTGCTGGACAACCACGATGACGTTCAAAACGTGTACTCCAACTTCGATATCTCCGAAGAAGATCTCGCGGCCATGGAGCAGTAGATCTCGCTATGCGGGTGCTGGGTATTGATTGCGGAACCGAGCGTACCGGCTACGGAGTCATCGATTCCGATGGCCGAGTGCATCGTCTCGTAACCGCCGGCACACTGAGGACCTCGCCGAAGATGCTGCTGGCTGACCGTCTCTACAAGATCGCTTGCGGGTTGCGGGCGGTAGTGGAGCAGTTCAAACCGGAAGCGGCGGCAGTGGAGGAAGTCTTTCACGCGGTCAACGCCAAGTCCGCCCTCAAGCTGGCGCACGTGCGCGGGGTGGCGCTCATGATTATGGCCGAGTGCGGGGTGCCGTGTGGAGAGTATTCACCGCTGACGATCAAGAAGAGCGTGGTAGGCCATGGGCGCGCCGAGAAGGAACAGGTACAGTTCATGATGCGGTCGATTCTCGGGGCCGCCGCGCCGGTAGAGCAGGCGGATGCGTGCGATGCGCTGGCCGTGGCGATTTGCCATGTAACACATTTGGGAAGGGCTGTGGCATGAGATTGATTCTCGTCTGGCTGGCTGCGGCTTGCGCGTTGCCGGCGGCGCCGCGCATTGTTTACTCGAAAGCCTTCCCGGGTTCCACGCCGGCGCTCGTCTTCATCACGTTCGATACCGATGGCCAAGCCGTCTATACCGAGTCGGCACAAGATGAGTTGCCCATCAAGTTCTCTCTCAAGAAGGAAGATGCCGGCACGATCTTCGCGCTCGCGGCGAAGGTGGATCATTTCAAACGGCCGCTCGAGTCCGGCTTGCCGGTGGCCCGAATGGGCGAGAAGATGTTTCGCTGGGAAGATGGCGAGACGAAGAACGAAGTCAAGTTCAACTACTCGCAGGACCCGGACGCCAAGGTGCTCTATGAGTGGTTTGAAAAGCTCACTGAAACGGCGCAGCACTATATCGCCATGGAACGGTCTGTGAAGTTTGACAAACTCGGCGTCAACAAAGCGCTGTTGCAGTTTCAGGCGGCGATGGATCGCGGCCGGTTGGTGGGGCTGGAGGTCTTCCTGCCGCTGCTTGATCGCGTGGTGAAGAACGATAGCTACCTGCACATGGCCAGGGAACGCGCCGGTGCGGTGGCCGAATCGATACGCAACCCCAAACCGGCCGGCAAGACGGAAGGCCAATGAGACTGCTCTCCATCGCCTTGGCCCTCGCCACTGCGAGCGCCCAGCAGCAACCTCCTCCGGCTCCGGGGGCAGTTGAAGAGCGTGCGGCGCTGCAGGAGTCGCTCGGCGAGGTTGGCTCCAGTCAGATCGATTTTATCCGCGCCCTCGAAAAGCATCTGGTGCGGTACCCCAAGTCTGAGCAGCGCGCTGAACTGGAGCGGGCTCTGCTAAAGGCGGCACTCGAAATCAAGGACCAGCGACGCACGCTGCTCTACGGCGAGAAGGCCCTGACGTCCGATCCCACCAACCTTGAAGT
>JAYTKJ010000450.1:0-10436 GCA_043730365.1 Acidobacteriota bacterium | reverse complement strand
CGTCCAGCAAGGAGTGCCGGATCTGGATGCTCGACACGAGCAACATCGGCGGTGAAGATCACCGCACCCCCGCCTATCGCACGCCGCTCATCTGCAACGAGGAAGTGAACTTCACGATGGGCGTGTGGGGCGCGCTCGCCACCTGGGAAGACGCCGCTCGCACGCGCTGGGTGCTGACGCCGTTCTGGGGCCCCAAGCATCCCAAGTTCAAGGCGCCCATCGAAAATGGCCTCGTCAAGAAGGGCGCGATTGCGGCCTTCAAAGTAGAGACGAACGCACAAGGCAAAGTGTGGCTGGCGCCGGCCTGGATTTCGCGCGACATGGATCAGGCCGAACCACCGGTGATCGCCAACGGCGTGATCTTCGCTTACGGAAGTGGTGAGAATACCGCGCAGGCGTATGCCGACGTCGGCCTCGATTTTCGCGCTGAGCGGCGTATACCCAAATCCACGCACGCAGTGCTCTATGCGCTCGATGCGCAGACGGGCAAGGAACTGTGGTCGAGCGGTGACCAGGTTAAGACTTTCAATCACTGGAGCGGTATCTCGGTGGCCAACGGCCGCATCTACTTGAACACGTTTGACGGCACGGTCTACTGTTTCGGCATCCGAAAATGAAACTGGCGGTGCTCGCGCTACTCGGCGCGGCCACAGCAGCGGCGCAACAACACAAACCGCAGCCGCCGACAGTGGCGCAGCTCGAAGAGGAAATCGCCGGTTATGTCCGCCAACTCACGGACTGGGGCGGCCTCGTATACTACGGCAGCGAGAATTCAGAGCTTCGCCCCACTCCCGGCCGCGTGGTGTTCATTGGCGACGAGATCACCGAGCGATGGGGCGAGGGCAAAGCGCCGTTCTTCCCCGGCAAGCCGTATCTCAATCGAGGCATCACCGGGCAGACCACGCCGCAAATGCTGGTGCGGTTCCGGCAGGATGTAATCAGCTTGCAGCCCGCCGTCGTAGTCATTCAAGGCGGTTCTAACGACCTCGGCGGCAATACCGGTCCGGCCACCACCGGCACGATTGCCGAGAACACTACGACGATGGCCGAACTGGCCAAGCTCCACGGCATCGCAGTGGTGCTGGCGTCGCTCACACCGGTCTGCGATTGCATCCCCGGCAGTCCACGCAAGAACTTGACGCTGCGCCGGCCGTTTGGAAAAATCATGGGCGTGAATGAGTGGATCAAAGACTACGCCGAGAAGACCGGCTTGGTGTATCTCGACTATCATTCGGCGCTGGCGCAAGGTCGCGCGATCAAGAAAGAATTTACTGTTGACGGGCTGCAGCTCACCGACGCAGCCTACCAACTGATGGCCCCACTCGCCGAACAAGCCATCAAGCTAGCACTGGAAAAGAAAAAATGAGCCTGACACGCCGAACACTTCTCTCGATGCCTGCGGCTGCAGCGGCCGCACAGACCAATCGCCCCAATGTGCTTCTCATCATGGCCGACGACTTCGGCTACGAGTGCATGAGCGGCAACGGGGGGACTTCGTACAAGACGCCGAACCTAGACCGGTTCGCGCAAAGCGGAGTCCGTTTCACGCACGCCTACGCGCAGCCGCTCTGCACACCCACACGCCTGCAACTGATGACGGGCCAGCATAACTTCCGCAACTATCAGGCCTTTGGCGTGATGGATCCGAAAGAGAAGACCTTCGGACACATGATGCAGGGAGCCGGCTACAAAACCGCCATCGCCGGCAAGTGGCAACTGCATAGCTACGACTATCCCGGTTCGCCGCGCCACGGCATCGGCATGGTGCCCGAACAAAGCGGCTTTGACGAATTCCTGCTTTGGCATGACCGGCTCAGCGAAAACAAGGGCTCCCGCTATGCGGACCCCACGGTGAACGACAACGGCAAACTGCGCACCGGCACCAAAGGCCAGTACGGCCCCGACTTATTCACCGACTGTCTGACCGGCTTCATGGAGCGCAACAAACAGCAGCCCTTCTTCGCCTACTACCCAATGACGCTCACTCATGGACCCTTCAACATGACGCCGAAAAGCAAAGACTGGGCGGGCGCGAGCAACCGCTTGAAGGATGACCCCAAATACTTCGCCGACATGGTGGAGTACCTGGACTACGATTTCGGCCGCCTGATCGGCAACCTCGATCGGCTTGGCCTCGCCGAGCGCACGCTGGTGATCTTCTACGGCGACAACGGGACTCCGCCCGAAATCAACTCGCGCATGGGAAGCCGCATCGTTCCCGGCGGCAAGCGCCTGACCACCGATGCCGGCATGCATGTGCCGATGATGGCGCGCTGGCAAGGCGTGTCACCGGTGGGGCGCGTGTGCGACGACCTCGTCGATTCCACTGATTTTCTCCCCACCATCGCCGATGCCACCGGCGCGCATTGGTTCAAGGACCGGCCGCTGGACGGGCGTAGTTTTCTCCCGCAGGTGCGCGGGCAGAAAGGCAATCCGCACCCGTGGCTCTTCTCGCATTTCGATCCGCATCCGGGCTGCAAGGCGGACATCAAGCCGACCCGGCTGGTTTGGGATCAACGCTGGAAGTTGTACATGGACGGGCGTTTGTTTGACGTGCCGAACGACTATCTTGAACAGTCTCCCGTGACCGGCGGTGGCCCGGACGCCGCGGTGGCGAGGAAGAAGCTGCAGGCGGCGCTGGACCACATGGCTCGCGTGAAAGCACCGAAGTTCAACAAGTTTGAGAGCGACGGACACGCTGCGTATTGATGCAGCAATCGCACCAGTCTGATCCGCGCGTGCTCGGCCAGCGGACGCTGCAACACGACCATCGCCGCCTTGCGGCATTGCTTCGGCCGGGCATGCACGTACTGGACGCCGGTTGCGGCGCCGGCTCGATCACCGCGGGCACCGCGGCCGCGGTGGGTCCACAGGGGAGCGTCACGGGCCTCGATCGCGATGAGTCTCTGCTGGCGATCGCGCGCCAGGATTACTGCGGCATCGCCAATCTTGGATTTCAAAGCTGCGACCTGCTCGAGTTCAACTCCGCGCCGCGCTTCGACATCGTCACCGCCGCGCGCCTAATCCAATGGATCAGCGAGCCAGCGGAAGCCGTCCGCCGCATGGCCGGCGCCACCAAGCCGGGCGGGCTCGCGGTGGCGCTTGACTACAATCACGACCTCAATTCCTGGACGCCCGATCCTCCCATCGAGTTCCGCATGTTCTACGGGAAGTTCCTTGCCTGGCGCGCCGCCAATGGCTGGGACAACATGATGGGAGATCACCTGCCCGCCTACTTCGCCGGGGCCGGGCTGCATCACATCGAAACGCACAGCGACGACGAAATCACGCAGCGCGGCTCCACGATCTGGCTACACGTCATCCAAAGCCTGGGCCCAAAGATCTTGGAGAATGAAAGCGAACGCGCGGCCGCCGAAGCCGCCTATCGGGACTATCTCGAAACCAGCCTCATCACTCAGCGCCTTTCCTTGCGCACGGTGATCGGCGAAGCCTGAAGCCCGGCGTCGACGCCAGCCAGCAGGCGTTTACGATCGGGCGGAAAGAGAGCGAGCGGATCCAGCCAGAGCCCTGGAAATACTCGCGACTTCAGAAATCCGCCCGCGGGCTTCAACACTTGATACCGCCGGTCGCTGTTGAGCGCACGCCACTGAACCTTACTGTCCTCGAGCAGGATCGCCAAGTACTCTTGCACGCCGGCCCGGCGATATAGTTCAAGCTTGGGCCCGAGATCGTAGGCGAGGCTCGAGTAGCAAATCTCCACCACTAACTCAGGTGGCCCCTCACGGAACTTGCCCGAACTTCGGGAAGTGCCGGTTTGCCGGATGAGCGCCAGATCCGGCTGCGGACTGCTATCGCCGAGTAGCCACGTGGCGTTGGGCAGAACCTTCAAACCGGGAACCCGGCTCTCGTATTGCGACAACCAACGATTCAACAACTGTTCGTAGTCCGAGTGCCGTTCAGAAAGAGGAGAACTCAAGTACACCATCCCATCGATAAGCTCGGCGCGTTTGATCTCGGGAATCTGTTCCCATCGCCAAAGGAATTCGTCCCTCGACATCCGGTCGCCGTTATGCAGATCAACCAGGGAAATGGAATGTGAAGCCATGGCGCTAGCTCAGCGCCTTTCCTTGCGCACGGTGAAAGGCGAAGCGTGAAGCCCAGCGTCGACCCCGGCGAGCAGGCGCTTGCGATCGGGCGGGAAGATTGCTCCCGTGTCTAGCCAGAGCCCTGGAAATACTCGCGACTTCAGAAATCCGCCCGCGGGCTTCAACACCTGATACCGCCCGTCGCTGTTGAGGGCACGCCACTGCACTTTCTCGTCTTCGAGCAGGATCGTTAGGTATTCTTGCACCCCGGTGCGGCGATACAGTTCAAGCTTGGGCCCGAGATCGTAGGCAAGGCTCGAGTAGCAAATCTCCACCACCAACTCGGGCGGCCCCTCACGGAACTTACCTGAACTTCGGGAAGTGCCGGTCTGCCGGATCAGCGCCAGATCCGGCTGCGGACTGCTATCGCCGAGCAGCCACGTGGCGTTGGGCAAAATATCCAGTCCGGGAACCCGATTCTCGTAGTGCAATAACCAACTGCACAACAGCAGTTCATACCGCGAGTGCCGTTCAGAAAGAGGAGAACTCAAGTACACCATCCCATCGATAAGCTCGGCGCGTTTGATCTCAGGAATCTGTTCCCAACGCCAAAGGAATTCGTCCCTCGACATCCGGTCGCCGTTATGCAGATCAACCAGGGAAATGGAATGGGAAGCCATGGCGGTAGCTCAGCGCCTTTCCTTGCGCAGAAGCCCGGCGTCGACCCCTGCGAGCAGGCGCTTGCGATCGGGCGGGAACACCGCTCCCGCGTCTAGCCAGAGCCCTGGAAATACTCGCGACTTCAGAAAACCGCCCGAGGGCTTCAACACCTGATACCGCCCGTCGCTGTTGAGCGCACGCCACTGCACTTTCTTGTCCTCGAGCAGGATCGCCAGGTATTCTTGCACCCCGGCGCGGCGATATAGTTCAAGCTTGGGCCCGAGATCGTAGGCAAGGCTCGAGTAGCAAATCTCCACCGCCAACTCGGGCGGCCCCTCACGGAACTTACCTGAACTTCGGGAAGTGCCGGTCTGCCGGATCAGCGCCAGATCCGGCTGCGGACTGCTATCGCCGAGTAGCCACGTGGCGTTGGGCAAAATATCCAGTCCGGGAACCAGACTCTCGTAGTGCGACAACCAACGATTCAACAACTGCTCATATCGCGAGTGCCGTTCAGACAGCGGAGAACTCAAGTACACCATCCCATCGATAAGCTCGGCGCGTTTGATCTCGGGAATCTGTTCCCAACGCCAAAGGAATTCGTCCCTCGACATCCGGTCGCCGTTATGCAGATCAACCAGGGAAATGGAGTGTGAAGCCATGGCGCTAGCTCAATTCTACTCTCCCGGCGCGGTGAGTTTTGGGGCCTGACCGCTAAGATAGGAGGGTGAGCTTTCTCGATAATCTGGAGAACAACCTCAAGGCTCTGGAGTCTCGTGAGGAGATCGATCCTGAAGCGCTGAAGCGTCAACAGGCCGAGCGCGAGACCGAACGGGGCGAAGCCCTCCGGCGTGCTCCGTTTGAAGAAGCGCTGAAGACCGGGCCTTTTGCAGGGCAACTGATTGCCGCCTGCCGCGCGCTGGGACACGCCAAGCGGGTGATGGTGCGGCCTACCTGGCTGGATTCCATGCTCCGGCTCGAGGCTCGGCTCGACGGCGTTGAGCAGCGTCTGGAACTGCGTCCGAGCGGTGACGGCATCAAGGCTGTGTTCATGCGCGAGGGCGAGGAAGTGGCCACCGAGGCTCTTGACCTGAACTCCAGCGCTGCCGATCTGGCCGCGCGCTATATCCGGTGAGCATCAAAGCTCAGCACAGTATTTCCAGATGAACTCCCCGGCGAAATCGACGAAGAGCACCACAGCGCCATACAGCTCAGTCGCCACTTGATCGGTCTCTTCGCGCAAACTGGCCTCCCGGGGAATTCGCCAAATCTGCCGGCACACAATGCTGTCAACTATTTCGTCCGCGACTTTGAAAAACCAAAGGTGACAATGGTTGCCCCTGGTAATGGATGAAACTTGACCACGATCAGCCCGATCCGCGATTACGGCTTCAGTGTACCCTTTGTCCTCGTCGTAGTGGAATCCCACGTTGTTGCGGACCTCCTGGACCCACTTCTTGAAGTCGTTAGCTCGTTGCCCGTTCGGCAGGAATTGCCTGAGCTGCTCGAAGTCGGCCCGAGTCTGAGCGTCACATCCCGCCACCACAGCCGATAGCGTTCGATCATTGCTGATGCTGCCGATCACCTTCATCCCTTGCCGCAAATGGCTGAGTTGCATACGGAGGAAGTATCGGCGTGCCGCGTCACGGCGGTCGAGTTGGGAAGGGGAGTTCTTCGCGTTGAACATGGAGAGCGCCTCATTGGCAAACCCCAGATCATTGGCAGCCATCATGAGCCTGACAACTGTCGCCCCACTCTTGCCGCGCTGCTTGAGCTTAGCGAACTCGACAAACCTTGTGTGTGTTAGTGCCATCGCCCGCCGTGCTCTCCTTTCTGGCCGCGCGCTATATCCGGTGAAAGCCTTTGAGAATGTCGCGCGTGGGGTAGCGGAGCGCGATCGGCCGGCCGTGCGGGCATGACATCGGAAATTGCGTGGCGGCCAGTTCGTTGAGCAGCCATTGCATGCGAGTCAGGTCCAGCGGGTTGTTAATCTTGATGGCCGCACGGCAGGCGATCGAGGCAGCCATATCGTGCCGGATATCGTTGAACGAAGTCTGGCGCATTTCCTGATCGGCGATCTCGAGGATCTCGAATATCACTCGTTCCACCTCGGCCGCCGACACGTCCGACGGCGCGGCCTTCACCGCAATCGTGCGCGGGCCGAAGGGCTCGATTTCAAAGCCCACGGCCTCGAGGTCAGCGCCGATCCGCGCGCACTCGATCTGCTGCGCGGCGGTCAGCTCCAGCAGCAGCGGCATCAGCAGAAACTGCTGTTCCACGCGGCCCTGGGCCATTTGGCGGAGCACTTTTTCAAACAGGATGCGTTCATGCGCCACATGCTGATCGATGATCCAGAGCCCGTCAACCGCGGCGGCAATGATGAAGCTGTCGTGCAACTGGCCGATCGGGCGCAGGTCTCGCAGCGCGTCCATGCTGGTGGACGGTTCGGCTGCCAATCCTGATGGCAGGGGTCCATGCGTATCGGGAACACGGCGGGCTCGCGCACCGGGTTGGAGCGTGGCGGCTGGCGCCGGAGGGGCCGGGGCCGGGTCACCGAAATCCAGGCGCGGCGGCGCGTACGACTGCGCCTGACGCAACTCGATTTCAGGCAAGGTAGCGGCGGCCGGCGGCGGCGCAGGTTCGCCGGCCGCGCTTGGCTGTTGGTAGTCCGCGTTCTCGATGCGCTGCGTGAATTCCGAATATGGCAGCCGCGCGCCGGGCTGCGCTGTGGCGAGCAACGGCAGGCTCGACACTGGGCGTGCCGCGTTGAGCGCATCCTTGATGGCGTCGCGCACAAAGTCATGCACGAACGAGCCGCGGCGGAAGCGCACCTCGGTTTTAGACGGATGGACATTGACGTCCACCTCTTCGGCCGAGCAATCGAGGAACAGCAGCGCGAACGGATAGGCGTTGGGGGGAATGATCTGGTGATAGGCGGCGCTCAGGGCATGCAGCAACAATCGGTCTCGAATGAGCCGCCCGTTGACAAACAGGTAGATCGAGTTGCGGTTGAGCTTCTGCACCTGCGGCCGCGAGACAAAACCGCGCAGTGCGTAGCTGCGGCGCGGCGAGCCTTCTTCGTCGTCTGAGGCAAACTCGCGCTCGGTGAAGCCGAGGTCGATGAGCTCTTCGACGGTCTGCGAGCCGAAGACTTGAAAGACGCGATCGCGCAGTGCCGAGACCGCGGTTACCGACAGCAACTCTCCGCCGTTGTGGCGGAGCTCGAACGCCTTGGCGGGATAGGCGAGCGAGTAGTGCGTGGCCAGCGAGGCGATGTGAGCGAGTTCGGTCTGTTCGGTCCGCAGGAATTTCTTGCGGGCCGGGACGTTGAAGAACAGATCCCGCACGGTGATGACGGTGCCGGCCGCCAGCGCCGATTCCTCGCACCGCAGGATCTTCCCGCCGGCGATCTCGACCGTGGTGCCCGTGGTTTCGTCCGGCGAGCGTGTCTCAAGAGTCAGCCGCGAGACCGAGGCAATCGACGGCAGCGCCTCGCCGCGGAAGCCGAGGGTGGAGATGGACAGCAGGTCATGCACGTCGGAGAGCTTGGACGTGGCGTGGCGCTCGAAGGCCAGCAGCGCATCGTCACGCAGCATGCCATGGCCATCGTCGGTAATGCGGATGAGGCGGCGGCCACCGCCTTCTGAGTCGATACGGATGCGCGACGCTCCAGCGTCGAGCGAATTCTCCAGTAGCTCTTTGACGACCGAGGCTGGCCGTTCGACAACTTCGCCGGCGGCGATCTTGTTGGCGACGATGTCGGAAAGAACGCGAATGCGGCCCAAGCGGCTATTGTAGCGTTGACACTAGTCGACGATCACGCCGCGTTCTTCGAGCAAGGTGCCGGTGACGCGCATGAGGTTGAGCAGATCGCGGCGGTACTGCACCGATTGCACCACCAGGTCAGCCTGCGCATTGAACAGGGATTGGGTGGCGTCAAGCACGAAGAAGATCGTGGTTACGCCGAGGTCGTAGCGCTTTTGCTCGGCGTCCAGGCTTTGTTGGGAGAAGTTCACGGTGATCTGTGATTGGCGGACGCCGGCGCGGCTGGATTCGACGCGCGTGACGGCGTTCAAGACGTCCAAGCGAATATTCTGTTCCAGCGACCGGGTCCGAAGGGTGTCGAGGCGCTTGTTCAGGACCGCATCGGCAAGATCGGCGTGACCGGCGCGGTCACGCAGAGGCAGGCGCAACGATAGGCCCATCGCGTAGGTAGGAAAGTCGAAGGCGAACACTTGATTGAGAGAGTCGGCGATGCCGCCGGGGACGAGCGTGGAGGCCACGTTCACGCCTGACCCCAGGTTGTTAATGCGCGGGATGAAGTTGCCCCCGCGACCGCTGCCGGTATACGCGCCGGTGAGCGCAAGATCCGGCGTGAGGCTATTCTTAGCTCTGCGGTAGTTGAGATCGTCGATATCAAGTGACTGCACCTGAGCCTTGAGATCGGGCCGCAAGCGGTATGCGGTCTCGACGTAGAGCTCTTTGTCCAGGGGCTTGTCGTCCTGGGGCGGCGCCACGTTCTCAGTCAGGACAATGGCCACGTTGCGATACTGGACATCCACGTCGGCGCCCATCTGGCGGCGCAACGCGTCTTCGGCTTGCTGGAGCGCGTAGCGGGCCTGGGTGACGCGCACTTCGGTGGAGGCGTAGTTGGCCTGGGGCCGGTAGATCTCCAGTGCCGATATCGCACCCAGCTCAAGTTCGCGCTGGTTGCGCTTGAGGAGTTTGCCGTTGATATCGAGCGCGGCTTCCTGCACCCGCAGCGATTCGCGCGCCTGGATAACCTGCCAATAGGCGAGTTCGGCCAGCTGCAGGAGCCTGAGCAACTGGTCGCGCAGAGTGTACTCACCCTGGCGCAAGCGGCTGCGGGCCACCATGATCTGTAGCTTGTTCACCGCCGCGCCGCGATCCCGCAGCAGGGGCTGTGCGAAGCCCATGCGGAAGAAGGAATTGATATTCGGGTTGAACGTGGCGAAACTGTCGTTGGTGGACGACTTGGTAGCGCCGAATCCGACGTTGAACTGAGTGCCGTTCTCGAGTATCTGCGAGTACTGTGCGATGAACGGCTGGGTCAAATTCGACAGCGTGTTGGCGCCGGCCAGAATGCTGTTGGTGGGATTGGTGGCGCGCGTGGCGTTGAAGGAGGCTGCAAGGAACGGATCGAAGCGCCCGTACTGGCGCGTGATGTTGTTCTTGAACTGCTCGATCGACAAGCGCTGGATCTGGATGTCCGGGTTGTTGGCCATCACCAGTTCCAGATACCGCTGCAGCGACAGCTCCAGTTTGCCGTCCACGACGAAATCCTGCAGGCGGATGGGCGCCTGGATTTCCACGCGCGGCAGTTCCTTCCCGAAGCCCTGGCGGAAGAACGCGCCATTGGGAAACTTCGGGGCGTTGAAATAGTCTTGCGCCGGCAGCGCGAGAGCAAAAGATACGATCAAAGCGAGTTTGCGCATTGGACTCCGATTATTCGTAGCGGATCGCTTCAATAGGATCCAGTTTGGCGGCCTGCATGGCCGGGTAGATGCCGAAAAGTAGACCGATACCGACAGACACCGAAAAGGCGACGACGATGGACACTGTGCTGACCGAGGTGGGATAGCCGGCGGCGGCGCCAATGATATAGGAAAGGGCGACCCCGAAGATTACTCCCAGGGTGCCCCCCAGCATCGAGATGAGAATGGCTTCGGTCAGGAACTGCCGCACGATGTCGGCCTGGCGGGCGCCAAT
>JAYTKJ010000449.1:0-8083 GCA_043730365.1 Acidobacteriota bacterium | reverse complement strand
AGGCCAGACCGCACTCGTCACTGGTTGCCGCCGCGGTATCGGCAAAGCCATGGCGGAGGCATTGGCCGAAGCCGGCGCGGACATCGTGGGTGTCAGCGCAAAAATGGAGGCCGATGGCGGCGAAGTGGGCCAGACGGTGCGCGCGCTCGGCCGCTCCTTCCGAGGTTACGCCTGCGATTTTTCAGACCGCCAGGCCCTCTACGGTTTCATCGCCAAAGCGAAGGCTGAGGCGCCGCCCATCGACATCCTTATCAACAACGCGGGCACGATCCTGCGCAAGCCCGCGGCTGAGCACCCCGACGAGTATTGGGATAAGGTCATCGAGACGAATCTGAGTTCACAGTTCGTTCTCACGCGTGAGTTTGGGCGCGACATGGTGGCGCGCGGGAAAGGCAAGATCGTCTTCACCGCGTCTCTGCTGACGTTTCAAGGCGGCATCACCGTGCCCGGCTACGCAGCCAGTAAAGGTGCGCTGGGGTCCCTGGTGAAGGCATTCGCCAATGAGTGGGCAGGCCAAGGTGTGCAGGTGAATGCCATCGCGCCCGGCTACATTGCCACCGATAACACAGCGGCGCTGCGTGCTGATCCCGTGCGCAATCCGGCGATCCTGGCGCGCATTCCCGCTGGCCGCTGGGGAGAGCCATCTGACTTCAAGGGCGTGGTTGTCTTCCTCGCCTCGCGGGCCTCGGATTACATGAGCGGCGAGATCGTCACCGTGGACGGCGGCTGGATGGGCAGATAGATGAGCGCGGTTACGATCGAGAAAATCCCCTGGGGCGGCTGGCCCAACTGCTACCGGCTTTCGAACGGCGAAATCGAGTTGGTGGTCACCACCGACGTGGGTCCTCGCATCATGCGTTACGCCTTCGTGGGCGGCGGCCCCAATCTCTTTCTTGCGCTACCGGACCAACTCGGCAAATCGGGAGAATCCGAATTTCGCCCTCGTGGCGGTCATCGCCTCTGGTGCGCCCCCGAACGGTTTCCGCTATCTTGGGCGCCGGACAACGCGCCCGTGGCAGTGCGCTTGCAAGGTGGCAATACGATCGAACTTACCGCGCCGGTTGAGCCGCTGTCCGGTTTGCGCAAGTCCTTGCTGATCCGCCTGGCTTCGACAGGCTCGTCCGTGATGGTCCATCACCGCCTCGAGAATACACTGGCCTGGGATATCGAGTTAGCCGCTTGGCCCCTCACCATGATGGCGCCCGGCGGTGTTGGTATCACCGGCTTCCCACCGCGCGGCACGCATCCGGAAATACTCGCGCCCACCAATCCACTCGTGATGTTCGCCTTCACCGATTTCTCCGATCCGCGCTGGACGCTCCTGCGAAAATACCTCGCGCTTCGCCAGGACGCGCGCCACCCTTCTCCCATGAAGGCGGGCCTCTTCAATGAGCGCACCTGGGGGGCGTACTTCCTCAACAGCCACTTGTTCCTCAAACAATATTCGGCTGACCGGGCCGCGCGCTATCCGGACATGGGTTGTTCGTTTGAGATCTTCGCCAACGGCGTCACGCTCGAACTGGAAACGCTGGGCCCCCTGAAAACACTAGCTCCGGGAGGGAGCCTCGAACACGGTGAACGTTGGACGTTGCACCGCGGCATGGCCCTCCCGGAGAAGTTGACCGACGACGCTCTCGATCAGGTGATCGCGCCGTTACTTTAGGTCTTGGCGGTGGGGTTCGCCTTCTGTAGCAGGTCTCGCAGCACCACCGCCAGCATCCCGTCGCTGGAGGTAGCGCCACCGCCGGTCACCATCACATCCGGGGTGAGCCGGATGTTCTTGTCGGCCAGCGCCTGGAAGATCTGCAGCACCGCGTAGTTGCCACCCATCGCTTCGACGCCTTGCTTGTAGGCTTCCGCCTTCGCCAGTCCGATCGCGCGAATCGCCTCGCCCTCATTGCGGCCCTTGATGGCGACCACATCGGCTTCGGCCTCGCCGATTCTACGCCGCGCCATCGCTTCGCCCTCGGCTCGCCGCGCCACTGCCTGCGATTCACCGTTGGCTTGCTCCACGCTCGCCTTGGCGCGCATCTCGGCCACGCGCACATCCTGTTCGGAATTCACCAGTTCCTTCTGCTTGTCGGCCAGCGCCTTCTGTCGCTCCAGTTCCTGGCGGGTGCGTTGCGTCTTCTCTTCGGTCACGAAGGTCTTCTGTTGCTCTTCGGCGATCTTACGCGCCGTCAATGTAACCATCAGCTCATGTGGCGGAGTGATGTCGCCCAGCAGCGTGTCGACGCTCTGCACGTCATACTCGATGATGGCGTTGTTGATATGTTGCCGCGCTTCCTTCTGGCGCTCGGTTCGGTTGCTGAGGAAGTCCAACACTGAATAGTTCTGCGCGCTATTGCGGAAATAGTTGCCGACAATCGGCTCCAGCACCTGGTTCACCAGATTCCGCACGCTACCGACCCGCGAGATCACCCACGGAGCCTTGGTGGCGCCGATGTTGATGATCTGCGAAACGTCCAGGTTGAACGTGAACCCGTCCATCGAGCGTACAGTGATCGTCGATAGCTTTTCGTCCAGCTTGTGCGCCTCGGTCCGCGCCGAGGCCCAGTTGAGCACGATATTCGTCGTGGGCACCAACTCGATCTTCATGATGCGCGAGTTCACCGGATGCTTGCCCGGGTAGAGCGGTTCGTCCCACACGCCCTTGCCGCCCCGCCGCACGATGTTGCCATGCGTGAACTGATCGCCCGAGATGTCGCGCGAATCGTCGCCGACAAAGCTCACGACCACGCCAACATAGCCGATCGGCACTTCAAAGAGCGGATGCTCTTCGATTTCGCAGAACCAGGGGTTCAGATTGTAGTTGCCGGCCAGGATGATCTGCTCCTGCAAGCCCCGGCCTCCGCCGGCCTTGATGAACGCCTCGGGGTTCTGAAAATCGTCGTGTCCCACCGCGGCCTTGGCGGCCATCTGGCCAACCGGCATCGGATCGCCATCCATCACCGTCACGATACCGATTTTGTCGGAGTCGATCTTGGTGATCGGCACGTTGGGGATCACCTTGAACAGTACCGGATTGATGCGATAGAAGCCCGCCGTCAGTACCGTACTCTGGCGGCCCTTCTGTCCTCCGTTGCGTAGGAACTTGGCGGCGTCCTGGAAATAGTCGCAATCCACCACGTTGGCCAGCACGCGGTCCACCGGCATGGCGTCGCCGTCGTTGGCGATCACCAGGCCGACGAAGCCTTGTTCAATTTTCGTGAATGGGTGCTTCTCGATCTTGTACTGCCATGGCCAATACGGGTAGTGAATGCCGGGCCCAAGTGGCCTGGCTTGGTAGCCTGCTTCGCCATTGAGCGCCACCACGCGGCCCTCGGGCATTGCCTTGCCAGGCGAGAAGCGCTTGACGACCACACCCACCTGGTCTTCCCGGATGCTGACGAAGCTGCTTAGAAAAAGCAGGATTGCCGTTACGGCCAAAATCATAGCCGCAACAGTAAGAAAATCAAAACCGAATAACCACGTAGACATACACCTATCCTCCTTGCACTGAATGATTGCTGTTACCGCTGAATGAGCGAAGTGTGCTGAGGGGTAAGTTTCTAAATACCAGTGACCACACTGGGGTTACGACTCACCAGGAGTGCGTTGTGCATGTTTTGTTCTCAGGAGCAGTATACGGGATTTCGGTTAGAACACAAGAGTGAAGTCACGTAAGCTACAGAAAATGCGGTAAATATCTTTTTGGCGCGCTGAGATGGTGTGAAGGGCTCATCGTCGCGCAGGAATGGCCGAACTTGACTTAGGGAAGTTCGCCTCAGGCGAGACTGCTGAGCAGATCCGCATCGCCTTGGACTTTGCATTGGCACGGATCTCATCGGCTGCCTGGCCGGTTCGCGCGGCCGGACTTCAGTTGATCTGATACGCTTCCCAAGTGGGCGACTTATCCCTTCCCTTGCAGATACTGATCGGCGCGACCGGCGAATTTATCGGCGGCAAGCTGTGTAGCCTGAAGCTGTTCCCCGACAAGGAACGGGCGGCATGGGAGGACTTGGCTCGCGAGTGGGGGAAGGAACTCACGGGCCGGCAGGGGCGGCAGACGGGCAAGGCCATTCGCGCGTTTTTCGATCTCGACTACGTCCGGCAGGAGATGGAGAAGGTCCGCGATAACAAGCTCGCCGCCGTCAACTTCGATCGCCTGGGCGAGGAACTCCGCAAACTGTTTGAAGCCGAAGGCGCGCCCGCGCCGGAGAAAGCCGGTCTCAAACTTCGCCGCTGGTGGCGGGAGCTCGAGAAGCGCATCCAGCCCGAGGCCGTGAAAGACCACCATACATGGCGCCTCAAGTATCTGGAGGCGATGTACGAGCAGCATTCGCGGATCGAATTCACGGGCTTGGCAGACGCGCGTGGGATCAGGAATGCCCGCATGGATTCGCTGTTTGAGTTGCCGCTCCTGCAGTCCCTGGAAGAACGGGACAGTGAGCCGCGCAAGGCCGATGCGATCCTGGCGAACGCCAACGCCCCGCAGCGCGCCATCATCCTGGGCAAGCCTGGCGCGGGCAAGACGACGCTACTCAAGTGCATGGCCTTCGCCGCCGCCGCGCATGCGCTGGAGCGGCAGAATCGCGTCAAGGTCCCGGCGGAACTCGATTGGGCGAAAGGCATCCGTGAGTTACTGCCCGTGTTTTATCGCATCCGCGCGCTGGTGAAAGATCAAAGCAGCGAACCCTCGCTTTGGCGTTGTCTGTACCTGCAAGCCAAGGGGGCGATGCAGATCGACCTTCCGACGGGCGTCTTTGAGCGCGAGGCGGACACCGGCGGCCTGCTCCTCCTGTTCGACGGTCTGGACGAAGCCGGCTCACCGGAGATCCGCAACGAACTGGCGCGGCGGCTGGAGAACTTCGCGGGAGGCTTGCAGGACTCCTGCGCCATGATTGTCTCCAGCCGCCCGCATGACTATGCGCACGAGTTCCCCAAACTGTCGCACTTTGAGTTGTGTGACCTTGATGAGGAAGAGATCGAGAGCATCATCCCGCAAGTCTGGACCGATCTACGAGAAGGACAAGGCGGTGGCCGATGAGCGGGCCAATGCCCTGGTGAGCGCGGTCAAAGACGAGGCGCGAGAGTATCTGAGCGAGATGGCGCGGACGGCGCTGCTGCTGGCCATGATTGTGCGCGTGCATTTCATTACGGGCGCGCTGCCGGGCAGCCGCCGTGAACTCTATGCCAAGTGCGTGGACACGCTACTGGAGCATTGGAGCGCCGAACTGGGGGCCGGCCCGATTCCGCTGCCGCTCAAGGAACGGTTTCTCCGCCAACTGGCCTACGATCTCCCAGATGGAAGCGGGAGCGGGTCTCTCTAGCCGCGAAGACCATTTGCGGGTTTCCAAGAAAGATCTCGCCCGGAGACTCACCGCCTTCCTGCAAGAAGAGTGCCCGGCGCAGGTGGCGAGCGTAGACGACGTTATCCGCCGCTTGCATGAGCGCGACGCGATCCTTGTTTATGACACCGGCTCCGGGAGCGGCGAAGAGGCATTCCGTTTCGTGCATCGGACCTTTCAGGAATACTTCGCGGGTTGCTATCTGGCCATCGATCTCCCGCCCGGTGAGCTGGAGAAGAAGGTGAAGGCGGACCCGCCCGGGTGGAACGAGACGCTGTATCTCGCGATCGCCAGCCTCGGCAATGCCCGGACGCGCGAGGGGGCTTCAAGGAAGGTATCCACTTCCTCAGGATGACCTGAATCCGTGTGGGCAGGCGAACGACAGGCGGCTTGGCCCCCGGAATTGGAGTGGCGCGCTCCGGCAGGGCCTTCGGATCGGTCACAATCTTTGCCACAACTTCAATTTACCTCTTCGCGGACGAGCAACTGCGCCGCGGTCGCGCCGACGATCAGCGCGCCGCCCAACGCCGACAGCGCGCCCGGCCACTCGCCGTGTAGCAGGCCGGCCCAGATGGGCGTGAGCGCGGGCTCGACGAGGATCAGTAGCGAGGCCTCCAGCGCGGTCACACCGCGGAGCCCGCGCGCGAGCAACACGTAGGCCAGGCCCACTTGAAAGATGCCGAGGTAGCCGACGGCGAGCCAGTCAGTCACGTGGGCCGCATGGAAGGGCCAGGCGAAGGGGAGAGTGGCGAGGGCGGCGAGGATGTTCCCGATGGCGGCCGTCGCCAAGGCTGCCGCGCCGTCACTACCGCGCGAGAGCCAGCGCAGTCCCGCGATGGTGATGGCCCAGGTGATGCCGGTGCCGGCACCGATGAGATTGCCGCGCGCGGGATTGGGAGCGATCGCCGTGGGGCCTTCGGCGCCGGAGAAGAACAGCGCCAGTCCGGTGGCCATGAGCGCGATCACCAGCAGGTCCACGCGGCGCGCTCGCTCCTTCAGCAGCAATGGACCGGCGAGGACCAGATAGAGCGGTGCGGTGTCTTCCAGGAAGATCGCGTTGGCAGCGGTGGTGAGCTTGGTGGCCGTGACAAAGCCGACGAGGGTAGCGGCATAGGCAACGGCGACGCCGATCATGCGCGGAGTCCAGGCTCGGCGCGCGCCGGGAATCAATAGGAGCAAGGCAGCGGCCGCAATGGCGGAGCGCAGGCAAGCCACTTGCCATGAGGAAAACGAAGTGGCTTTGATGGCCGCGCCTCCGGTTGAGAACAGTACGGCTGAGGCGATGATGGCCAAGCGCGCGCTTGATTGTGAAGTCATACTGTAGGCGAGAGCGATGTCTATGAGTTTTTTCTACGCGGCGGTCTTCCTGACAATCCTTGCACCAAACGGCCTCCCAGCCCAGGAGCAGGACGCCACGCCGCTCCTCAACGACGTGGTCGCCACTTACAAAAGCGCCCGGAGTTACAACTTTGACACCACAGAGGAGGGGGAGTTCAGCGAAGACATGCAGCGGTCCTGGTCAACGGGCCGGGCGCTGATCGCCAAAGATCAGCAGCCCGGGCGCGTGCGGTTCGAGCTCTTCCACGGGAGCGGATCGTTCGTCGTCGTCTCGGACGGAAAGACGTTGTGGCGGGCCGCCCCGGACATGCGGGAGTACATGCGAACGGCGGTGGAAGGGCCGCTCGCGGACTCCAAGGGCGGCGGACCGGTGGCGGAGGCAGCCCTCCACCGAATGAAAATATATTTGCGACAGTACCAACAGTTGACGGTGAACCTCACGAAGGCCGAGCGGCTTCGGGACGAAACTATCGAAGTGGGCGCGGGGGGCAAACCGATCGAGTGCACGGTGGTGCGCGCCGACTACGCGGCACCCAAAGGCTCTACCGGCTTCGCGTCGTTCACAAAGACCTTCTGGATCGACAAGCAGCGTAAGATCATTCTGCGCGAGGAAAGCATCAGCCGCGGTAAGCACGACCCTTCCCGGCCATTCGTCGACGGGCAGACCCGCCACAGCATACGCCACACCGCGGCATCCATCAATGAGCCGCTGCCGGACTCATTGTTCATCTACTCGCCTCCGGCCAACTACCGCGAGGTGGATAGACTCGAGCACGCGTTTCCCCGCCCTGCCAAGGATCTGATTGGCAAACCGGCTCCCGAGTTGTCGATGCAGACGCTGACTGGTGACACCGTGAAGTTGTCCGATCTGCGTGGGAAGCATGTGCTGCTCGACTTCTGGGCGGCCTGGTGCGCGCCATGCCGCGACCAGTTGCCCGCGATCGCCAAACTCTATCGGGAGACCAAAGACCAGGGGCTGATCCTATTGGGGGTGAATGACGACGAGACCACCGAGCAAGCCTTGAAGTTTCTCCAAGGGAAACCCTATGACTGGCCCAGCCTGTTCGACGGCAAACAGAAAGATGCCCGGACCAAATACAAAGTGGACGGGATTCCTACGTTAGTGCTGATCGATAAGCAGGGCATCATTGTCGACTATCAGCTCGGCAACGGTGACGCGGCGGAGATCGCCATTCGCGAGGCGCTGAAGAAACAGGGCCTGCAGACCGGAAGGCGGGACTGAAGTCTCGGGCAGGCTGAAGCCTGCCCGACTATCATGGAGGCTATGCTTCGCCGCGCTTTCCTTCCACTGGCTTTCACGCCCCTGCTTTCGGGTGAAGAGTACACCTATGGTCCAGACTCGTCGCGACAAGAAGGCGTGCCGCGCGGCAAGGTCACCAAGCACACATGGTCCG
>JAYTKJ010000448.1:0-6516 GCA_043730365.1 Acidobacteriota bacterium | reverse complement strand
CAAACTGCCGAGCAGCTCGCGGCCGTTTGCAAGACCATCCGCCGACATATCGTTAGTATGGTCGGCGCGGCGAAGTCAGGCCACCCGGGCGGCTCGCTTTCAGCCGTTGAGCTCCTTGTTTCCTTGTATTTTGGGGGGCATCTCAGGCACGATCCGAAGAATCCGGGTTGGAAAGAGCGGGATCGCTTCATTCTTTCCAAAGGGCATGCCTGTCCTGTTCTCTATGCGGTGATGGCCGAGTCCGGGTACTGCCCGGTGGACCAATTGAACACGCTGCGGCAGATGGGCTCGATCTATCAGGGTCATCCGGATCGGCGCTTCATGCCGGTGCTCGAAGCCTCGACCGGTTCCCTCGGCGTCGGTCTATCGGTGGCGCTCGGTATGGGCCTGGCCGCGCGATTGGACAAGTCTCCCTCACGCACGTATGTGGTGCTGGGCGATGGCGAGATTCAGGAAGGGCAGATCTGGGAAGCGGCCATGTTCGGCTCGTTTCACAAGATGGACAACGTCTGCGCGATTGTCGATAACAACCGGATCCAACTCGATGGCTGGGTGAAAGACATCATGGCCGTTGAGCCATTGGCGGAGAAATGGCGCGCCTTCGGCTGGCACGCAATCGAAGTCGACGGCCACGATCTGGCCAAAGTGGACGCGGCCTTCACCGAAGCGGCTGCGACGAAGGGCAAGCCTACCTGCCTGATTGCCCACACCGTCAAGGGCAAGGGCGTGAGCTTCATGGAGAACAATCCGAAGTGGCACGGCATGGCCCCCAATGCCGAGGAACTTGCTGCCGCCTTGAAGGAGCTTGCCTAGAAATGCCTGCGACAAAGTTTGAGCTGAAAATGGGCGGAGCTACGCGCGCCGCTTTTGGAAAAGCCCTGGTTGAACTGGGCCGTGAAAATCCGAACGTCGTAGTTTGCGATGCCGATCTATCCAAGTCCACCAATACCGCCGGGTTTGCCAAAGAGTTTCCCGAGCGGTTCTTCTCCTGCGGTATCGCCGAGGCGAATATGGTGGCCATCGGCGCCGGCCTGGCGTCTAGTGGCAAGGTTGCTTTTGTCTCCAGCTTCTCCTGCTTCGTCTTGAACAAAGGTTTTGAGCAGTTGCGCGTCACCGCCGCTTACCCGCAAGTGCCGATCAAGGTCGTGGGTACGCACAGCGGTATTTCCATCGGTGAAGATGGCCCGTCGCAGATGAGTATCGAAGACATCGCGCTGGCATGTTCGCTGCCGGGCTTCACGGTCATCGATCCGGCCGACGAGGTTGCGATGAAGTCTCTGGTCAAGAGCGCGGCGGCCTTGCCGGGTTCGGTTTTCATTCGAGCCGGGCGCGCGAATGCGCCGGTTATTTATGACGCGGGACAAACGTTTGAGATCGGCAAGTCCATCGAGTTGATTCCGGGCCAGGATGTCACGATTATCGCCCACGGCCTGTTGGTGGCTGAGGCGATTCGGGCATCGGAAGCTTTGGCGGCCGAGGGTGTGAACGTGCGTGTGATCGATATGCACACGGTCAAGCCGCTGGACAAGGCGGCGATCGAGCGCGCGGCCGGTGAGACCGGGGCCATCGTGGTGGCTGAAGAGCATCTGGTGGACGGCGGTCTGGGCGTGCGCGTGGCCCAGGTGGTTGCGCAGACTCGTCCGTGCGCTATGGAGTTCGTCGGCATCAAAGACACCTATGCCGAGTCTGGCCCGCCGGAAGCCATCTTCGAAAAATATGGGCTCGCGGTCCGTGACGTGGTGGCGGCCTGCCGCCGCGCCCTTGAGCGAAAGCGGCGTGGCTAACGTTCCGGTAGAAGCGTGGCTGGAGTCACGCCGCCGCGAACGTGAGCGCTTGTCCAGAATCCTACATGACGACGTAGCCGGCGGCCTCACCGCCGTCGGCTTGACGCTTGACCTGTTGGCCATGGATTTGCCGCCGGAGTTGGCCCACCGCATCGCCGAGATTCAAGGCGTCCTGGAGGGAAGTTTTGCATCTGTTCGCAGCCTTAGTCGTGAATTCCATCCGGATCCCGCCATCCGGTTTCGATTGGCGCCGGCACTAGAGGCGTTGGCGTCACGGTTCGACAAGCAGTTCGAGGGTACGTTGGAGTATTCCGTCTCGGACGAAGCTTGCGCTGACTTACCGCTGGCGCAGGCGCGGGCTTACTATGCTGTGGCCGAGGCGGCGCTCGACAATGTATTGCGCCATGCCGGCGCCAGCCGGGCGTGGCTGTCGTTTGGAGTGGGGGAGGGAACCGTGCCGATCTTAACTATCCGCGACGACGGGCAAGGATTTCTAACAACTACCTCCGCCCGCGGCACCGGAACGTCCATCATGGAGCATCATATTCAAGCAGCTCAAATGGAACTGGTGATCGAGTCCGATTCCGGTAAAGGCACTCGAGTGCAAGTTTCAACCACCAGCATCGCTCAGAAGAAGAGAGGGAGCCGCGCAGATGGCCATTGACGTACTGTTGGTTGAGGACCACTTGGTTCGACAGAGCATCCGGGCAGCATTGGTGTTAGAGAGAGGCGATGAGTTTAACGTGACCGGCGAGGTGGACAATGGAATTGAGGCGATTCAGTTTTGCCGAAGGACACCCCCGGCTTTGGTTTTGATGGACGTGTCCATGCCCGGTCTCAATTGGATTGAAGCGACGGTCGAGATCGTCCATCATTGCCCCAACACAAAAGTCGTCGTGCTGTCCGGCTATGACGATGAGGTCTCGGTGATGAACGCCATCACGGCAGGAGTTCGTGGCTACATTCTCAAAAGCGCCTCGGTCCTCGATGCGCTCACGGGGATCCGCGCAGTAGTGCGGGACGGCGTATATTTAAGCTCGCAGGTTTGCGACTTGCTGTCGAAGCCCATTCAGCCGCAGCGCCCCACCCCATCCGAGTTAGCGTTTTTCTGTTGACTGAGGTCAAACGCCGTCGCTGATCAGGCGCGGCTGTTGTTTGGAACAGTGGTGGGTACCCTGCCAACCCTCGCTATCCGCGACGACGGGCAAGGATTTGTACCAAGTACCCCCAGTCGCGGTACTGGAGCGTCCATAATGGAGTATCATATTCAGAGAGCGGAATTGGAACTCGCGATCCAGCCTGAATTCGGTTAAGGTACTCAAGTTCAGGTTTCAACCGCGAGTACTACTCAGAAGAAGAGAGGGAGCCACGAAGATGGCCATTGACGTACTGTTGGTGGAGGACCACTTGGTTGTTCGGCAGAGCATCCGGGCGGTGTTGGAAAAAGGCGAAGAATTTAACGTGTCCGGCGAGGTGGACAACGGGACCGAGGCAATTCAGTTTTGCCGGAAGACGCCCCCAGCTTTAGTGCTGATGGACGTGTCCATGCCGGGTTTGAATGGGATTGAGGCGACGACCGAGATCGTCCGTCATTGCCCTAACACAAAAGTCGTCGTGCTGTCGGGCTACGACGATGAGGTCTCGGTGATGAACGCCATCAAGGCGGGAGCGCGCGGCTACATTCTCAAACGCGCTTCGATCCTCGACATGCTGGAAGGGATCCGCACGGTTGCGCGCGGCGGCTCGTATTTGAGTCCGCAGGTATCAGACCGGCTGGTGAGGCGGATTCAGACGGGGAACACCACTCCATCCAATTCACCGATTCTGCAGGGCCTGTCTCCGCGTGAAGTGCAGGTGCTTCGGCTGGTGGCCGAGGGCAAGAGCAGCAAGGAAATTGCCGGCGTGCTCAGCCTGGAGCTTGAGACCGTGCGCAGTTATCGCAAGACGATGATGAAGAAGCTGGGCGTCAATAACGCGGCTACGCTGACCAAGGTCGCAGTGCAGGCCGGGCTGACGCCGGTGGAAACACGGATCTAAGTTCGTCTCCGGCTCTGTCATACTTCGGTTCATGAATACACCATGGGGCGAGTTGCGTGTCAGTGACGCGCACGTGCATTTCTTTTCTCACCGGTTTCTTTCGCTGTTGGCTGCACAACGCCAATCGAGTGTCGCTGACATCGCGCCTATCCTGGGCTGGGAGATGCCGCCGGAAGACGCGCGGGCGCTGGCTGACCGGTGGGCGGGCGAGTTGGACCGTCACGGGGTCGATCGCGCGGCTCTGATCGCCAGTCTTCCCGGCGACGAGACTTCGGTGGAATCGGCGTTGGCGGCACATCCCTCGCGGTTCCTTGGCTACTTCATGGTGAATCCGCTGGCGCCTGGCGCGCCGGCTGCCGTGGAATCGGCCCTGGCTGCCGGCTTGCGCGGCCTCTGCTTCTTCCCGGCGATGCATCGCTACTCCATGCATGACGATCGCGCGGTGGCTTTGCTTGAGCTGGCGTCGGCGCGCGGGAATTGCCTGGCGTTCGTCCACTGCGGAGTTTTGTCGGTGGGCGTGCGGGCCAAGCTGGGATTGCCATCGCCTTTCGACATGCGGTTTTCCAACCCGCTCGATCTGCATGCGCTGGCGTTACGATACCCCAAATTGCCGTTCGTGGTACCTCACTTTGGGGCGGGGCTTTTTCGGGAAGCGCTGATGCTGTGCGACCTCTGCCCGAACGTTTATCTGGACACGTCGAGCAGTAATGGGTGGATCAAATACCAGGAGGCCGGGTGCGACCTGACGGGGGTATTCCAGCGCGCGTTGGCGGTAGCCGGGCCGTCGCGATTGCTGTTTGGCTCGGACTCTTCATTTTTTCCGCGTGGCTGGAATCGGGCGATCTTCGACGCGCAAGTGGCCGCGCTCACGGGGTTGGGCCTCGATGAGGCCGCCGCGCGCGCCATCTTCGGCGGTAACCTGGAACGAATTTTATGTTGACCCGATTCGCGGCCCGCTACCGCCAGGATCTTTTCGAATCTGTGATTCCGTTTTGGATGAAGCACTCGCTCGATCGCGAGCACGGTGGGTACTTCACGTGTCTGGATCGAGATGGCGCGATCTACGACGACCGCAAATACATGTGGCTCAACGGGCGCCAGGTGTGGACGATGAGCCGGCTCTACAACGAGGTAGAGAAGCGGCCTGAGTGGCTGGAGGCTGCGCGGTTGGGTGCGGAGTTTCTGCGGCGCCATGCGCGTGATGCTCAGGGCCGTTGCTATTTCTCGCTGACGCGCGACGGGCGGCCGGCTGCTTACCAACGCAAGCCCTACGCGGCGGTGTTTATCATGCTGGGATGGCTGGAGTACGCCAAGGCCAGCGGGGAAGAGTGGGCACGGCGCGAAGCGATGGAACTGTTCACGTCCGTGCGGCGGTGGATAGCCAATCCCGCTCTGATGGACCGGCCGTCATTGAGCGGGGCTCCGGCGTTTAGTCAACTGGCCGACGTGATGGTGGAGATTTCGATGGCTCTCGAGATCGCGGCGGTGGATCCGGATCCGCGGTATCGCGCGATCCTGCGGGAGCTCTACACCCGCGCGATGCGGCATCTCGACCCCGATCGCCAGGTGCTGCTGGAGAATGTGGCGCCGGACGGTACGCGGCGGCCAGAGTTGCCTGAGGGGCGGCTGGTAAGTCCGGGGCATGTGACCGAGGTTTGTTGGTTCCTCTTGCATCTGCTCGAGGTCGTTCCAGACGCGGGCAAGGTGGAGGATGTCCTCCGGATTCTGGATTCGTCGCTGCATTTCGGTTGGGATCGCGAACACGGCGGGCTGCTCTATTTCGTGGACACCCAAGGCCGGCCGCCGCTGCAATTGGAAGCGAGCATGAAGCTATGGTGGCCGCACACCGAGGCGATCTACGCACTGGTGCTCGCCTACACCAAGACGCACGATCCCAAGTGGCTGGAGTGGCTTGGCAAAGTGGATGAGTATACCTACGCCACGTTTCCCGACCCGGAGCATGGTGAGTGGTTTGGGTATTGTGACCGGGCGGGCAAGCCGACGCACATGCTGAAGGGGAACAGCTACAAGGGCTGCTTCCACGTGCCGCGCGCGCTGCTGTTCAGCGTGCAGCGGATAGACGCAGCAGCCGCAGGTTCTTAAACCAGACCTCCGACCCGTGATTCTGCAGGGCAATCGGACTGCGCGATGGATGCGTCAAAAGCCGGATGTCTTTAGAAGCACGGACTCGCGCGGCGAAATCCTTCGATGACGGATCGGCCTCGACCAGCAGTTGGCCGTTGATCCAATGCTCCAGGCGGGTTGGCGAATACACGATGCGCGCGGTATTGAACTCGCCGATGCGAACCAGGGCTGGAGCGGTTGGCGCGTAGAGGCCGTATAGGGCCCCAGCCGAATACTGGTCCCCGCGCTTGGCATCGGGCGTGTCGGCATCGGCGAGCTGGAATTCCAGGCCGCGAGCTCGTGCGTGAAGCCCCGTGATGCCGTCCGGATCGTCCTTAGGTTTGAACGAATCGGCGCGAACGATGGAGTACTTGACGCCGGAATTCCCGCTGGGCGCAAGCTTCCACTCAAACGACAGATTGAAGGATTCGAATTCTTCTATGGTGCGGATGTCTTGAAAGGCGCCGGGCTTTGGGGTGCTTAACCGAATTGGGGGTCACGCCCCGGCACCATGTTGTAGGCTTCCCGGGGTAGTAGAGTGTTTCGTACGGTAGCTTCGAGTTGAGCCAAG
>JAYTKJ010000447.1:0-5144 GCA_043730365.1 Acidobacteriota bacterium | reverse complement strand
GTTTGGCCCATGTAAGATAGAAAATATTGGGTCATATGAAATTAGTTACTAAGCCGTCCTTCGCCTCCACGCTCCTTTTCGCGCTCAGCACTGCCGCCTTCGCGCAACAAACCACCGCCACCTTAACCGGAATTGTCACTGACGCTTCGGGCGCTCCGGTCGCCAAGGTCCGGGTGAAGGCTACCAGCCTCGCCACCAACACCGCCCGTGACACCACCACCAACGAGGCGGGCACCTACAATCTGCCCTTCCTGCCGGCGGGTGCCTACAATGTCGATACGACGAAGGAAGGCTTCCAGTCCGGCAAGGTCGCCGGCCTCGCCCTGCAGGTCGGCGTCACCTCCCGTGTCGATATCCAGATCAAGGTGGGCAACGTCGCCGAGTCGATCAACGTGGAGGCAAGCGCCGCCGTTCTGCAGACCGAGAACGGGACCGTGGGTTCGGTCATTGACGCCCAGAAGATCGTCGACCTGCCGCTCAACGGTCGCAACTTCATCCAACTCGCGCAGCTGATTCCCGGCGCGCAGGCTGGCACGCCGGGCTCCATCACGGTCCGCCGCGGCCGTGGCTCGATCGGCCAGGCTGATAGTTCTTTCGGCAGCACCGGCTTCTCCGCCAACGGTTCGCGCGACACCGCCAACCGCTTCTTCCTCGACGGCATCGAAGTAATGGACTACGACGCGATGACCTATTCGTTTTCGCCCTCCGTCGATTCGCTGGCCGAGTTCAAGGTGGAAACGGCGAATTACTCCGCCGAATCGGGCGGCGCGCCCGGTGGCCACATCAACATGCTCACCAAGCGCGGCGGCAACGTCTTCCATGGCACACTTTGGGAGTTCAATCGCAACGACTACCTCACCCAAACGTATGACGCGATCGCCAAGCAGTCGCTCACCAATCCCCGCCTCAATCGCAATCAGTTTGGCGCCAACCTCGGCGGCGCGGTGCGCATCCCCAAGCTCTACAATGGCAAGGACAAGACCTTCTTCTTCTTCAACTGGGAGAGCGGACGCAATGCGCAGGGCGCCATCGCCGGTTTGCGTCGTGTGCCGGACCCTGCCTTTCGCACCGGCGACTTCAGCCGGCTGTTGAATGCGCGCACCGGGGCGCCGCTCATCTTGCGTGACCCGCAAAACCTACCGATCGCGAATAACATCATTCCGCGGAGTGCGCTCAGCCCGCAATCGCTCGCGTTCCTAGCCTTTACCCCCGCGCCCAATACCTTGGCGGGCACCGGGGTGGGGGCCTTCAACTTCATCAACAATCCGGTGTCGGCTGTCTCCAAGCAGGACAATTACAACGCGCGGATCGACCATCAGTTCTCCGCCAAGGATTCCGTCTTTGGGCGCTTCGTCTTCAACGACACCTTCGAAGGCGGCGTTCCCTTTTGGGGCAACGATCAACGCGATAACCTGGGACGCACCAAGAACCTTTCGCTCGGCTACACGCGCACCGTATCTTCGGCGATCGTGAACGAGTTGCGCGGCGGCTACCACAATTTTTACGAGAACGAAACCTTCGGCACCACCAACAACCCGGCCTTCGACGTGGCCAACAAGATGGGCCTGCCGCTGGTCTCTAAGGACCCGAAGTTTTTTGGCCCCCCGGTGGTGAACATCATCGGCGACGAAGGCGGCTTCAGCACCTTCGGCCTGCAACGGACGATCGGCCCGCGTGAACGCTCGAACGGCATCTTCCAATTCGTGGACAACTTATCCTGGGTCCGCGGCAAGCACTTCCTCAAGATGGGCGCCGACGTCGCTCGACGCAGCGTCACCTTCAATCAGGCCCGCGACCCGCGCGGCACTTTCGGTTTCGACGGCACTTACACCGGCAGCGGCCTGGCCGACTTCATGCTCGGCTATGTGCGCACGGCCAGCCTCAATCCCGCCGTCACCGTGACGGACCTCGCCAATTTCTGGCAGGCTTACTATTTCAACGATGACTGGAAGGTCTCGTCGCGCCTCACCATCAACTACGGTATGCGCTACGACTACTTCGGCAAGATGGTGCAGAGCGACGACAAGTTCGTCAACATCGAACAGAACGGCCTGCAGCCCGCCGGCTTCGCGACGCCCCAGAATTCGCGCTACGGTCGCGGCTTGCTGCAGCCCGACAAGAATAATTTCAGCCCCCGCATTGGCTTCGCCTATCAGCCGGGCTTCGCCAAGGACGCGGTGATCCGTGGCGGCTACGGCATCTACTACACCCCGCAGATCTCGAACGCGATCTTCGCGATGGCTGAGGGCCAACAGGCCACGGCCGGGGCCAACGTCGTCGGAAACATCGCCGGCGCGCCGAACCTCTTCTTCTCGAACCCCTTTGCCGGCGCGGCCACCACAGGCGTATTCAACTTCGCCGTCTCAAACGACCAGAACATGCGCGACTCCTACATCCAACAATGGAACCTCAACATCCAGAAAAAAATCTGGGGCGGTTTTGTGGTGGATGCCGGTTACGTCGGCAGCAAGGGCACCCGTCTGGTGGCCACGCTGGGCGACATCAATCGGCCCATCAACGTTCTCGATCCTCGCGTCCCGGGAACGCCTTCGCTCAACTCCCGCCGTCCGAATCAGCTCTTCCAGCGCCCCGTCACCGGCGACAAGGCGATCGGCAACTCCATCTACCATGCGCTGCAGGTGAAAGTGGAACGCCGCATGGCCACCGGGGTCACCGTACTCTCCGCCTTCACCTGGGCGAAAGCCTTCACCGGCCCCACCGACATCGGTGGCCAAGTGGGCGGTGGTAACTACATCGGCAGCGTGCAGGACCTGTATAACCTCCAGGGCGAACGCGCCATCGCCGGCTTCGACCAGAAGATCCGCTCCGTCAATACGGTCCTTTACGAGCTGCCGTTCATGAAGGCCTCCAAGGGTCCCGTGGCCTACTTCGTGAAGGGTTGGCAGGTCTCGACCATCGTCACCGCCCAAACCGGCTTCGGCGCTCCGGTCACCTACGGCATCGATACTACCGGCACGGGCGTGGGTTCCCGGCCTGACGTGGTGAACGGGCAGAACGGCAACCTGCCGGGCTCCGAGCGCACTTACAAGCGTTGGATCAATACCGGTGCCTTCACCATCAACGATCGGGCCACCGGCACGCCCTTCTTCGGACGTTTTGGAACCGCGCCGCGCACCAACGCCGTGCGGCTCCCCGGCCTCATCAACGCCGACTTCTCCGCCAACAAGCGTTTCTCCGCGGGCGAGCGCCGGTTCTTTGAATTCCGCACCGAGGTCTTCAACCTCTTCAACCACTACAATCCCGATGTCGCCACGGTCGACCTCAACGTGCGGTCGCAGAACTTCGGCACCATCGGCGGCGGCGTGCGTGGCACCACCACCCGCGTGATTCAGTTGGGTGCGAAGTTCGTCTTCTAACCTGACTTTCGCAGTCCAGAGCCCTTTCCGGCATTTTCGGTCCTCATTTCCGAGTTAAGTCTCGGGGCCTCAACAACGCGACGCTGGAAAACGACAGAGTGAAGACCTACCCTCTTCCCTAAGCTCGGCGATTCTGGCATTCTGCTGGTGCCATGTTTCTGCGCTCGACCAACCGGAAGAAGGACGGCAAGGACCACCGCTATTTCAGCGTGGTGGAAAATCAGCGCGTGGCCGCCAACAAGACCGTGCAGCGCACCGTGCTGTACTTGGGTGAGATCAACGACGCCCAACAAGCCGCGTGGCGCAAAACCATGGACGTGTTCGATGAGGACCAACAGGATTATCGCAATCTGAGTCTGTTCCCCGAAGATCGCCCGATTCCCGCCGGTGCCGTCGATAGCCTGCAAGTACGGCTCAGCGGTTTGGAGTTGCGGCGGCCCCGGCCGTTTGGCAACTGCTGGCTGGCCAGCGAAACATGGCGGCAACTGGGCCTGACCGAGTTCTGGCAAACGCGTCTGCCGGCAGGGCGCGAAGCGGTGAGTTGGGAGAAAGTGCTGCGGCTGCTGGTGGTGAACCGGTTGCTCGAGCCGGGCAGCGAGTTTCGTGTTCACCGGCATTGGTTCGTGGAAAGTGCGATGGATGCGCTGCTCGAAGCCGACTTCACGGTGGCCGGGAAAGACCGGCTGTATCGCTGCCTGGACCGCATCGTCGCGCACAAACAAGAGTTGTTCTTATGGTTGAAACAAAAGTGGGGCGAATTGTTTCAAGCCGATTTTGAGGTGTTGCTGTACGATCTGACCAGCACTTACTTTGAAGGCGAGATGGAAGCGTGCGCCAAGGCTAAACACGGCTACAGCCGCGACAGCCGTCCGGATTGCGTCCAAGTGGTGATCGCGTTGATCGTCACGCCCGACGGATTTCCGCTGGCGTATGAAGTGATGGACGGCAACACCTCGGAACAGAAGACACTCCAGCCGTTTCTGGATCGCATTGAGAAAAGCTACGGAAAAGCGCGGCGGACCTGGGTGATGGATCGCGGCATTCCCACCGAAGCAACGTTGGCCCACATGCGCGAGCGCGGCGTGAGCTACCTGGTGGGCACGCCGAAAGGCCGCATCAACCAGCACGAGAAGCAGTGGCTCGATCAGCCTTGGCAACAGGTGCGCGACTCGGTTCAGGTCAAGCTTTATGCGCACGAAAATGAGCTCTACGTGCTGGCGCGCAGCGACGGACGCCAAGCCAAAGAGATCGCCATCCGCCGCAAGCGCCTGGCGCGTTTACTGCGCAAGCTCCGCGCCATGCGGCGCAGTTTGCCTTCGCGCGATCAACTGCTGCTGCGCATTGGAGCGGCCAGGAAGGAAGCCGGCCGCTCCTTCGGTTTCGTCAAGCTGGTGCTGCCGTTGTCCGGCGACCCGGTGACCCGCGCCTCGTTTCATTTCCGCGTCGATAAAACCAAACTGAAACAAGCCCAGCAGCGCGACGGGCACTATCTGTTGCGCTCCAATCTGACGGCGGAAGATCCCGCCGTGCTTTGGACTCGCTACATTCAGTTGACCCACATTGAGGCCGCGTTCCGATCCCTCAAAAGCGGCTTGGGCCTGCGTCCGATCTACCATCGCAAGGAAGCTCGCGTCGAGGCGCACATCTTCGTCGCCTTCCTCGCCTACTGCCTGCAGGTCACCTTGAAGAACCGGCTACAGATTCACGCCCCCGGACTGACGCCGACGGCGGTGCTGGAAAAGCTGGCCTCGATCCAAATGATCGACG
>JAYTKJ010000446.1:0-3356 GCA_043730365.1 Acidobacteriota bacterium | reverse complement strand
CCTCATGATAGGATTGAGTTTAGTGCCGTGTCAAGGCGGCCTCCGATGGATCAGAACCTCTTTCGGCGTGCTTGCGCCCAATTTGCCACCGGTATCGCCGTCGCTTCGGTGCTGGATCTGGGCGGTTCGCCGCACGGAATGACCATCAATTCCTTCACTAGCGTCTCACTGAATCCGCCGCTGGTGCTGATTTCCGTCGATCTGACCTCGAACCTTCTTCCCATCTTCGAGCAAAGCGGCCACTATGGCCTGAGCTTCCTTGGCCAAGAGCAGCAAGAGATCTCTTCGCGGTTCGCCCTGCGGGGCCAGAACCGGTTTGACGGCGCCAAGTGGATAGTGGGAACCGCCGGGCTCCCCTTGATTCCAGGCGCTTTGGCTCATCTGGAATGTCGAGTCACCCAAACTATTCAGGCCGGAGACCATAGCCTCCTAATCGCCGAGGTCATATCTGCCGATATCCAAAGTGGCAAGCCGCTGCTGTATTTCGAGAGTGGCTACCGGAGATTGGAATGACCCAGTTTTTCAAGCGGATTCACAAGGCAGAACGAGTTCTCTCGATCCTGGGTTGGGTGCTGGTCTTTGTGGTCTTCATGGCCATCTGCTCGGCGCCGTGGGACCGGTCCGCGCTCGATCTGAACGCCAGCCCCTGGACCAAGGTCATACGCTATGCCGGCGCGCTGGCCATCTATGCCTGGACTTTGGCTTTGTTCATTCAACACCTGCCCGGCCCGGCGTCACTGTTACGTTTCATCCGTTGGGGCACCTTTGTTTGCCTGATGGCGGAGGCTGGCGGCATCACGATTCAGGCCATGCGCGGGTTGCCGTCGCACTACAATATCTCGGGATCGGAGAACGCGCTGATCTTTGCCGTGATCGGCCTGGCGATTCTGTGCAACACGCTCATCGCCTTTCTCATGCTTTTCCTCTTCCTTTGGCAGGACATCGATCTTCCGCGTGCCTACCTCATGGGGATCCGGCTGGGCTTCGTGCTGTTCACGATCGGGAGCCTGGAAGGCATGATCATGATCATCAATCAGGCGCATACGATTGGGGCGGCTGACGGGGGGCCGGGTTTGCCGTTCCTCGAGTGGAGCACTAAGGCCGGTGATTTGCGGGCCGCGCACCTGGCCGGGATCTTCGGCATTCAGGTGTTACCGTTGGCCGGTTATGCGATTCACCGCATCATGAAGGACCGGCAAGTTGCCGCCCAACTCATACTCGTCACCGCCGCCGCCGGACTGTGGGCTTTTCTCTTTATGCGGCTGTTCAATCAGGCCGTAGCCGGACGGCCTATCCTGGGAGCCTGATTACAAAATGACCCAAGCAACTGAACTGATGCGGTTAGATTATGCAGGCCAAAGCGCTGCTGAGCTATTGGCGCTGGAAGGTAAGTACGGCACCGATTCTCTCTGCCGTGCTTTCGAAGCGGCTCTGCAGAAGAAGGCCGGGACGGCAGTCGATCTCAGTGACGAAGAGTTAGTAGTGCTGGCCGTGGAAGCCGTGGAACGCGAAGTGAACAACGGCGGCTATCGTCAGTTCTTCGTCAATGCCTCTCATGTTTTCTCGTTGATTTCGGTGGCTTCGCTGACCCGGATCGGATGCGTTGAGAAGGCCGGCATTACGAAGAAGGCTATTGACGCGTTGAAGGTGAAGACGGTGACGCCGCGTAGCGTCCAAAAGGCGATAATGAAAGAGAACCCGCTGCGCGACGAGACGCTGGACGCCTGCAACAATGCGTACTACAACAGCGGGGAGCCGGTTGCGGACCGGCTGTTTGCGTTCGTTAAACAGAACGCGGGTCAGTTTAAGTTTTAGGCTCAGTCGCTGCGGCGCGCACGCGGTCCAGCCAGTCTGGCGATGGCATGGATCGGCTTTCGGCAAGCAACTGCGTCAGGCGCGCCCCGCCGATACTGGGCAGCACCGTGCTCTTCTCGATCACTCGGTATTGGCCATCCACTAGTTCATAGAGGACGACCTCTTCGCGGTGGAATCTCCAGATCTCCCGGATCCCCAGCGCGGCGTAGAGGGGAAATTTGGGAAGCGACCGCCGGCTGATGTCGATTTCCACGGCAAGATCTGGCGCGGGATCGGTATGGAGATCCAACTCCTCTCGGCCGCGCACCGCTGCGGCCATCGGCCCGAAGTAGAAGCAGGCATCGGGTTCAAGACCCGCGCGCAGATCCTTCCGGCGCATGGTCACGCTCCCAAAGCTCTCACAGTCCAAACGGATCGCGCCGGCGAATGTTTGAACCAGCACCTCGATCTTGCGCTCCCAGTTCTCGTGACGCGAAGAGAGAGTCATGATTTCAAGAGCACCTTCGAAAAAGCTCATGCGGATAGCGGGGCTGAAGTTCTCGTCGTTGAGCCGGCAGTACGTGTCCCAGGAAATGTCTTCGAGGATGACCACGTCTTCGGCGGCCGGGGCGGTTGCTGCTGCGGTGGCGGGCATGGCTCTAACTTCTATTATCGACCAAAGAGCGCAAGTTCAAGTCTTAGACTCAGTCGCTGCGGCGCGTAGCGCGACTCAGCCACTCGTTCACCGGGAGCGCGCGACCATCGGCGAGCAATTGCGCCAGCCGCACGCCTGTCATGCCGGGCAAGAGGTTACTGGCCGGAATCACGCGGTACTCGCCATCTACGAGTTTGGTAGAGGACCCTCTCGTCCTGATGGGCCCTCCATATCTCAGCGATCCCAAGCGCGGCGTAGAGGGGGAAACTTGGGAAGCGACCGCTGGCTGATGTCGATTTCCACGGCTAGATCTGGCGCGGGATCGGTATGGAGATCCAACTCTGCCCGCCCCCGCATGGCAGCAGCCATTGGTCCGAAGTAGAAGCAGGCATCGGGTTCGAGACCCGCGCGCAGATCCTTCCGGCGCATGGTTACGCTGCCGAAGCTGGCAGATCAGTCGCAGTGTCCAGGCAATGGTCTGGACGAGTGTCCCGATGGTGCGTTCCCAGTTCTCGTCGTTGAGCCGGCAGCAAGTGTCCCAGGAAATGTCGCGTAGGATGACCACGTCTTCGGCGGCCGGGGCGGTTCCTGCTGCGGTGGCTAACAGGACACTACCTAGCCGTTGGCTCAGCCATCCAAATATTGGCCGTTTGGTCGAGCATCCCGAATACAAGTTCGTCCTCCCCGAAGGCGGGGCCAAACGGAGCGTTTCCCATCATGAGGGATCGCCGCGTTGTATGCGGATGAAGCACGGGGATGGGCTCGCCAACCGGGCGCCTGGTGGAGGGGTGGATCCGCAGAGCCCAGATGGGGTGCTTAACCGAATTGGGGGTCACGCCCCGGCACCATGTTGTAGGCTTCCCGGGGTAGTAGAGTGTTTCGTACGGTAGCTTCGAGTTGAGCCAAG
>JAYTKJ010000445.1:0-10008 GCA_043730365.1 Acidobacteriota bacterium | reverse complement strand
TCATTTCCAATGCAGCCATTTCTCCGAGACCCAATGCCAGCGTCCGAGAGCCGTGAGCCGGAGCAATGTGCGCCGCCGCCCAACCACCGCAGCCGTGTTGAACAAACCAGATCCCGGACGCCAAGCTCCCGCCGCAGTTGCACGTGCTTCCAGCTTTCGTTGCAGCGTGGCGATGAGGCGGCTGTGATATGCTACAGCCCGAGATGCCGCATTCTGAACGGCAATCAAGGAGATGATGCAATGCGAAATGTCTTGAGTAGGGTGCTCATCGGCGTGGCGGTTACGGCCATCGCGATGTTCGGGGCTGACAACTCGATTGGAACCTGGAAGCGGAATGTCGCCAAATCCAAGTCCACTCCGGCAAACAAAAACCCAATCAAGAGTCTCACCTTAGTGTATGAGGCAATTGACGGCGGTGTTAAGACGACCGCCACCGGGGAGCGACAGGACGGCACTGCTATCAATTCCAGCTCTTCGGTCAAATACGATGGCAAGGAATATCCCGTCGCGGGCACAGGAACACCGTGGGATACCACCTCCGTGAAACAGATAGACGCCAACACCCTCACCTTTGAAAGCAAGAAGACTGGCGGGAAGTATCATTCCAAGGGTCGAACGGTGATTTCCAAGGACGGCAAGACCATGACAACGACTTCCAAAGGCACCAACGCCGACGGCAAGCCGACTAGCGTAGTAGCCGTTTACGAAAAACAGTAGTTGGTCCCGAGCGGCGTGCGCGAGCGGCTCAGCCGCGCGACTTGTTCCGCGGGGACTTCTGGTTGAGAACGGATAGAAGTTGCCTGGCGCAGGCGGGGGGACGCGCCGCCTGGTGCAGAAACGATGTCGCGGGCGCGCAGTTCTTTCTTGTACAGCTTCTTGTTTGCGTCGTTATCCGGACGTAACGTCGAACCTTCAAGCGAGATGCCGGCGAAGAGGCCTCGGGATCGTGAGTAAGTAAGGATCTCCGCCCTCATGGTTACGTCTGTCGCCGCAGAGGCATCCCGCTCTTTGGGTCCAGCGCGGCTGACGCATCGGCGCCAAGTTTGACCTTACTGTTGAGGATGCCCTGGGCGCCGCGAGTATTCATGATGAGCAGCACGAGGTCAGTCGCTTGTCCCCCTTCCGCCGGTCGACATGCAAGGCAGCGTGCTCTATCACTGCGGACCGGTGATGATGAAACAGCCCGATGTAGATGACATTCTGATTTCCTGCGATTCGTCTTTGCTGTCAATCAGCAGATGCGCGATCGTGTGATTCTCTCTGCGCGCGCAATAGAACACGACGGTTACCAGAATGAGCAGTGACGTGGAGCCAACGAACGAGATATCACTTACGCCAAATTTCATGCCAAGTGGACTGACGGTAACAATCAGGCTTTCGACCCATGACTTCAGGAGCTGTTCTTGCGCAAGAGTTGTTGGCTCTGTCGCCGTGGTTCCAGCGGGACATCCGTCGCAACGGTTGAACGCTGGTTTGAGGGCAAAGAACCGGTACCACGAAAAGTATCCGTTCCAAAGGGCCAGGGTGATCGACAGCGAGACAATCACACTCAATCCAAACACCCTCGAAATCGGGTGACTGACTCCTTTGCGGCGAGAAGTCTTTCTGTGTAAAAAAGCTGTTGGGGATCCAATGGAATACCTAGCCTTCCGTGACGGCTGCTTGGCCGTCATAGGAGAAAAGCGTATTCTCATCGCTGTCAGTGACAAACGATTAGCTAATCGTACTCGCCGTCCACAAACCATGCGCCCGTGAAAAACTCGCGATATAGCCGGTAGAGCGCGCCGTCGGAGAGCGACAAATCCCAGTCATCTCTCGCCCAAGGCGTGCTCGTCCACCAATCGCCCGAAGTCCGCCACGGCCCGGCGGCGCTAAGCACGCGCCCTTCGATCACCCGGGCCCTGACGCGCGCCCAAAGCTGCTGTGGCGCGGCCGCGGCCGATACCACGCGCGCCGGTACGGGCGGGCGAAACGCGCGAAACGCCAGCGTAGCGGGGGGAATCGAAAGCACGCGGCCGGAAGCCGTCAGCGCGGGCCGCACGGCAAACGCGCCGGGCCGGTGCGTGTCCACCAAGGCGGGCGAGCCAACATTATCGCGCCCCACCAGCGCCGCAATCCGCTGCAGTGTCAGCTCGAGTTTTTCCGGTTCCGGCGTGGGCGGCAGAAACAGCCCCTCCTGCACCGAGCGCGGCTTGGCCGGTTCAATCCGCATCGCCACCGCCACAATCGCCGCCGGCGGCGGATGCGCGTCCAGGTCAAGCTGCATCAGCTTCAGAAACGTGATCGGATTGCGCATCGGCACCGGCAGGCGAATGGCGCGGCGAAAGAGCGCCCCCGTCGAGAGCGTCAATTCCAGATGCAGCTCCAGCGCCGAAAGCCCGTAGCTGCCTAGCTTGTCGCAGAGCGTGTGCAACTGGCGAGAGAGGATGAAGGCGAGCGGCTCCAGCAGCTCCACCGGATGCTCCAGCTCCAGGCGATCGGTAAAGCTGGGCGCCTCCAGATCCGGCTTGAGCGGAATGCCGGGCACCCCGCGCGCCAGCTTGCGCAATCGCACGCCCTCCGGCCCCAGCCGCTCGGCCACGCCAGCCTCCGGTAGCGCCGCCAGTTGCCCAAACGTATGCACACCCCAGCCCGCCAGCACGGTGCGGACCTCGTCAGTAGTATCCAGCCGCTCAACCGGCAGCGACGCCAGCCGAGCCGCTTCCTCGCCCGGGGCAATGACGGTGACGCCGGGAAAGCCACGCGCCGCATGCACCGCCGCGCTCCGGTTGGAGGCAATCGCCACGCGCGCCTGTGGCCCCGCCTGCCGCACAATCGCCGCCGCAATTTCTGAAGGTGAGCCGAGCAGCCGCTCCATGCCGGTTAAATCCATCACCACCGTGGCCGGATCAATCGCTTCCACTTGCGGCGAAAAGTGACGCGCGATGCCGGACGCCGCAATGCCCGGCGCGCGAATGCAGCCATACATGATGGAAGCCGCGCTCTCTCACGCCGTCAGCGCGCGGGCTTCCAGGCGCGCCGCCACCGCCGATTGTGCGACGGGCTTGCGCGTGTCAAAGGCGAGCGAGACGCCCTCGAGCAATTGCGAGCATCCTGGTGTGCCGCTCCAGCGCGCCTCCACGCGCCGAGCTTCCACCGTGAGCGAAGCGCATTGCCGCACGTTTGGCATGGGCGACATTACGATGAGCGCCGTGCGCGTCTGCTCCACCGCGCGCCGGAATCGATACCAGTAGCTGGGCGGAATGCGATTGGCCTCGCGCGCGTCAGTCGAAGCGAAATCCAGCGCCACCACGCCAAAGCCATTGCCCTGCAGCAACAGGTCCGCCACGCGCATGGCATGCGCCGCATTGCCGCCGCAGCGCACCCACAACACACGGTGCAGCTCGACCCCCGCGGCGGCCGCCGAAAGGGGGTCGAACGCATCATCGGCATCTATGATCGCGCAGGACTCACGCTCCTCCGTGGCCTGCGTCAGTGCCGAATAAAGGAGCGACGTGCGGCCCGACGACGCCTCCCCGTAAATCTCCGTGATCCGGCCCCGCGGAAACGCTACGCCGGCGGGAGTGGCCAGCGCAGGGAAACGCGAGTCCGGCGGGGCCAGTTGGGACGCGGGGATCACGGTGGGGATGGAAAGCGGGGTCGCCATTTGTTTCGCCTTTTGTTCGCCTACTCAGAGTACGGCAGACGGGGCCCGGTGTCAAGGGGATTGCCCTTGACAACCCTTGACAGGGGATAGAGCCGATAGCCGGAACCGGACAAATCTGTCCGCCAGATCGTCGGCGTAAACAGACAAAATGTCCGGAATACGATACACTAAAGCCTTTACTGTCATCACTTACACAGTGGCCGCCCAAGTGCCAAGAGGAGGGCATGAGAATCGCCCTGCCCATCGTGACCGTGCTGCTGGCCGCCTCGACGATTGCGTCGGCCAAGAAATCCTCTGACGACGTTAAGTCTCCGGCGGCGGGCAAGACCACGCGGGTCATCGCTACCTATTCCGTTGATCCCACCGACGACCATGACCGTAAGGTGACCGGCAGGAACGGCCGCGTCGTCCGCTCGATGCGGCGTTCGCGGGTCAACGTCTTTGACGTGACCCCCGAGGCGTTGGCTGAGCTCGAAAAGGATAAGGATGTCGACTACATCACGCCGGACCGTCCGCTAGCCGCCACCACGCTGAGCGAAGCCGAAGGAGCCGTGCGACTGTGGCAGGTTGCCGATTGGTACGGCACGCACGGCAACTGCCGCGGCTGCACCAACGGCAACGTGGTCGGCGTGGCGGTGCTGGACAGTGGCCTGCAGACCAATCACGCGGACTTTTCCTGGTGGAACACCACGCGGTCACGCATCGTCTACAACGAGAGCGTTATCGATACCAATCCGGCCGACGGGTACGGACACGGCTCGCACGTCGCTGGCATCCTGGCGGCCGAGGCCAACATTTCCTGCATTCAGGGCGGGCTCAACGCGACCGGCAACTGCAAGGCTTCGCAGGCGTTCTTCGGCGTCGCGGCGGGCGTGCAACTGGTCAATCTGAAAGTCCTCGATGCCAACGGCCAGGGCAGCGACAGCGCGGTGATCGCGGCCATCGATCGCGTCATTCAACTCAAGACCACCTACAACATTCGCGTGATGAATCTTTCGCTGGGCCGCCCGGTGCGCGAAAGCTACAAGACAGATCCGCTGTGCCGCGCCGTCGAGCGCGCCTGGGACGCGGGTATCGTCGTCGTCGTGGCCGCCGGCAACGAGGGACGTAACAACAGCGTGGGCAGCCACGGCTACGGAACGATCATGTCACCAGGCAACGATCCAAAGGTGATCACAGTGGGCGCCATCAACACGCTCAACAACTGGTCTGACGCCGACGACCGCGCCGCCACGTACAGTTCAAAAGGGCCTTCGGCGATCGACCAAATCGTCAAGCCGGATCTGATGGCCCCGGGCAACTCCATCATCTCGCTGCAGGCGAGCGGCTCCAAGCTGGCTCAGTCCTACCCCGCCAACCGGCCGGCGGTGTCCAGCTATTGGCCATGGGCCACGGGCACGTCACCCTATTACTTCCGCCTCAGCGGCACCAGCATGGCGACGCCGATCGTGGCGGGCGCGGCGGCGCTGATGGTGGACCGCGACCCTACCTTGACGCCGGACATGGTCAAGGCGCGCATGATGAAAACGGCTCGCCGCGGCATGGCGCGGACGGTGTCAGTCTACGACTCGGCTACTGCCAAATGGTACGCCGTTACTCATGACGCCTTCACCGTGGGCGCCGGGATTCTGGATATCAGCGCTGCCTTCAACAGTACCGAGCGCCCGGCCGGATCAGCGGCTTCGCCCAAGGCTCAGTACAACTCGACGACGAAGAAGGTCTCGATGAACTTTGCCGCCACCGGGGGCACCAACGTGATCTGGGGCGAGGCAGGGAACTACAGCACCAACGTGATCTGGGGCGAGAACGTGATCTGGGGCACCAACGTCATCTGGGGTGAAAACGTGATCTGGGGCACCGGCGGCACCGGCGGGTTCAACGTCATCTGGGGCACCTCAGCCACCTTCACCAGCGGCTCCAACCAAGCCGAAGCCATGAGCATCGCGATCGACGGCGATAAGTAAGGGCGACCGAGCGGCGCCCGGGTGGCGTGTCCCGCGCTTTAGAATGGACACAAGCCATGACGCCGCTCCTTCTATGCCTCGTGCTGCTGTGGCCGCAGCAGTTGGACGAAGCGGCGTTGCGCACTACCATTGCCCGCGACGCACGGGATGCCGATGCCCGCTATCGGCTCGGCCTGGTGTTGTTCAAGCAACGCAAACTGGACGAGTCTGCACGAGTCCTGGAGGAAGCGGCGCGGATTGAGCCCGCGCAGGCCCTCATCTGGCGAGCGTTGGCGCTGGTGCGCGGCGCACGGCAAGATGGACTCGGCGAGGCCCGGGCGCTGCAGAAGATCGTCGAGATCGACCCCAATGATGCGGCCGCCTATCGCAAACTGGCGGCTCTGCTGCTGGACCATCGAACGGCTGACGCGGCGCTGGCGGTGGCGCAGTCTGGCGCACAGCGCTTTCCCGTTGACGCCGAGATGCTACGCTTGCGCGGGCTGGCGCAATACGGACTCGGACACAAGCCGGAGGCGATCGACTCCTTCCTGAGCGCGATGGACGCGGCGCCTGAGTCCGAACTGGTGCTGGCGTCGATCGAGACCTTGATTCCGGAAGCGGGCCCGGACCGATTGCCGGCGATCCAAGGGCGGCTCCGCCGCTTCACGCAGTTGAAGCCCGCCAGCCCGCTTGGCCATTTCCTTTTGGCGCTCTCGGGCGATGAACGGGAGGCGAACCTCGGTAAGGCGCTCACTGCCGACGCAGCCTTCTGGCCCGTGCATTTCGAACTGGGCCGGATACGGCGGGACCGGGGCGATCGCGACGGCGCCATGGCAGCGTTCAACCAGACTCTCCAGCTTCATCCCGAGCATGAGGGCGCGCATTTTGCTTTGTCGCTCCTCTATGCCGAGGCGGGCGACCGCGAGCGGGCCCGCGTCCACCGGGAGGCCCATCACACGCTCCGCGCGCGGGCAGCCGAGGCCGAGCAGCAGCGGACCGCGGCCGCGCCGCGCCTCCAGGTTACGGTGCGCTGATCGAGATCTCGCGGTTGACGGGCTGCTGCTTCACGGCAGACCGCCGGCCATCGGGCCATGACACTTCAACCGACTCGATGACCTGTGCCGTGCCCACGCCGAAGTGTTGGCGGAACTCCGATTGCGAAAGATAGCTGGAGCCGCTCGACACCACCGACGTCTGCGTGACGCCGCCCGCTCGCACCTTGACCACAGCCCCCACGGTCTTGATGTTCACGCTGATCCAGTTGCCGCGGTCTCCGAAGTTCTTGAGCACCGTCGGCGGGCCGTTGTGATTGACAATCACGATTTCCGGAGAGCCGTCGTTGTCCAGGTCGCCCGTGGCCAGCCCGCGCGAACAACCAGGCGGCAGCGCCAGCGGGACGTTGCGGAAGGCGCCGTTGCCGAGGTTGTAATAGAGCATCCTCGGCATCGCGTAGCCGGCTTTGAGTTCAGGGTAGATATGGCCGTTAGCGCCGATCAGATCCTGGCGGCCATCCTGATCGATATCGAGCCAGGCCGCGCCCCAGGAAACATAACTGGTGTTGACGCCCATGCCGGACGGCACCGTCTCATCGGAGAAGAACCACTCGCCCGTGTTCCGATAGAGCGTGGTGGCCGTTTCATCGATAAAGTTCGAGCGCACGATGTCGAGGCGGCCGTCGTTGTCATAGTCGCCAACGGCAACGCCCATACCTCCTTGCTCTTCGCCGTTCTCGCCATACGCCACGCCGGCCGGCACCGCTACGTCCGTGAACGTGCCGTTGCGATTGTTGCGGTATAGAATGCTGGGCGTGGAATCGCAGGCGACGTAGATATCGGGCCAGCCATCGCCGTCAAAATCCGCCGCGAACACGCCGAGGCCGTAATGCAATCCGCCCAGCGCGACGCCAGCCGATTTGGAGACGTCCGTGAGGCGCCCGCCGCCTTCATTGCGAAACAGGTGATTGACGCCGGTGGCAAAGCCGCGGGGTCCGCAAAAGACGTTGATGCCCAGCCAACTGCACGGATCGATCTTGGCTACCTTCAATACGGCGGGCAAGGAGAACGCCACGTAGCTGGCGACGAAGACATCAAGGTCGCCATCGCGATCGTAGTCAACGAACGAACAGCCGGTGTTGAAGGCCTCCGGCGTGGGCGGGAAGGGCGCGGCGCGAAACTGCCCGCGCTGGTTCAGCAAGAGTTGATTGCCGCCGTAGGCCGTGATCAGCAGGTCCGTGAAGCCGTCGCGGTCCACGTCGCCGGCACAGACGCCCTGAGACCAGCCGGTGGTGGGCAGGGGCGACTCGACGAACTTGCCCCCGCCACGATTGGTGTAGAGCACCGACGGCCGCGACCCACTCTCGAAGCGCGCGCCGTTGACCAGCACGATATCCAGATTGCCATCGTTGTTCACGTCCACGAGGCCGACGCCGTTGCCGGTCATTTCGACGATATGCTTCTTCGCCGCGACGCCGCCGTAGTGGTTGGGCGAAGTGATGCCCCATTGGCGCGCGACATCGCGCAGATCAATGCGCGGCGTCGCCACCGCTGCCGCGCTTCTCACTCTGGCTGATTCCCTGGGCGCAACTTTACTCGCGCTTCCCATGCTCTGTTGGCCTTCGATGAGGCCGAGGGGCAACAGGAGAAGCGCGAGCAGCAGGGAGGCCCGCACCACCCTAGAAGGTAACCTTGAGAGCGAACTGCACCAGCCGCGCATTCACGGACGTGGAGCTGATCTGCCCGAACGCCGCTGAATTCATGCTGGTCTGCGGATTACCGAAGTTCGGAATGTTCATGATGTTGAAGAACTCGGTGCGGAACTGGGTGGCCAGCCGCTCGGTGAACTTGAAGTCCTTAAACAACGAGACGTCCAGGTTAGTCTGGCCGGGCCCACGGAACATGCCGCGGCCTGAGTTGCCATAGCGATTGCGGGGCGCCTGCGCCCAGGCGGCCTTATTGATGAAGTTCTGAAGATTGCTCTTCAGTGATCCGTCCGTAGTCAGCGGCACACCCGTCGTCACGTCGGAGAAGAACGCGCCAGCCGGATCGGTGGCGATGCCGCCGAGATCCACGCCGCTGGTGCTGTTGATGACCGTGAGCGGATTGCCGGTCTGGGTAATGAAGAATCCGTTGAAGGACCAGTTGTTGAGGAAGAACTTGCCGGCGCCGCTCGAGAACTTGTTCGGCAGATCCTGCACGAACGTGACGGCCAAGCGTTGCGTGCGGTCAAAGTTGGCCGGACCCTTGGCGCGGCTGAAGTCATTCCAGGGCGTGCGGAAAATGTTGGTTTGGAAACGCGCGCCGTCATCCCCGTTGCCAATCGTCTTGCCGAAGGTATAGGCGGCCTGGATATTGGCGGTGCCGATGCGCTGGCGGAAGGTGAACTGGAACGAGTGATAGCTGGAACTGCCGTTCTGCCCGGTGGCGAAGATATCGCCGAAACCAGGGAAGGAGCGGCGTAGTGAACCGTCACCCACGGGGATCAGCGGATTGATGTTACGCCGCGCAATCAGATGCGTGCCCTTGGTGCCGATGTAGGCCGTCTCCAGCAGGATGTTGCGGGCAAACTGGCGTTGCAGGCTGAAGTTGTACTGCCAGGCGTTGTCGGTCTTCGTGTTGGGCTCGATGGCCGTGACGTTAAGTGCATCCGTTGTGCGGGTGGGGAAGGGAATGTTCTTGGCGTCAAAACCAGGGTCGACAAACGTCCAGTTGTCCGGCGTCTTCAAGTCGCAACCTTGACCGGCCACCCGACAATCCCGAGTGACGCGCGCGAAGACGGGCGGGTTGCCAAAGAAGCCCTGCGCGGTCTGGCCGCTACGCTGATCGAAGAAAAGCCCAACGCCGGAGCGAATCACCACTTTACTGCCGATGCGATAGGCAAAGCCCACGCGCGGCGCAAAGTTGTTCCAATCGCCGAAAATCGTGGTGGGCGTGATGCCATCGCGATTAGCTTGAATCAGGCCCGAATCCTGGAGCGAACCCACGCCCTTGTAGCGTTGCGGCCAGAAGCTGACGAAATCGAGGTCAGTGCCGCGCGGGTGGAAGTGCGCTTCGTAGCGCACCCCGGCGTTCACGGTCAGGTTCGAGGTCACCTTCCAGTCGTCATTGACGAACAGCGCCAGGGTGGTCTCGCGCATGTGCATTTGACCAGGCCCGGCGGCGAAGGTCTTGAGGCGCGGCTGGCTGAGCAGGAAGTCCGCGTATTCATCGTTGGAAGCCGAACCATCGTAGCGCCAGAGTCCGCGAGACTCCTGGGCGTTCTGGGGATTCATGGGCGAAATCTGCGATTCCACGCCGTAGCGCACGTTGTGTTTGGTCTTGGCCCAGGTCATCGTGGCGCCCATGGTGTAGCGCTTGATCAGGTCCGTCCAGTTGTTTTGGTTGCCGAAGGTGACGTAGTTGACGATGTCCACGCGTGGCAGCC
>JAYTKJ010000444.1:0-29793 GCA_043730365.1 Acidobacteriota bacterium | reverse complement strand
CGGCGGGAATTGCCAGCGGGCGCGCGGCTGGCTTTGAAGTGCTGGAAATCGTGGACGCCGCGGATATGGCGGCGATGTTAAGGAAGCGGCTGTCGGGCTAGAGCAGGCGTGGCCGTGAGCACCAGAGCGTCTCTCGGGCGAGCGACCCGAGCATGGATCCGCCTCGAGCTTCGCCCCGGCACCACTGGCTCTGCCGCCGCCAGCGCGTGCAATTGAGGCGTGATCCGGATCATTCGCTTTGCCGCCAGGCCCGCAGCCGTTGACTCCAGCCCGCAGCGGAACTCACCGGGGCTGGTAAGATCTCCACGCAGCCGCGAGTGTGCGCCTGACGTAGGAAACAAGTCCATAAAGTGCGTCAGTCTGTTGGTGGTTCTGCCCTGTTGGCGGCTCCGTCGCATTGGGCCCAGTGGACTGCCGGACAAGGCACCGCCGCCTGGGGTGCCGGCTGAAGATTGTCGCGTGGCCATAGATAGCGCGACTCTCTCGCAAACGACGTGGCGCCGAGAAAGAGTTTAGACGAAGTGCCATACCCTCGGTTCACCTGTGTTTTGAATCAGAAGAGACAGCAGGTCCGCCCGCGGAAAATAGGCATCTACGTCGAAAGCGGCTCACCCTCGAGTAGGCGCTGAACCAGGGCCGGCCAACGCCTCGACGCCGTTGACGCGCGTGAACCGGAAGCCGCCAAAATCTTCGAGCTCGTAGCCGCTGGCCAGATCGCGCAGCACCTCGGTTGCCACGGCCTCGCCCAGCTTCACTCCCTCTTCCATGTCCGAGCGCCAGTGAATGCCGGCGAAGTTGCGGCCCGCCGCGATGTTGTAGGCGAGCTTGTCGAGTTCGCCGCCGATCGTCAGCGCTGCGCCGGTATAGGGTTCCAGGCGCAATCCGTCGGCCGAGGCGGTGACCGGGTTTGGAATGATGAACGACTCGCGGAAGAATGCCTTGAGCATGGTGACGCAAGCGCCCGAGACCGTGGCGTGACCGGACGGATACGCCGAGTGCGGCGGGCAGCCCTCAGGATAAGCCTGGGCGAGTAACCCGGTGCCCCACTTCTCGCGCGACTTCCGCAAGGCCCGCGAAGTCATGACGTCGCTGTGAATCGGATAGGTGGTGACCTGCTCCAGATTCTGATGCACCCGGCCCCCGAACTCTTCGGGCCGCAGACGCCGGTGCACCATCCACTTCTGCCACCAAGCGGCTTGGAACGCGGGCTTGGCCGCGCGCGAAACAAAATCGAAAGCATCCGGCGGGCCGAAGTGCAAGTAAGGTTCCTGGCCGCGGGACCACATGAACGGATTGTTTTCCGTGTAGGCGCCGCTGCCATAACTAAGCAGCGTCCATAGGGCCTGATAGAACGGCGAGTAAGACCAATCGTAGTGGACGTAGTGGGCCAAGTCTCGCCCGTTCCGGACATAGCGCGCCGCGTTCGGGTCAAGCTGCGCGCTCACGCCCTTGTTTTCCCCGACCTGGATGCTGAACCAGTCCGACCATTGCGTCAGATAGTCGACTCGCGGCATGGCCGTGGTTTGCCGGCCATCGCAGATGAGCGTGCCGAAGTGGACGGGTTGCAGCAGGAACTGGGAGACGTAGGGGCCAGCCAAGGCGCCGGCGGCGGGGCCGCGAAAGACGGTGGCTGGGGTGCGGGCCAATTCGGCGCAGGCTTCGGTAACCAGCGGGTCAGATTCATAGGCGGAAAACGGAATATCGCGCGCCAGAGACTGCCAGTAGAGTTCCACCATCTCGGCAGCCTGCGTGGCGCTGTCAAAGCGGGGCGCGGGGGGGATGGAAAACTGCGCTTGATCGAGGCCGAAGAACTGGTTGCCGAAGGCGCCGGCCGGATTCTTGAGGCGGACTTGGCCACCGCGAAGAATCGCTTCAAAGTCAGCGAAGCGGCCCGATTCGCAGGCCAGAATCATCGAATCGTAGGCGGCTGGCTCGGCTTCGCCGATGGCGGTCTTTCGTAGCGTCTTGGAGAAACTGGCAATGCGGGCGGGGTAACGTTGCTCGTCGCCGTTGTTGATGGCCGCTGGGACCGGGGCGGCACGCATGAATTCGGTGCGCTGCTGGCGAAGAGCGGCGGTGCGCTCGGGGCGTGTTGTGGCGTTGGCTGCGTTCTGCGGAGATGGAGAGGCGAGGAGGGTGGCCGAACCGAAGGACGCAGCTGCGGAGAAAAAACGTCGACGATTGGACAAGTGCGCCATTGCCGAAGATTATGGCACTTCCGGGGAGACCGGCGACACTCGGGAAATCCCGCGTTGGCGCGACGCGGACGGGGGCCTACGCGCGCTGATCGATCTTGCGGTTTACGGGAACCAGGACAGACAATTCCTCAAGCTGCTGATGAGCTGCGGGCGCTACTCCAGTGTCGCCGTCATGGGGGATTGTCATGAGCTTGAGGAGGCTGAGGCGAAACTCCATCTCATCCTTGGCTTGCGTGGTGGCTTGGTTTGCGGCGGGAATAGCGGCGTTCATGTTCTTCCTTCTCTTGCTGCAGGTCTTATCGGCCAAAGACCGAGTTTCCTTTAGCTTGGGACCTAGCGCGGTGGGGTACCAGCGACTGGAAGCCAGTTGAGTCCCAGCCCATTTCGAGGTGGGCTGGGACGAACACTGGACGGATAGTGCATGCGCGGAAAGGATGGCTCAAGGAACAAACTCGGTTGGGAGGGAGTTAGAGGTGAGCTTAATGGGGTTAATGGGTTAACAGGAGAGGAGTAAAGAAAGGAAACTGCCGGAGGAGCAACCTTGGTTCCTTGAGCCTTCTGATCTTGCATACGCAGACTTCATAAGCACGGTTGGGGCCAAATCCCCCAGGCGCCGAAAAACGCTGTTTTGGCCGCGAAACCTACCCACCCAAGTCGTATTGTTTCAAGGTGATCCGGAGCCAGATGCGCACCGTTCCAAATTGGAACGGGCCGGTTCAAAAGAGTCTGGCGGCGGCAAAGCAATGCCACCGCCAAGATGCGGGCACTACGAGCTAGACCTAGGAATACTCACCCGTTACAGGTGAGCGATTACGTCAATCTCCACCAGCGAATCGCCGGGGATTCCGCCGGCGGCCGCAATCGTCGTGCGCACCGGCGGCTCGGCGCCGAAGCGGCCACGGAACGCATCGTTCATCGCTTTGTAGTCTTTGAGGTCGTTCAAGTAGACATTGCACTTGAGCACCTTGTTCATGCTGGAGCCGGCGTTGACCAGTTCTTTCTCTATCTCGTCCAAAACATGTTTGGTGTGGGCCGTGATATCGCCGGCGAAATGCGCGCCCTTGCCGGCCACGAAGACCAGGTTTCCATAGGACACACAGCCGTTGAACAGCGGCACGTCCTTGGGCGGCGGGCCTTTGCGGTGCACCTTTTTCTGGGGAGCGGCCGTAGTTTGAGCCACCGCCTGAACAGGCACGGCGGCGGCTGTGGCCACGGCGGCGCCCTTAAGCATCGATCGTCTTGAAGTTGTAACCGTTTTCAAGGAAGTTCTCCTATCGATGGATGATACACTGACGCGAGAGAGCCCGTGTGACAGCCAGACTTTTCCTCAAGCTGATTGGCGGAACGCTAGCGGTGCTGGTGGTGGCGCTGGTGGCTGTGGACATTCTGGTCTCCAAGGTGGCCGAGAGCAGCTATCGCGAGAGTCTGGAGCGGGAGTTAGCCGAAAAAGGCCGGATGCTCAGCCTCCTGCTGGGCGGCGATATCCCGATCCCGGGGTCTGTCCAGGCCCAAGCCCACGCCGTGGCCCTGACGGCAGGAGCGCGGCTGACGCTCATCGCGGCGGACGGCTCGGTACTAGCCGATTCCGAACGTGACCCGGTCAAGATGGACAACCACCGGACACCGGATCGCCCGGAAGTGGCGGCGGCGCTCGGGGGCCGGCAAGGTTCAGCGGTTCGGCAAAGCGGCACGCTCGGAACCGAATTCCTCTATGTGGCCGTGCCCGCCGGAGGTGGCGGAGCTTTGCGGCTGGCCATGCCGCTGGCCGAAGTGCGGGCGCGAGTGGATTCGATCAGGCAGCGGATGCTGGTCTCCACGGCACTGGCGTTTCTACCGGCTTTTGTGGTGGCGGCGTTTTTTGCCCGCTCGGTCTCCTCCAAACTCGGCTCTATCATCGACTATGCGGGCAAGCTGGCAGACGGCAATTTCGAGGCCCGGCTGCGCAACTCCAGCCGCGACGAGTTGGGATTGCTGGGGCAGAAGCTCACCGAAACTGGCGACAAACTGAGGAGGATGAAGGAGAGCCTGCAACTGGAGCATCAGGAACTGGAAAAAGTAGAGCGCGTGCGCAAGGATTTCGTGATCAACGTCTCGCATGAGCTACGCACGCCGCTGGCCTCGATCCAAGGATATACGGAGACGCTGCTGGATGGCGCGATCCACGAACCCGGCACCAACATACGTTTCCTCAACATCATCCGGCAGAACGCCGAGCGCCTCACCAATCTGGCTGGGGACCTGCTGACACTATCGCGGATTGAGCTCAAGACCCAGAAATTCCAGTTTGCCTCCTACTACGTGAATGAGCTCTTGAACGACTGTGTGGATTCCGTGCGGCCGATGGCCGACAAAAAGCACCTGAAGCTGCGCATTGAGCCGGGGCCGGAAGGCGCCGAGGTGTTTTGCGACTCCAAAGCCGTTCATCAGCTGCTGGGCAATCTGCTGGACAACGCCATCAAATACACGCCTGAGCATCATCAGATTGTGGTGAGCGCCGCGGCCGCCAAGCCGAATGCGGCGGGCCACGAATTCGTCGAGTTTGCCGTGAAAGATTCCGGCAACGGAATCGCGCCGGACGAACTGCCGCGGCTGTTTGAGCGATTTTACCGGGTGGACAAAGCCCGGTCTCGCGAGTTGGGCGGCACGGGGCTGGGCCTGGCGATCGTCAAGCATCTGGCCAAGGCGCATGGGGGTGACGTGGGCGTCACCAGTGAGTTGGGCAACGGGGCCCGATTTTATTTCACGCTGCCGGTGCAGGACCTGGGCCTGTCCGCGGATGTGGAGCTTCAAGGTCAATTAACCGCATTGTGACGAGTTTGTAACAAAAGGCCGCTACCCTTGAGTGAGGATCTCCAACTATGAAAAAGATCATGCTGGTCGAAGACGACACGGACCTGTTTTCCCTGCTCAAGTACAACCTTGAGAAAGAGGGCTTCGCCTTTGCCGGCACCCAGACCGGCCGGGGCGCGATAGAGCTTTGCCGTCGCGAGCGGCCCGATTTGATCTTGCTGGATATCATGCTGCCCGATTCAGACGGGCTCGATATCTGCAAGGGCATTCGCGCGCATGCCGATCTGGCGCACATTCCGGTGATCTTTCTCACAGCGCGGGCTTCGGAAGCCGACCGCATTGTGGGTCTCGAACTCGGCGCGAATGACTATGTGGTGAAGCCGTTCTTTATCCGTGAGTTGATTGCGCGGATCAAGATTCAATTCCGTGCTCAGCCATCGTCGCCAAAGAATCTGAAGTCGTCAGGCCTGGAGCTGGACCGCAGCAGTTGCCGCGTTTGGCTCGCCGGGCATGAGTTGCAGTTGACGGCCACGGAGTTTCGGCTCCTTGAGTTTCTGATGAGCCGCCCGGGGGTGGTGTTCAGCCGTGAGCAGTTGCTCGATTCGGTGTGGGGACATGATCGCGCGGTGACCGATCGCACGGTGGACGTTTATATTTTGCGCCTGAGGCAAAAGGTGGAGAGCGATTCGGCCAACCCCAATTTGATTCGCTCGGTACGGGGCTTTGGGTATAGCTTCAATGATGCGCCGGTTGCCGCTGCCGCGATGATGTAGCGCGGCAAGTTACCTCGTCCCTCCCCGGCCGCTTGCCGCCAGCAGCGTAATATGGGTAGCAGTTCCATGCGCACCCTGCTCTATCCCTTGCTGCTCGCCATCTGCCTTTCCGGCGCCGACTGGCCGCAGCTTCGCGGTCCCAGCGGCTCTGGGCTCTGCCCCGCCTGCGGGCGATTGCCAACCGAGTTCGGGCCACACAAGAACGTGCTGTGGAAGACCGAACTGCCGGCGGGGAAGTCTTCGCCCGTGCTGGTAAGGGATCGCATTTTTCTAACCGCTTCCGAGGGCGATGATTTGATTACGATCTGCCTGAACCGCAGCACTGGCAAGGTTCAGTGGCGGCGCTCGATCCGCGCTGCCAAGCGCGAAGCCCAGAACTCCCTCAATCACCGCGCCGCACCCACCGCGGTGTCCGATGGGAAGAGCGTCTTTGTCTTTTTCGCTGATTTCGGCCTGGTGGCATATGACTTCAATGGCAAGCAGCGGTGGCAATTGCCGCTCGGACCATTCAATAGCCAACACGGCCTGGTGGCCTCGCCAGTCTTTGCCGATGGCCGAGTGATCCTGGTCTGCGATCAAGACACCGACGCCTACATTATTGGGGTGGATGCCGACAGCGGCAAGGTCGCGTGGAAAACGCCGCGCTACGTCATTAACGGGTATGCAACGCCGATCATTCACCGGCCGGCCCGCGGTGGTCCCGCGCAAGTGATCGCACCCGGATCCTACCAACTCACCGCGTATTCGGTCGTGGACGGCGAACCGCTCTGGTTCGTGCGAGGTCTCACCTGCCAGCCCAAATCGGCGCCCACCATTGCCGGCGACATTCTTTACTTCAATGGCTGGACGACCGGGAACGACTCCGGAGAGCAAGTCGAACTGCCTGTCTTCGCCGAGGTGATCGCCGCCGCCGACGCCAATCACGACGGCAAGCTATCTCAGGCTGAACTTCCAAAGCCCTGGCAGCCCACGGGGACGTGGCGCGCGGTTGACTTGGACCGCGATGGTTTTCTGAACGAGAGGGAATGGACATTCTTTCGCACCCGCCGGGCCGCTCGCAACGGACTTTTGGCGGTGAAGCTGGGAGGCAAAGGGGACGTGACAGATACGCACGTGCTCTGGCGATTTGAAAAGTCGCTGCCCGATGTGCCGGCGCCGCTGGTTTACCAGGACGTGATTTTCCTGGTCCGTAGCGGCGGAATCATGACCACTCTGCACGCTCAGACCGGCAAGGTATTCAAGCAGGCGCGTTTGACGGGCGCGTTGGACGACTACTACGCCTCACCCATCGGCGCCGACGGCAAGGTCTACGTCGCCAGCGAGCATGGCAAGGTGGTGGTGCTTCGCGCCGCGGGCGATTGGGAAATTCTGGCGATCAATGACTTTGACGCCGATATCTACGCCACGCCGGCCATCAGCGAAGGCCAAATGTATATCCGGACTCACAACGCGCTCTATGCGATTGGGTCGTCGGCGAATGAGACCTCTCCTCCGCTCGCGCGCTAGAGAGTGTCCACCGGACCATTGGGGTAGAAAGTGTTGTCAGGGACGGGCTCGAACGAGGACAGCTCGAACGAGGAGAGTTGCACCACAACCCAGTGCTGTATTCTGCCCATGTCAACCCAAGAGGTGAAGAAACGGAAAGCAGCCCAATGAATAAGACAATGCTATGCTTCGTTCGTTCTGTTCCTGGCAGCCGCGTTTGGATGTAGCGCGCAATCGCCGCTCGGCACAATACTAGGCACGGTGTGGAGATCCGTTTCGAGTAGTGGACCCTGAGGGGATCGGGCGCAGCTTCTTTAACCCGTTAGCGGATGTGTAGAGTTTAGTGGTAGCGGGCGGGCGAGATTCGTTCCTACGCTCCGCGCTCCATCACCTTCCCCAGCCAATCGGCGATCTCAAACACCGCCCGATTCTCCACCTTCGCCGCCCGCGCGCGATAGCCTTCCAGCACCCCGGGCTCCAGCATCTTCTTCACGGCGTCCGCCACCTCGCGCCAACTCTTCACCACCAGCCCGAGCCGATTCTCAATCAACCAATCGGCGTTGTAGCGTTCCTGCGGCATCGTCCACGCGTTCAAGTCCACAATGATGGGCAGGCGCATCGCCAAGGCCTCGCTGATGCTGCCAGGCCCGGGTTTGCCGAGCATGAAATCGGCCAGCTGCATGAAGTAGGGAATGTCGCCGGTGAAGCCTTGCACGTGCGTGGGGATCGCGAGTTTCAGATCGCGGAGCTTGGTGCCCAGCTCTTCGTTGCGGCCGTACATGAGGATCAACTGGAGATTGAGCCTGGAGCCGGCGAGTTGGCGCGCAATATCAATCATCGATGAAGCGCCCTCGCCTCCGAACAGGACGAGCGCGGTGGGAACGCCGGGCTTCAACCCCAGCTTGGCGCGTTCGGCGTCGCGGTCAATCGGCTTCACGTCGTAGAAAGTCGGCCGCAGAATCATGCCGGAGGTGCGGAGGACGCGGTCCGGCGTCAGGCCAAAGCCATAGGCCTGCTGGACCGCTTTGTCAGTGCCGCAAGCCACGTACTGCTGCTGCTGCTCAAGCCAGACGCGCGGCGGGATATCGGCAAAGTCCGTGATGACGGTGGCAAATGGCAGGCGGTCACTGTAGCGGCGGACGGCGTTATTGAGATACCGATTGAAGTGGGGAATGAGCGAGACCACCAGATCGGGCCGGAACTGCTGGAAGTGTCTTTCAAGCAGCGTGGTCAGGCGTCCGCCGTACAGCCAGATCAGCCCGTGCATCGGCCGCATGGCCGGCGCGGCGCCCAGCGTCCACCCTTTCTTAAGCATCCAGTTGTACCAGTCTTCGAGACCCCGGCCGGTGACCGTCTTGAAAACGTCCTTGGAGCCCAGGATATGATTGAGGTTGGTGAGAGTGACGTCCCACGGACGATCTTGCGAGTCGAGCACGGCTTTCAACGCCGTGGCCGCGCTCTTGTGGCCGCCGCCCGCTTCCACGTAGAAAAACTCGAGCTTCTTTCGCACGGAACCTTATTGTCGCAACAAATCATTACACTTATGTTGTTTATTACCGAAGGCGGGCCGCCCCCCGTCTGCGGGGGCCACAACAAATTCATTCACCAATGTTTTTTGCCTCCGCAATCCCGTTGTCATAACCAGAGGTTAAACATGTTATAGAAGGGAGGAGGGATCCATGTCTGCCCCCGAATACATGCTTACCTTCATCACCACGCGGGACCATCGCCTGATGCGGCGGGTCAACCGCTGGAGCGCGCCAAAGTGGATCCGCCTTTGGATGGTCTGCGCCACCCGCGGCGGAGACGGCTGGCTGTGGTACCTGCTGGCGCTCACCGTCTGGCTGTTTGGCGGAGAGCAAGGCCCGCGAACCGTGATTGCCTGCGTGCTGGCCGCAGCCGTGGGTATCGCCGTATTCATCGCGCTAAAACGCGCTACCGGACGGCGCCGGCCGTGCCAGATCGCCCAGCACTGCTGGTCCACGCTGTTGCCGCCCGATCAATTCTCGTTTCCTTCCGGCCACACCATCACGGCGTTTGCGATCTGCGTTCCGCTGGGCTGCTTTTATCCGGGCATGCAGGCGGGGCTGGGTTTCATTTCGTTGTCGATTGCTTCGTCCCGGATTCTACTCGGCATGCATTTCCTGAGCGACGTGGTAGCGGGAGCGCTGATCGGGTCGATTCTCGGCTACGCATCTTACGCGGCTTTCATCGTGGCGGCTTGAGACCGCAAGAGGTTCGCCATCAAGTGAACCAGCATCACCAGGAGAAGATTAGCGTCCGCGCGCAGATGCAGGGCCGTGTTGAAAGTAGCCAGCGCCGTCACTTCGACGGCGAAGATTGGCAAAGAGAGGCGCCTTTGCGGCATGCTGGGGATGAAGAACAAGGGCAGATGTCAGAGGGCGTGAAAGAAGCCAATTGGCGTCGGCGCTCGAGATCGCCCCGAACCACACGCGGCTGCTCGCCAAGCGATACCAGTACAGCGGCACACTCCACGGGATGAGACGCTGCGCCAGGGGTCGTAATCCGTTGCGGCCGTCGTACCAGGCGGCGAGGGCGATTCCGGCGAAACTGACCGAGTAACCCGACCGAATAATCCGCCAGAGGCCCTGGGAACCGGGTTAACCTCAAATCATGTTCGCACGCGGGCTCACGCCACCCTACCTCGCTGTTATCTTTGCCTCGCAACGCACGCCGGAGGACAACTCCTACTCGGCCACGGCCGAGCGCATGGTGGAACTCGCCCAAACGATGCCGGGCTATCTGGGCATCGAGAGCGCGCGAGGCGCAGATGGATTCGGGATCACCGTGTCGTACTGGAAGGACGAGGAGTCCATCCGCAATTGGAAGGCGCACTTTGAACATCAGGCGGCGCAGGATCGCGGGAAGCGCGAGTGGTATGAGCATTACGAACTACGCATTGCCCGCGTGGAGCGCGCGTACCCGGGGCCGGAGGGCCGATAAGCGCTTGTCCGTGGTAACGTCGAAGTACGTGAACTGCCTCCCGGCAGGCTCGTGACAGGACTGCTATGCTGTCACGAACCATACTTCCGGCGATTGCCCGGCTCCTGACAATTTTTCTTCCTCGGTCGACGTGGTATCGAGCCGCTCTGCTCATCAGCGGCGTCCTCGCCTTAAGCTTGCGGCTGCACGGCTCCATAGGGCCCAAGCCGCATCGCTTTGAACAGGCGATCCTGCTTAATCGCCTGCTCGCTTTCCTCACTCGCGCGCGGCGGCCTTTTCCGGTGCCCTGGCGCATGAGCGCCGAAGCCCGGCAGGTCATGGATGCCGCGGCAGCATCCGGGCGCGGCGTGGTCTTGTGCTCGGGCCATCTTCCCCTCATCAAGGTTGGCGTGCGCGCCTTCATGGAGTCCGGGCGCGCTCCTACCGCTGCTATTGCCGCCGAACCAGGCCCGGACGGCCAGATCCCGATCTGGGGATTGGCCGAACGCCTGCCCACGCTCAAGGCGAAGCCCGACGTACTCCTGCGGACCCGCACCGTGCTTCGGCGCGGCGGCTCTATCCTGCTACTGGTGGACACCATTGCCGGGGACTATTCGCCGAACATTTTCCGGCTGGCGAAGGCGACCGGCGCCGCGGTTCTCTTCTTTACCACCGAACTGGAGGGCGACGGCTGTGTCGAGGTGCGCGTCTTCCGGGCCCCCTATCCTGGCTGCGGAGACCAGGCTGAGATTGCTGGCAATTTGCGCGCGCTGGACCGGCAAATCAAGCGGATTTCGGGCAAACCTCAGGAGGGCCCATTTGACACCGTTCCAGCCGTTCGGCTAACCTAAGAGATCGTAAGCCCCCTCCGGGAGTATTCTGTCCATATGAAAACCCTGATCCCGTCGGCCAACACGCTTGTGCGTGGCTGGCATGTAGTCGATGCCGAAGGCGCCATTCTCGGCCGCCTCGCCTCGCAAGTCGCCGCCATTTTGATGGGCAAGACCAAGCCCATCTACACGCCCTTCATCGATACTGGCGATCATGTTGTCGTTGTCAACGCCGAAAAGGTGGTTCTGACCGGCGCCAAGGAGCGCGACAAAATGTATCGCCACCACTCCGGTTATCCGGGCGGACTGAAAGAGCGCAACGCCGCCAAAATGCGGTTGGTGCGCCCGGTCAGAATCGTAGAGCTCGCCGTGGCTGGCATGCTGCCCAAGAACAAGCTTGGCAAGCATATGGTGACCAAACTGAAGGTATATGCCGGACCCAAGCATCCGCACGAGGCGCAGCAGCCCGTCGCGCTGGCTCCGCAGAAGTAGCTAAAGGATGAAACAGGAGTAGATGTGCCAGCAGCGTTAACGCAAAACCTCGGAACCGGCCGCCGCAAGAGTGCGGTGGCCCGCGTGTTCCTCCGTCCCGGTCAGGGCAAGATTGTCATTAACAAGCGGACGTTCGAAAATTACTTTCCGTCGGAAGCCGCGCGCACCGCTGTGCGCCAACCGCTGCTTGCCACCGAGACGGCTGACAAATTCGACATCCTGGTAACCAGCCACGGCGGCGGCGTAAGCGGCCAGGCCGGCGCGATCCGCCTGGGCATTGCGCGAGCGTTGTGCGACTTTAATCTCGAACTCCGGCCCAAGCTCAAGGAACTCGGCATGCTGACGCGCGATCCGCGTGAGCATGAGCGCAAGAAGTACGGACAAAAGGGCGCCCGCAAGCGCTTCCAGTTCTCCAAGCGCTAAGCTGGATTGGTTTTTGTTGTTCTCTCATTCTGCGGCGGCCCGCAAATTCCGCTTGACCGGCGGGCCGTTCGCTCAACCCTTGATTACGTAGCAACTGCCCGGCCGGTCGGAGTGACGCCTGATCTTGTGCCGCGCCACCATGAGGAGGCCTTTTTTGCCGTCGATTTCAATGAAAGAATTGCTCGAAGCTGGCGTTCACTTCGGGCACCAGACCAAGCGCTGGAATCCGAAGATGAAGGAATACATCTTCGGCGAACGTAACGGGATCTACATCATCGATCTCCAGAAGACCCTCAAGCTTTTCAAGGACGCGATGCGATTCGTGGCCGAGCAAGCCGCGGCGGGCAAGACCGTGCTGTTTGTCGGCACCAAGCGTCAAGCCCAGGAAGCGGTTGCCGAAGAAGCCACTCGCTGCTCCATGTACTACATCAACCAGCGCTGGCTGGGCGGGCTCCTCACCAATTTCATCACGGTGCAGAAGTCCATCAAGCGCATGAAGGAACTGGACGCCATGGCCACGTCGGGAGACTGGCAGGGGCGCGCCAAGAAGGAAATCGGACGCCTTGAGCGTGAGCGCAAGCACCTCCTGCAGAATCTGGCTGGCATCAGAGACATGACCGGGCTGCCGGATCTGCTGTTTGTGGTCGATTCCAGCAAGGAAGCGATTGCCGTCAGCGAGGCCAAGAAGCTCGGCATCACCGTCGTCGCTGTGGTCGATACCAATTGCGACCCGGACATGGTGGACTACGTGATCCCCGGTAATGACGACGCCCTGCGCGCCATTCGTCTGTTCACCAACAAGATCTCCGAAGCCGTGGTTGAAGGCCGCCAGTTGGCCACCGAGACCGAGTTCTCGGCCGACCGCGTCGTGACCGAAGATCCGTCTTCTCTGGAAGAATCCTCCTCCGAGTACAGTCAGTACTTTGAGCCGCAATATGCCGAGAAGCTGATGAGCGAGAGCCTGTCGGAAGAGGATCTTTCCAACCTCAATATTCCGAAGAAGGCGCAGTTGGAAGCGTTGGGCGACGACCGCGACCGCTAACGTCTACGCACCAAGGCACGCCCGCTCTTTTACGTTTTTGAAAATGACCCGGGGCCAACCCGCTCCGGGTCCCCAAACCTGTCAATTGTGTGTCAGAGTCAGTGAGGAAATCATGGCCGAAACTACTGCAGCACTCGTCAAGCAACTCCGGGAGAAAACCGGCGCGGGAATGATGGATTGTAAGAAGGCTCTCGACGAAGCCAAGGGCAACATGGAGGAGGCCGAGGTGATCCTCCGCAAGCGGGGTATCGCCGCCGCCGCCAAGCGCCAGACGCGCAGCGCGCGCCAGGGGACCATCGGCACCTACATCCACCCGGGCAGTCAGTTGGGCGTGATGGTGGAAGTGAATTGCGAACCGGATTTTGTGGCGCGCACCGAGGAGTTTCAGGATCTGGTCAAGGACATCGCGATGCATATCGCCGCTGCCGATCCCAAGTTTCTCCGCCGCGAAGATGTCCCCGCCGCCATGCTGGAAAAAGAACGCGACATTGCCGCCTCGCGCGCTCGCAACGAAGGCAAGCCTGAGAAGGTGATCGAAAAGATTGTCGAAGGGCGCCTGGCCAAATTCTACGAGGAAGTCTGCCTGCTCGATCAGCCTTTCATCAAGGAAAACACCACCACGATCGAGCAAATCATCAAGGCTCGCATCACCAAGACGCAGGAAAATATCGTGATCGCGCGCTTTGCCCGCTTCAAGGTGGGTGAGACAGCGGTGGCTCCTGAGCCCGAAGCCGCCGAAGCCTAACTCGCTGATCACCATGCCGCGCTATGAACGCGTTTTGTTGAAGCTGTCGGGCGAGGTCCTGGCCGGGCAGCAATCGTTTGGGATCGATCAGGACAAGGTGCGGTCACTGGCCGAGGAACTGGCCGAAGTGGCCAAGCTGGGCGTGCAATTGGGCCTCGTGGTCGGAGGCGGGAACTTCTTCCGGGGCGTCGCCGCCGCCGCCAAGGAAATGGATCGCGTCACCGCTGACCACATGGGCATGCTGTCCACGGTCATCAATGCCCTGGCGCTGCAGGACGCGCTGGAAAAACAGCACATCAAGACGCGAGTCATGACCGCCATCGAGATGCATCAGGTGGCCGAGCCCTACATTCGCCGGCGAGCCGTGCGGCATCTGGAAAAAGGGCGCGTAGTGATTTTCGCCGCCGGCACCTCCAACCCGTATTTTTCCACCGACACCGCCGCCGCGCTGCGCGGCCTGGAAATCAACGCGCAGGTGATCGCCAAAGCGACACGTGTCGACGGCGTTTTTGACAAGGATCCCTTGCAGCACACCGACGCGATACGATACGAGAAAGTGTCGTACCAGGAAGTGCTGACCAAGCAGTTGCGGGTGATGGACGCCTCGGCGGTCGCCATGTGCCGCGATAATCAGATGCCCGTGCTCGTCTTCAACATGCATGTCGCCGGGAATATCCTGCGCATGGCCATGGGCGAAACCGTAGGGACGGTGATTTCGTAGTTACTCTCTATCTTGATGGAGCCAACAACATCATGAACGTGAAAGATATCGAGTCAAGCGCCAGACAGAAAATGGACAAGGTCGTTGCTGACCTGCAGCATGCGATGGCGGGCATCCGGACCGGCCGGGCCTCCATCAGCATGCTGGACAGCATCCGCGTCGACTATTACGGCACGCCGACACCGATCAGCCAGGTGGCTACTCTGCTGGTGCCGGAGCCAAGCATGATCTCGGCGCAACCGTGGGATGTGTCGCAGATCGGCGCCATCGAGAAGGCGATCCGGTCTTCCGATCTCGGGCTCAATCCGCAGAACGACGGCAAGATCATCCGCATTCCGATTCCGCCGCTGACGCAGGAACGGCGCAAGGATATGGTGAAGCACCTTCATCATGTGGCCGAAGAGCATCGCGTGGCATTGCGCAGTGTTCGCCGCGACGCCAACGAGGCCGCCAAGAAGCTCTTCAAGGACAAGGCCATCAGTGAGGACGACGAAAAGCGTTCGCTCGCCGATATCCAGCGGTTGACCGACGCGGCCATGGCCAAGCTCGACAACGCCGCGCAGGTGAAAGAGAAGGAAGTGATGTCGATCTAGCCGGGCGGGAACCTTTTCCCGTCCCATGGTGTCTAGCAGTGCAGGAGCTGCAAGACACCATATGTTCGAGGCATCGCTGGTTAACGATCAAGGGCGGACCGCGCGTCCTTACACTGTCACGTTTTCCCTGGCACTGCAGTTGACGCTGGCCGCCATGGCCTTCACGTACCCCCTTTGGCACATCGAGGCCCTGCCGATACTCAAGTTGCGGGTGCCCTCGCCGTTTCGACAGATTACCCAACTGGTTGATCCTGCGCCGGCTCAGCCCAGGTCTGCCGCGCCGATGGTGCCGCGACGACCGGAGTTTAACTTTGCCCGGTTTACGCCGCGCCCGAACGCCGCTGCCACTGCCTCTTTGGACCTCGACGTTCCCGTGATAGGGGGCGATGTCGATGGACAGCCGGCCGTGCCTGGCGGCGTTCCCATGTCGGGCGTATTCGGAACTGGCGGGCCGGTCACGGTCCCGCCGCCCGTGCGCCCAACACCCCGGGTAGAGCCTGTGGCGACGCCTGCCCAGCGCGGACCGGTAACCGTAGGTGGCAAGGTCAGAGCGCCTCAGCTCCTGCGCGAGGTCAAGCCTGCCTATCCATCGCTCGCCCGCGCGGCCCGCATCCAAGGCACGGTCAAGATCGAGGCAATTCTTTCGGCCGATGGAACGGTGCGCGATGCCCGGGTCATGAGTGGCCATCCGCTCCTGGTGGGCGCCGCTCTCGACGCCGTGCGGCAATGGCTCTACCGGCCGACGGTGCTTAACGATGTGCCGGTGGAAGTGAAGCTGGCGATCGACGTGAACTTCACACTGTCGCACTAACCGCGGCAGGCTTCACGTGTCCCCAGCGGAATAAGTCCTCTACGGTCTCGAGAATGCTGGCCCGGGTATCGCGAAACTCAAGACCCAGTTCGCGGCGGATCTTCGAGGTATCGTAGTTTGGCGTTCGGCCGACGTGTGATCGCATATAGTCTCCCACGCCCTTGGGCTGTAGATAGGAGCTCAGCTTGACAACAAAATCGCCGGCGGCGCAATCGAGGCCCAACTTGGGTAGCTTGTAACCGGCGTAGCCGTTCTGCCGCAGCAGGTCTGTTACTTCGCGCATTGACGCGCGCCCACCCGCACAGAGGTAGCGGCCCTTGGCTGCGGGCGTTTCCATCGCCAGCACATGGGCCTGGGCGACGTCCCGGACGTCCACGAATCCCCAGACCATATTCATGATGCCCGGGAAAACGCCGGTGAGCATGTCGGCGAAGAGCTGATTCGATGGATTGAGCGCTTTGGTCAGAGCCGGCCCGATGACCAGGAACGGGTTGATCGCCACCAGGTCATAGCCAGGCCGCAACTGCTCCATGATCGCCCAAGCCTCGCGCTCGGCCACTGTCTTCGAGTAATAGTAGGGATTCCGCTCCAGGGAAGACTTAGTGTTCCAATCGGCCTCGGTGAGCACGTGGTCTTCGTCCGGTTCATCGGTCACCGCAGCCATGGAAGAAGTCAATACCACGCGCTTGACGGTCGTGCTCTTGGCGGCGGCCTCGAGGATATGGCGCGTGCCCGATACGGCCGGCTCCACCAAGTCTTTCTGAGGATCTTCTACGTTGATCTTGTAAGGGCTGGCGGTGTGGATCACGGCGTCACAGCCCTCGGCGGCCTGATCGAATGAGCCCGGCGTGAGCAGATCGGCTTCCGCCAGTTCGAGCCGCTCGGCGGCGCCTGGCAGCGCCAGCAAATGTGTCTGGCTGTCGGGATTGCGAAGGCTACGGACGGTGCCGCGTACCCGGTATTGCCGGGCCAGGAGATCCTTCACAATGTAGCTGGCGATAAATCCGCTAGCGCCGGTAACGAGAATAGTCTTTTCACTCATGTCGATGCCATTGTCGCGCAAACGCCCGCCGGGGGCGCGAGACGCCGGGTGCGGTATCCTGAGCGCATATGACTCGTCGAGAACTGGCGCTCCAAGTAGCTGGCGCCGCCGCCGCGATGCCCGTCCTGACCGAAGCGTTGCTGGCCCAACGCGCCGCCGTTCCCGGCGCGGTTCCACCCAATACGGTGTTTCTCAACGCCAACGAGAATCCGGAAGGCCCGCCGCAGGAAGCCATTGACGCGATGATCAAGGTGCTGCCGTCGTCCGGCCGGTATCACTACCAGGAGTATCAGGAGTTCTACGCCACGGTGGCCAAGAGCGAGGGCATGGAGCCGGATCAGTTACTCATCGGGTCCGGGTCGTCCGAAGTGTTGCAGGCCGCCGTGCATGCCTTCACCAGCCCCACGCGCCCGATGGTACAGCTCTACCCGACCTACGAGTCTGTGGCCGCCGTCGTCGAGGCCCTCAAGCGCAAAGTCGTGCGCGTGCCACTTACCGCCGCTCAAACGGCTGACGTCAAGGCGCTCGCCGAAGCCGCGGCGCGCGAGAACGCCGGCTTCATCTATCTCTGTAACCCCAACAATCCCACTTCCACCGTCACGCCCAAGAAAGACATTGAGTGGTTGATCTCGAACCTGCCCGGCGACACCGTGCTCGTCCTTGACGAAGCCTACATCCATTTCGCCGAAACGCCGGAGATGGAAAGCGCTTTCAAGTATGTGAAGGCGGGGAAGAACGTCGTAGTCACCCGGTCCTACTCCAAGATCTGGGGCATGGCCGGATTGCGCGCCGGCTCCGCCTACGGACGCCCGGATCTGATGAAGCGCATGGAGCCGTTCCGCAACAACGTGATCTCGATCGTCGCTGTGCGCGCGCTCCTCGGTGGGCTGGCGGCGGCCGAGCGAATTTTGCCGGAGCGGCGCGTGCGCTACAACGGCATCCGGCGCGGGGTCTGTGAGTGGCTGACGGCCAAGGGCGTCAAATACATTGAGCCGCACGCCAACTTCATGATGATCGATATGGGCCGCGACGCGCGGCCACTGCTTCCCCAGATGATTTCGCGCGGGGTGGCGCCGGGGCGGCATTTCCCGCCGATGACCGACTACATGCGCGTCTCGATCGGCACGGCGTCCGACATGGAGAAGTTCAAGCGGGTGTTCTGGGAAGTGTATAAGGCCTAGCGCAGTTTCAGAACCGCTCCCTCACGGTCTACAGGGAACCTGAAATCCATGAGCCTAGCCGGGAAAGCCGCCATAGTAACAGGAAGTAGCCGCGGCATTGGACGCGCCATCGCGCTCAAGCTGGCCGGCCAGGGTGCGCATTGCATCCTGACGGGCCGTGATCAAGAGGCTCTGGCTAGCGTAGGCGCCGAGATCCAATCGAACGGTGGCAAGGCCCACTGGACCGCGCTTGATCTTCGCGAGCCCACCGCCGCGCCAAAGCTGATTGCCTTTGCCTTGGAGGCAGCCGGGCGAATCGATATCGTGGTCAACAATGCCGGCGCCACCCGGCGCGCGGAGTTTCTCGAACTATCCGAGCAGGATTGGGCCGATGGCTTTGCGCTGAAATTTTTTGGCGCCGTGCGGGTGATCCGAGAGGCCTGGCCCCACCTCAGGTCGACCGGCGGCACGGTGGTCAACATCGCCGGAGCAGGCGGCCGGACTCCCGGGCCGGCGTTTGCCGTGGGTGGGTCCGTGAATGCGGCCATGCTCGCGTTGACCAAGTCCCTGGCTGACACCGGCATCGAGGATGGTGTTCAAGTGAACGCGATCAACCCGGGATCGGTCCGGACCGGGCGGCTCGACAAGCGGCTGGCGGACTTGGCTGCGCGCCAGCAAATCGAGCCCGCTGCCGCCGAACAGTTGCTGGTCGAAAGCGAAAGAATCACCAGGATCGGCGAGCCCAATGAGATCGCCGATCTGGTGTGTTTCATCGTGGGGCCGTCAGGACGATTCCTGCACGGCGCCTTGATCGACATGGATGGCGGCGCCACCAAGACGATCTGATTGGTTTACAGTCTCACCCTACCAAACAAAGCGGCCGCTGAACTGCAACTGGCGACCGAACCTGCCGCCCATCTGAGAGACGACGCGGCCGAACGTTGCGCTGGTGACGTTAGTGTCTGGGTTGTCAGCGGCGAATCGGTTGGTCAGATTGTAAGCTTCGAGCTTCAGCTCAAACTTCACGCGCTCCACGATCGGGAACTCTTTGCCCAGCGTGTTGTCGACGTTCCTGAACCGGGGACCGGTCAGGCCCGGATATTGCAGGGGGTTGGTGCGCCGGGTGAACGCCGGTTGCAACTTGAACTTCGAAGTGTCGAACCACTTCGCCTGCGTCGGGTCGCTGATGGTCGGGTCACCGTCCACCAGGAACGTTCCGAAGCGGATGAAGGTGCCCGTGTTGAAGGTGAACAAGCCGCTGAGCGACCAGCCGCCCAAGACCCCGTCCACCAGCCGGTTGGCGCCGGACATGTACTTGCGCTTCTTGCCGAAGGGCAATTCGTAGATTGCCGCGCCGGTCACCCTTTGCCGCGCGTTCGTCGCCGGCTGAAAAGTAGGCGTAATCGTGAAGGCGTCGACACCGTCGTAGAACTCCTCATTCCGCTCCCGGTTGTAGTTATAGCCGACGACTAAGTTGAAGCCGTTGGTGAAGGGCCTCTGGAACTGCATCTGGAGAGCCTGGTAACGGTTCGCCAACGCTCCGCGCAACGTCTCGGTGAGCGCGCCGTATTGCGGGTACTTACGCAGCAACTGCGAGACAGGGATGTTGGCCTGCGTCCGCAACTGGCCCGGGAACTTGGCGGCGGGCAGCACGTTGAAGAATGGGTTAGGCACGGTTGCGTTAACCGCGTTGCCCGCGGCGAAGCTGATGCGCGGGTCAACCGCGTTCAGGTCGTAAGTGTAAGGCGCATTGCGGCCGAAGTTCATGAAGTAAGTGAGGTCGGCAAGAATTTTGCCCGGCAATTGGCGCTGCAAGCTGATGTTGATGCGATCGTTCACCGTCGGCTTGAAGCCCTGCTGATACCAGGTAGCGCCGCCGCCGAGATTGGTGTATGCTCCGAAACCCTTCCCGGAGACTGGGACCAGGCCGCCCGGGTATGGGTCCGAAAGCCGCTGTTGCGGTACGCCCAGCAACGGGCTGATGGTGGCGGACAAGGCATCGAAGCCCGGATAGGGCACGCTGCCCAGGATGTTGAGGCCATCGGACAACGTGGAGGGCACGATATAGCGGGCGTAGCCAATCCGCAGAGCAGACTTGTCGTTGATGCGCCAGGCTAGGCCCAGCCTTGGCATCAGCAGTGTTTTGGGCGCCTTCCAGGAACTGCGGTTGCTTGAATCGGCGAAGATCCAGGCGCCGTTGTAGGTGGGCTGTCCACCGCCGGGACGCAACGCCAGAGCCGAAGCGGGGAGCTGCGGGGCGTTGGCGCCCTGGAATTCGGCAATGGGGGCGTTCAGGTCCAGGTAGCGGGAGAGGCGGTCCGAGGTGTCCTTCATCGCCGTGAAGTATTCATACCGCAAACCCAGGTTCAGCGTCAGCCGCTGCGAGATTTTGAAATCGTCATGGAAGAAGAAGCCGACGAAATCGACCTGAGGCTTCTGGAGCGGAATCGACTGTATGTTCGAGTTGCCGTCCAGTGCGCCGAGCAGCATGCTGGCCCAGCCGTCGCCGCTCCGGGCCGTATCGATGGGCGCGATATAGGTGTTGGCGGTCATTTGCGGATTAAACGAGAACGACATGGGCCTCGGCCGCGCGGCGGTGACGCGCTCCTTGCGATACTCGCCGCCCACCTTCCAGTAGTGCCGGCCCTGGCTGCGCGACATCTTCGATTCGAGGTTGAAGGAATTGGGCTCCTGGAACCAGTAACCGGTCTTGCCAAGCGTGGTGGACGAGCCCTGCGTGCCAACGGTCACGCCCGGATAATAGATGTCGGGAAGATCTTTAAGATACGGGGTGTACCAGGAGTTGGAGCCCCAGAACTTTCCCAGATCGGCCGGTTTCAGGGTCGCTGCCGGGACGCCGAACGAATCGACAATGCCGTTGTAGGCCCCGCGAAAATTGAGTACCGTGGTCGGGCTTAGGGTGTAGACGGCGTCGCCCGAGAAGCTGCGCGCGTGGCGTTTGGACCCGTCCACGGGGAACGCGGCCGAGCCGCCGGTGAAATCGTCAATGATGGTGAAAGTGCGGAACTGGTTGTAGCGGCCAAACACTTTCCACTTGTCCGAGATGTTGTAGTCCACGCGGTCCGAGATATTCCAGTACTTGAACCGGTTGGCGTATCCGGTCAGGAAATTATCCACGCCCTGGGTGCCTACGCCCGGCCGGTTGGCCTTCCAGACGTCGCCTATCATGATCTTTGAAGTGGGGTCGATTCGGCTGGCGGGAATGATGTTCCCGGCAAAGGGCGTCCGGCTCGCTGTATTGCCGGTGGTCTGAGTCGTCCACGGATCAAAGATAGTTCTCAGTCCGCCCACGGAGTTCAGAGTCTTCGAAAAATCGCCTGCTCGCTCAGCATCGGTGGGCAAAGTATTGCGCACTTCGGTCGGCAGGATCGTCCGCCACGCTTCATAGGACAGGAAGTTGAAAATTTTGTTCTTCTTGATCGGGCTGCCGATCGTTCCGCCCCAAACGTGCTGACTCGTGAGATTCTTTGCCCGGCTGATGCGATTGGCCATCGCGTTGAGCGCAGGGTTGCGTCCCAGGTAATAGCCGCTGCCGTGAACTTCGTTGGTGCCGGACTTCATCTGTACGCTCAGCAAGCCGCCAGCGCTGTGGCCGAACTCGGCGTCCACCGCGTTCTGCTGCAAGGTCACTTCCTGTACGGCGTCCATCGGCGGCGTGTAGCTCGACTTCTGCGTCGTCATCGAGGGAGACCCGTCCATCACAATGTCATTCTTGGTGCTGGTGTTGCCGCCCACGTCGAGCTGCGAGGCAGCCCAGTGGTGGAAGGGGCTCTGCTCGGCCGAGGATCGCACCACGACGGAAGGATTGAGCGAAGCCAGCAGGAAGGGATTGCGGTGGATGATCGGCAGGTTGTTGGTCATCTTAGTGTCCAGCGTCAATCCCATGCTGGAGTTGTTGAACTGCACCGCCACCGGCGAGGCGTCTACCGTGATCGATTCGACGCTGCTTCCAATCTCCAACGTCGCGTTCACTGTGACGTCACCGCGCGCCTGCACCAGGATATTTTTCTGAACGAACTTGCGGAATCCTTGAAATTCCACCGTGATCGTGTAGTTGCCCGGCATCACGTAGTCAAACAGGTACTGGCCGGTCTGACCGGCCGCCTGCTGCGTCGTCACTCCGGTATTGTCATTGCTCAACGTCACCGATGCGCCCGCTACCACGGCGCTGGTGGAATCGCTGATGACACCACGAATCTTGCCGCGCGTATCCTGTGCGAACAGGCAAGCGCAAAACGCAACTGCCGACACAAGCAGCCGCAATCTCATTCCAGAAATTGTCATTTTAGACCCCCCTCACGCGGTAACCATTATATATCAACGGTTACGGTCGAGAGTCGAATCAACCGGATCGGCGAACCTCCGAGGCCGCCGATCCGGTGCGCATCATCGCGAGGCCGGCTTCTTACAAAAAGCCCAGCGTCTTGGTCGGGAAATTGACCAGGTTCGGGAAGACCGTGTTGAGATCGCCCGCGCCGACGCCGAACCACGACGCCAGGGTGGCTCCGTATTGATCGAGTGACGCGGTGGGGATGAAGAGGCCGCGATCGCCGGCATCATCCGGCCCGGCCAGGCGCAGCGTTGGCATCACGCCGTAGGTCTCACCGCCGCGCACGGAGCCGCCCACGATGAGGTGATTCCCGCCCCAGGCGTGATCGCTGCCGCTGGTGGAGTTGCCATCCAGCGTGCGGCCGAACTCAGATTCCGTGAAGGTGGTGACGTCGTTTGCCACCCCCATTTCCACCGTCGCCGCGTAGAAGGCCGACATGACTGCGTCCAACTGCCCCATCAGGTTGTCATGGCTGCCGAGCAAGTTGCTGTGATTGTCAAAGCCACCGATCCCGCAGAAGAAAATCTGCCGGTTCATACCGAGCGCCGTCCGGGCCGAGATGATCTTGGCCACCTGCGAGAGCTGGTTGCCAAGGCCGCCGCCCGGGAAAACGGTGGTGAGCGGGCGTGCACCATTCAGCGCGGCACTGACGGCGCTGGAATTGCGCAACGCCGTGCCCATGATGCCGGAGGCCGTGGCAATCAGCGACACCCCCGTATCGAAGGTGAGCAACTGAGGCGCCACCGCATCCCGGCTGCGCGTGGCGTTGCCATCACTGAGATCGCTCAGCCCCAACCGTGAGCCGGGTGTGACGCTCAGAGGCCGGGTCAGGGCTCCGGTCAATTGCAGCGAGTTGCCATTGACGGAAATCGCCGGCGGAATCGAACCGGCGTTGGAGAACTGCAGGACGTCGGCGGCCCGGCCCGACCAACCCGTACCGGCGGGGCCATTGGGATTGGCCGCCTGCCACTGGGCAGTCTGATCGGAATGCGAGTAGAGGTTGCGCGGCGTGGCGCCCCCCGTGCGCAGATCCGCTTTGGTGATGGGCCGCACCAGCATACCCACATTGAGCATGGCCGCCGCCTTGTTCTGGTTGTACAGAGCCTGAATCCCCGTCAGCCGGGGATGCAGCCCGAAGGTGCGCCCGCCGCTGGCGGAAATCGATCGTAGTTGAGTGGCCGGAATGGCCAGACCGCGCCGGGCATTCGCATAGTCCGTATAGGCCGTCCCGTTGACCGGCGCTACGGTGTTGTTGTTGTCGTTGCCTCCGAACAGGAAGATGCAGACCAGGCTGCGATAGGTGGAGCTGCTTTGCGCCAAAGCGCTAATGCGGCCCAGTCTGGTAAACCCGGCGGCGCCGCCGGTGAGCGCCAGATTGCGGCAGCTGCGAAGGAATTCTCGTCTCGATTTCATAATATTGTTTCCTTGACTCCTACAGGTAGTAAGTATTCTCGTTCTTGTTTTTCTGATGGGGCTTGGCCGTCTCTAGTGCTCCACCTGAAACTGCGATGAAGTTAACGCCAGATAGAGGGCCAGTTGAGCGCGGGCTTTGTTGTTGTTGGTGACCTGAGCGACGGCGTCGGCCATGGCCGTCTTCATGGCGGGCGATAACTGCTGTCCCATGATGTTCCGGTCAACCAGATCGATGAGGAAGGCCGGATCCCCGGCGCCGTGAATGTACGGCGCCAGGTCCGCCCTCAGGGCGTCGCCGAACCGCTCCGAGATAAAGTCCCCGGTGAAGTTCGCCCGAATGAGCGCCGTGGCGGTGTTGAACAACTGGAATTCGGGACCATAGAGGGCCGATCCGGCCGGCCTGAAGTTGGGCGAATAGTAGTTAAAGACGCTCGGCGAGAAGAAGATGTTCTGACTCATCTCGACGGCAAAGTCCGTAGTGTACGGATAGTCCGTGACGGTGGGGTGCAGCGGACGGAGTTGGGCAGCCATGAACGCGACCGGCTCACGCATTTTCCCGAAGCTGGTCGCGGTTGGCGGAGCTGCTTCCTGATCGGTCAGAATGACGCGCAGAACCTCTTTCATGTCGCCGCGCACGCCCGCCCCGTTGTCGTTGAAGCGGGCGGCGGCGCGGGCAATGTAGTCGGGGGTCGGGTTGCTCGTAACCAAGTGCTGAATGAGCTGGCGAACGATAAACGGCCCTACGTTCGGATGGGTGAAGAGGTGGTTCAGGGCGCTGTTAAGGTCCTGTTCGGCGGTTTGACCCGGAGGAATCCGGAAACCATCCATGAGGATCTTTTCCCCGGTGTCATGGTATCGCTCAACCGGTTCCATCAGCCCGGTGTAGTTCTCGCGCTGCCAGGACGTGGGAGAGCCAGCCTTGCCGTCATTGTAGGTCCACCCGGTCAGCGCTCTGGTCAGCCCCACGACAACGTTCTGGTCATAGGTGGGCACCGCTACGCCGGAGGGGGCCAACGTGCCGTTGAGCATCAGTTTGTTCACGCCTACCGTGAGGAGCTGCATGACCTCCCGGCCGAAGTTTTCATTCGGGACGATGCCCTGCGCCGGATCCGCTCTGCCGTTATTCACGTTGTCCAGGTATTCGCCCATGGCCGGATGCAGCGTCACGTTCCGCAGGATCGTGGCGAAGTTTCCCAGAGCATTGTCGTAAAGCATCCGCTGGTAGGAGACCATGGCTTCGGATCGACTCACCTCGACGCCTGAGACCACGAAGATCTGGCTAAGAATCCAGGCGACTTTCAGTTTCAGTTGATCAGGCCAGGTGACGGTCAGTCGCATGAAGTGCTCCTGGAGCGGCTCCAGCCCGCCCTCGGCGTCAAGCGTGGTGGGGTAGGCGCCGGGTTGCGCGCCGGCGAGTTGCTCGGCCAGCCAGGCGTCGGAACCTATGGCCTGCAGACGGTCCACACTCTCCGGCGTGGGGCCGAAAGTGGCTTGGCGCAGAATGCGATGAGCGTCAGCCAGACTTACCTTAGGATCTCCGGGGTAGGAACGAACCTCGAGCAGGAGCGGGCGGCTGGAGGCGGTGGGCGCTGGATTGGAAACCACCAGCACCATGTCTCCCAGTCTGCCGGTGGGCGTCGTACCCGCCACTTGAATCTCGGTGGCCGAGACGAACGTCACGCTGGCATTGGCTCCGGCAAACGTGGCCCTGGTCCCTGCCACGAATCCGGTTCCGCGCACCGTCACCGTGAATGGGCCTGGCCTGACCGCCGGTGGAGTTACGGTGAAATCGCTGGTGGATACGTTTTGGACCGTGACCGTGGACGTATCGCTAATAGTGGAGTCCGCCGCGCTCAATGCTTTGACTGTCACCGTGGCGGGATTGGGCACCGTGGCAGGCGCCGTGTACAACCCGGCTGCACTGATCGTCCCGAGCGCCGCATTGCCGCCCGCCATATCGTTTACCGTCCAAGTCACCGTGGTGTTGGTGGTGTTGGTCAGCGTAGCTTTGAATAGTTGGGTTTGTCCCGGTGGCACCGTGCTTTGGTCCGGTGCTACCACCCACGTGATGACCGGCGCGGCTTTCACCGTGACGACCGCGGTACCTGATGCCGTGGTGTCGGCGACGCTGACCGCCTTCACCGTAACGGCGGGGTTTGTGGGCACTTTCGCTGGAGCTGTGAAGAGCCCTGCCGCGCTGATCGTGCCATTGGTTGCGTCGCCCCCAGCCACGTCGTTGACGAACCACTTGACGTCGGCATTGGTGGAATTCTCAACCGTCGCCTTAAACATCTGGGTGGCGCCGGTGTTCACCGAGGCGGTGGCCGGCGCGACAGTGACCTTGATGCTCACCGCAGCCGTAATCGTTACCACCGCAGTGTCACTCGCCGTTGGGTCGCCGACGCTGACTGCCTTGATCGTAATAAGGGCGGGTGAAGGCACGGTGGCGGGCGCGGTGTAAAGGCCGGAAGCGTCGATCTTGCCGAGTGCGGTGCTACCTCCGGCGACGTCGTTCACCAGCCAGTTGACCTGCTGGACGCTGATGTTCTCCACCTTGACGCTGAACTGCTGGGTTGCTCCAACGCCCACCGATGCCGTCTTGGGCGACACGGTAACCTTGGTCATCGTGGCCGCGCGAAGCGTCACGGCTGAGCTGTCACTTACTTGTGGGTCAGCCATGCTGATGGCTTTCACCTGCACGACGGCGGGCGTAGGGAGTTTGGCGGGCGCCTTGAACAGTCCGGCCGCGTCAATCATGCCGACAATGTCATTGCCACCCGGAATGTCGTTTACCAACCACTTAACGCCGGTGTTCGAGGTGTTTTGTACCTCAGCCTTGAACTGCTGGGTTGAGCCCAGAGCTACCGTGGCTGTATTGGGTGTCACATTGATCTTGATGGTAACCGCCGCTTGGATCGTCACCGCCGAGGAATCCATAGCTTCCGGATCGACGACGCTGATGGCCTTGACCCGGAATGCCGCTGGTGAAGGCGCCTTGTCCGGCGCGGTGTAGAGTCCGGTCGCGCTGATCGTGCCAAACATCGCATCGCCGCCAGCGATGTCGTGGACGTACCATTTCACCTGCTGATTGGTTGATCCGGTTACGCGCGCCGCAAACTGCTGCTTCTCGCCCGGCTTGATCGAAGCCCGCTCGGGAGTGACCGAAACGCGAAGGTTTTGCACCGTAAGCGGAGTGGTGTCCATAGCTTCCGGGTCCGCGACGCTAACGGCTTTGATGCGGAGAGTCGCCGGGGAGGGTTGCTTGGCAGGCGTGGTGTAGAGCCCGGTATCACTAATGAGTCCGAAGGTAATGTTGCCGCCCGGAATATCGTTAATGTACCACTTGACCTGTTGGTTGGTCGACCCCTCGACACGGGCGTTGAACTGCTGCTGGAGACCCACGTAAACGCTCGGGCGATCAGGCGAAACCGTGACTTTCAAGGCTTCCACCGACACGGCCGCCTGATCGGAGGCGGTCGGGTCGGCGACGCTGATGGCTTTGACACGAACCATGGCGGGCGTAGGTTTCTTGGGCGGCGCTGTATAGAGCCCCGCTGGCGAGATCGTGCCGGTCGAGGCGTTGCCGCCTTCGACATCGTTGACCAACCATTTCACTTGCTGATTGGCTGAGCCCTCTACCCTGGCGGCGAATTGCTGCATGCCGCCTACGCACACACTGGAGCGTTCCGGCGTGACGGTAACTTTCGTCTTTTGGGACGCTGCCGCCTTCTGGAACACTACCAGGGCAAAGGCCACCGCATTCGGGTCAGCCATGCTGATGGCTTTCACGAGCACGGAGGGATTTGGCGGCATCTGTGCTGGCGCTCGGTATAAGCCCGTAGCGTCGACGGTGCCTATGCTACTGTTGCCGCCCGGAGTATCGTTGATGATCCACCGCACTCCCGGGTTAGCCGCGTTTGCGACGGTGGCACGAAACTGAAGCGTTGAACCAACTACGACATTCGCTCTGTTCGGTGTGAGTGAGATGGTTGTTGCAGCTGGCAACTGCGTGGCAGCCAAGAAAATCAAGGGGAAAGTCAAAAAGCGAGATACACGTGTGCTCGTGTAGGTATCCATCCGGGCCTCCAGATATTTAAAATAGACTCGTCTGAGCGAACTCAACGGTTCGCCTGTTTTGTTTTTCTGCTTACTAAGAGGACGCCGGGAAGATAGTACGTCAGCCCGCTTGGTTTGGCCTTCGTCTATCCTGCTTTGAACTTCTGAGCGCCAGAGTTAGCACTTTAGCGGCCATTTGCCGGGACCCCCTACTTCTGGGCAGAATCGAGCGGCGCGCGAACCTAGGCTGGTAATTGTTTCCGGGCTAGCTAACGTGGTCCTATGTAGGAGTTACCAAACGCGAATCAACGCCGCATCTTACGATAGGCGTCCAGGCAACGCTGCGCCGTTTCCATTGAGGAGAGCCTACTGCCCTCTTGCTCAATAAGATAGAACTCGACACCACCCTTGCTTTCGGCTGCCTTGAAGATCTTCGGCCACGGGGCATCACCCTCTCCGAATAACACCCGGTAACCTTTGTCCGGGCCGGAACCGGCCGACCAGTCCTTGCAGTGCAGAGAGCGGATGCGTCCGGCGTTGGATTGAATCCAAGCTAGCGGGTCCACGCCGGCTTCTACGCAGGTGCCGACGTCCAACTGCAGGGTGACGTCTTTGGGGGTATTGGCTGCCAGTACTTCCATGGGGCGTTTGCCGTCCAGCAACACGAACTCGGATTTGTGGTTGTGGAATCCGGCGCGCATGCCGAGGGGCTTCAGAGTGTCAGCCGATTGCGACAGCCGGTCCGCTACGCCCTTCCATCCGTCCAGATTCGTGACCCGTCCGGCGCTGGCCATCACCAATGTTTTGGAACCGATAATTTGATTGAGCTCGATAGCCTTCTTGATTCCTTCGGACGTAAACGAGTTGGCGCTGTTGTGCGTGGAAAGGCAGCGTACTCCTGCTTCGTCCATCAGCTTGCGGACCTGCTTGGCATAGTCCGGGGTCCACTCATAGTAGGGAGAGAAAAATTCCACCACCTCGTAGCCCATCTTGGCGACGGCCCGCACCGTCCCCATCAGGTCCTTGGCCAGTTCGTCGCGTACCGAGTACAACTCGAGGCCCACGGGTAAGAGCTTTTTAGCCGCCGATAACGGCGAGATGGCGATGGCGGCAGCACAGCCGGCCCACGTCCGGCGCGAGATGGGTGACTTCATGGCTTTTCCATGATAGTCCACATGGCGGGCCTCCGTGGTGAAATCCGGAAAGGGTGTGTCGAGCTAGGCCCCGGCGGAAGCGACCGCGCTCAAATCAATATGGGCGCGTAGCCGGAACATTGCGTCCACGGCAGGCTCGAGCGAAATCGAGGGAACAGCCCAGCCGCGTTGGTAGAGAAATACCTGCCAGCGGGCCAACAGCACCGTGCGCTTGAAGAGTAACGGGAGCTTGAGCAGTTGGGCAGATAGTTCGGGTCCTCCGACTCCTTGAACCGCCATCATCCGGGCGGCAACATGGATTGCTTCAAAGTCTCGCTGCATTGAGCGCAGATAAAGAACGAAGACTTCGGCACGGCGGCGGCGGAAATCGGCCTCGAGTCTGGCGCTATAACTTGGCTGGGATCTCAGAAATTCAAGGTCCCGAGCGGAGAAGAGTCGTGCCAGTGGGGCATACTTTTCAGGCGGCGAGTCCGCCAGGCGCCCTAGATCGGGAAGATCTTCCAGAACCCACAACCGCCTCAAAGCGTAGGCGGCGCCAATTGCCAGTGTGACCAGCCCGACGGCGGCGACTAAATAGGCTGCAATTCCATCCATCAACTTTTACCTTGATGTGAGCATACCCGAAACTCGCCTCACCTTGCAATGGGTTTTAACTAAAATGGCATCTTATTCGTGCTAATTTCCTTCCGGGGGGCGGTTTTTGCGTACTACCTCCGACAATGACCGGTTTAGACTCTCGAGACGTTCCATGGCGACCGCCGCCTGTTCCCC
>JAYTKJ010000443.1:0-6270 GCA_043730365.1 Acidobacteriota bacterium | reverse complement strand
TACAGACGCCGCCAGCACCTTCGGCATTTTTTCGAGCGCCTTGCTGGCGTCGGTGATCGGCTTCATCGGCGCCGCGTAGGTGTTGTGGAACATGATGTTGTAGAGCATGGGCGGCTTGGCCAATGCCTGCGTGGGCTTCACGCGCCCGGCCACTACGTCCCCCATCAGTCTGGCCGCCTGCACGCCGCGATCTTTCGCGTCGAGGTGCGGGCACTCTTTGTACGTGATCAGTGCCGTGGTGAGACGGACGATCTCCTCCGACACGTTGGCATGGAAGTCATGCACCACGATGATTGGGAGCGCGTCGCCAAACGCCTTCCGCATGCGCCGCACCACTTCGGCGTCGGCGTGCGGATAGCCCTCGGCCACCATCGTGCCGTGGAGGAACAGCAACAGGCCGTCGAGCTTGCGGCCCGGTCCCGGCGCCTGCATGCGCTCCTGCAACTCCTGGGTCAGGCTCTCGAAGGCGCTCTTGGTGACGATGCCGATGGTTTGAGGACCCGCCACGATGGTGGGGAACAGCTCAAGTCCGGCCTCCTCCGCTCCGGCGATGAAGCCGGCGATCGTGTTGTTGGCGTTACGCGATTCGGTGATGATTGCCGGACCGCGCAAGGTGCCACTGGCGCCCCCAATGCCCGCTTCGAAATCAGCGAGCGTGGTCTGCTTCGGATTGAAGGTGTTGGTCTCGTGAACGATGCCGCCGATGCCGATGAGGGGCTTGCGCGACTGCGCCGAAAGAGAGCACACCAGGGCCAGCGCCAGAAAGAAGTGGGACATGGAAGAAGAATATCATTGAGCGGCCGAGTTGCATCGGGACCACCGAATAGAGTCTGATGATACGGATGACCGCACTACGATTCACCATGGCAGCTCTCGTTGCTCCGCTGGCTTTCGGCGCCAATTACCTCATGTACGTTGGCACCTACACGAACGGAAAAAGCAAAGGAATTCAAGCCTTCCGCTTCGACACGGCCACGGGGCAAGCCTCTTCACTCGGTTTGGCCGCCGAGATGAAGAACCCCTCTTTCGTGGCTGTCCATCCCAACCACAAATTCGTCTATGCGGTGGGCGAGTCCCAGGGTGGCGCCGTCAGCGCTTTCTCCGTGGACACGGCCACGGGCAAGCTGACGCTTCTCAATACCGTTTCCTCGAAAGGCGATGGGCCGTGCCACTTGAACGTCGACAAGACCGGGCGCAACTTGCTGGTGGCCAACTATGGCAGCGGTAGCGCGGCGGTGTTCCCGATCAATGCCGATGGTTCCCTGAAGGAGGCCTCGTCGACGGTTCAGCACCAGGGCTCTGGCACCGACAAGCGGCGGCAACAAGGCCCTCATGCCCACTCGGTGAATCTGTCGCCGGACAACCGCTTCGCCATGGTGGCAGACCTTGGTCTCGACCAGGTGTTCGTCTACAAGTTCGACGCGGCGGCAGGCAAGATCGAACCCAATCAGCCCCCGTCCACCAAAGTGAAAGATGGCGGCGGACCGCGTCACTTTGCGTTTCATCCCAATGGCAAGCGCGCCTACGTCATCAACGAAATGGGGATGGCAATCACCGCCTTCAAGTACAACGCCAAGAAGGGCGTGCTCACCGAGACACAGATGATCTCCACGCTGCCGCCGGACTTCAAAGGTCCTGGCGAAGGCAACTCGACAGCCGAAGTGGTGGTGCACCCCTCCGGCAAATTCGTCTACGGCTCCAATCGCGGGCACGACACCATCGCGGTCTTCCAGGTTAAGGGTGGCAAGCTCGTGTATGTGGAAAACACGCCAACGCAGGGCAAGACTCCGCGAAACTTTGTCGTGGACCCCAGCGGCCAATTCCTGCTGGCCGAAAATTCCGGCTCTGACTCGATCGTGATTTTCAAGATTGATCAGAAGACCGGCAAGCTGACCGCCACCGGACAGAAGCTCGACGTGGGCGCGCCGGTTTGCATCCGGTTCCTGCCGCTGTAGTGTTCTCTTCGCGCCTCCCATGGCAGACGCCGCGGAACGAGTTGACGAAGCGGCTCGAGCGGAAAGGCGGCGCCGCTTACGACCTCACCGAGTCCAACCCGACTCGCGCCGGGATCCCTTATGACCGGGCGGCGATACTCGCTCCGCTGAGCAATCCGGCCTCCTTGGTGTATGAGCCTACCGCCGCCGGACTCCCTTCCGCCAGGGAAGCGGTGGCAAGCTACTGCGGCGTCTCGCCCGATCAAGTGCTCCTCACGGCGTCATCGAGCGAAGCGTACTCGTTCCTATTCAAGCTTCTTTGCGATCCCGGCGACGAGATTCTGGCGCCGCGCCCTTCGTATCCGCTATTTGAATTCCTCGCTTCCCTCGAAGCCGCTACCGTCAAGCAATATCCACTGCGGTATCAGGACGGCTGGTGGATGGACAGCGCGGCGGTGCAGGAGATGATCACGCCCCGCACGCGCGCCATCGTGGCGGTCAATCCGAACAACCCCACCGGCTCCTACGTCAAGCAGACTGAGCTTGCGGCGCTGGAATCGTTCGGCCTCCCGATCATCTCCGATGAGGTGTTTGCCGACTATTCCTTTGAGCCCGACCCGCAACGCGTGACGATGCTCGCCGCGGTATCGCCCCGCGCGTTTTCGCTGGGCGGGTTTTCCAAACTGCTGGGTCTGCCCCAGATGAAGCTCGGTTGGATTGTGACACAGGATGCCGAAGCTCGCGAGCGGCTCGAACTGATCGCCGACACATTCTTGAGCGTGAGCGCGCCGGTGCAGCATGCCGCCGCCAGTTGGCTCGAACTGCGCCGGCCTTTCCAGGCGGCGATGATGGCGCGGCTCACCGGCAATCTGGCGTGGCTGCGGACGCAGTGCCAGCCGTTGCGCGTCGAAGGCGGCTGGTACGTCACGCTCCGCCTGCCGCGCACACGAAGCGAAGAAGAGTGGGCGATAGCTTTCCTCGAGGAAGACGACGTACTGATTCAGCCCGGCTACTTCTACGACTTTGAAACTGAAGCGTTCGCGGTGCTCAGCCTGCTAACCCGGCCCGAGATTTTTCGGGAAGGCGTTTCGCGTATCCTGAGACGAACCGATGTTAGACCTGTCACTTGACGATTGCCTAAAGCGGATTGCCGAACTGGATTCGCAGCTCCACTGTTGGACCGAGGTCTCGCCGCGAGAGCCGCTCGGTGCGGGGGCACTATCCGGCGTGCCTTTCGGCGTGAAGGACATCTACGCCACGGCCGGGCTTAGCTTCGAATGCGGATCGCCGGTGTTTGCCGGCCGCCGCGCCACCGAAGACGCGTCGCTGGTGCGCAAGTTGCGCGAACTCGGGGCTATCGCCGTGGGCAAGACGCACACCACCGCCTTCGCCTACTTCGATCCCGCACCCACTCGTAATCCCCACAATCACGCGCACACGCCCGGAGGCAGTTCGTCCGGATCAGCCGCGGCGGTGGCGGCGGGCATGGTGCCGATGGCGCTCGGCTCCCAGACGCAAGGGTCCGTGTTGCGGCCAGCCTCCTACTGCGGCGTGGCAGGCTTCAAACCTACCTTCGGGCTGATTGCCATGGATGGCGTGATGCCGTTCGCGCCCTCGCTCGACACGGCCGGCTTCTTCACGGCAACGTCTGCGGACATGGCTGAGTTGTGGCGGCGAATGGGATACACGGTGGGCCGGGAACACAGCCCGCGCTTGGCGGCGTTCGCCATGCCGGATGCAGTGGAAGATCCGATGCGCCGGGCCGTGACGCGAGCGGCTCACGAGGCCAACGCGCCGGTGATCGAGCCGCCCGAGTCATTCCGAAATCTCTGGCAAGCGGTCAAGATGGTGCAAGACTACGAAGGCGCCCGGACGCATGAGGATTCGTATCGCCGCCATGGAAAGGCCGTCGGATTGAAGCTGGCTGATCTGATCGAGCGCGGGCTGGCGACGCCTGCCGAACCGTATGAAGCGGCGCTCGACCACCTCGCGCGAGCCAGGCGCGAGATGGCGCAAGTCTTCGAACAATACGACATCATCCTCACGCCTGCCGCGCTTGGCCCCGCCCCCGCCACCCTGGCTTCTACCGGGGACCCGCGCATGAACGCACCGTGGACCGGGCTTGGCTGTCCGGCGATTTCCGTCCCACTGCCGGCGCTGCCCGGCAAGCTTCCGCTCGGCCTCCAATTGACTGCCGCGCCTGGGCGAGACGGACTGCTGCTTCACTTCGCCGGAGTGGACGCTATAGTATAAAGATGATTTCCAGACTGGCCGCGTTGGCCCTCGTCACTGTGAGCTTTATGAGCGCTGAAGTATACGAACTCCGAACCTATTACTGCCTGCCCGGACGCCTGGAGGCATTGAACGCACGTTTCAAGAATCACACCCTGAAACTGTTTGAGAAGCATGGCATGTCCAACGTGGGATATTGGGTCCCGCAGGACGAGCCCGAAAAGGGCCCCAAGAAAAGCAACACGCTGATCTACGTCATCAAGCACAAGAGCCGCGCGGCGGCCAAAGCTTCCTGGGATGCCTTCCGCCTCGATCCGGAATGGGTGAAGGCGCGCGACGCTTCGGAAAAAGACGGCAAGATTGTGGACCACGTTGAGTCAGTCTACATGGACGCCGTACCTTATTCGCCGATGAAGTAGCTGACGCTTGATGCGAATTCCGTTTCTCCTGGCGGCCGCGGCCGTCGTCGTGACGGCCCAGCCGTACGATCTCGTGGTCCGGAATGCGCGCATCTGGACTGGCGACTCCAAACAGCCGTTTGCCGATTCTGTCGCTGTTAGTGGAGACGTTGTGGCCGCAGTGGGTGGCGTAACAGACGCCAAGGCTACTCGCGTAATCGATGCCGGCGGGCGGCTCATCACGCCCGGCTTCATCGATAGCCACGTGCATCTGATTGCGGGTGGGGTTCGTCTCAGCGCCGTGCAGCTGCGCGACGTGCGCACTAAAGCGGCCTTCATAGAACGCCTCAAAGCGTTCGCCGCCAAGCAGCCCGAGGGCGCCTGGATTACCGGAGGCGACTGGGATCACGAATCCTGGGGCGGAGAATTGCCCACCCGTCAATGGATCGACGCAGCCACGCCTAAGAATCCAGTGTGGGTAAACCGTCTGGACGGCCATATGGCGCTGGCCAATTCGCTTGCCCTCAAACTGACTGGAGTGACCCGCAATACCCGCGACGTTCCCGGCGGCTCCATCGAGCGCGATGCCAAGGGCGAAGTCACCGGAGTGCTCAAGGACAACGCCATGGAACTGGTAAACCAGGCCGTGCCGGCGCCAAGCTACGAAGCGAAGCAGACCGCGCTGAAGGCCGCCATGGACTATCTCACGCAGTTCGGAGTTACCACCGTCCACGACATGAGCGCCGATGACGACCTCGATATTATCCGCAAGGCCTGGGGCAGCGGCCAACTCAAAGTTCGCGTCTACGCGGCGCAACCCCTTAGCCACCGGCGTGGACTGGATAAGTACATCGAGAAGGAGGGCCGCGGCGATCGCTGGGTTCGTTGGGGCCTGCTGAAAGGCTTCCAGGACGGCTCGCTGGGATCAAAGACCGCCGCCATGGAGAGCGCCTACTCGGATGCGCCCAGTGTCCGTGGCCTGTTGGTTACGCCACCGGAACAACTCTACAACGCCACCATCATTGCCTACAACGCTGGCTTGCAAGTGGCGATCCACGCTATCGGTGATCGCGCCAACTCGCTGGTGCTTGATACGTTCGACCGCGTGGCCCAAGTAATCGGTCCCGGCGCCCAGCGCATGCGCATCGAACACGCCCAGCACTTGAAGCCGGCCGACGTGGCCCGCTTTGCCAAGCTCGGCATCATCGCTTCGATGCAGCCGTATCATCTGGCCGATGATGGACGTTGGGCCGAGCGGGCGATCGGCGCCGAGCGCGCCAAGACCTCCTACGCGTTCCGCTCGCTGCTGGATGCGGGCGTGGTATTGGCTTTCGGTAGCGATTGGTTTGTGGCGCCGGCGAATGTGATGCAGGGAATCCACGCGGCGGTGACTCGTCAGACGCTTGACGGCAAGCATCCAGACGGCTGGGTGCCGGAGCAGAAGATCACCGTCGAAGAAGCGCTGAAGGCCTACACGTGGGGCGGAGCGTTTGCCGGCGCTGAGGAAAGTTACAAAGGCGTGCTGGCCAAAGGGAAGCTGGCCGATTTCGTCATTCTTGATAAGGACATTCTCAAGATTCCGCCAGCTGGGATCGGGGATACCAAAGTTCTGCTCACTGTGATGGGTGGTCGCGTGATGTACGAACGCAAGTAGGCGGCCCGATGGCATCGGCGGAGTTGTCCGTTGGCGATCAGACGATCCGGTA
>JAYTKJ010000442.1:0-10596 GCA_043730365.1 Acidobacteriota bacterium | reverse complement strand
GTCCACTTCCGATGCATAGGCTTAACCTTGATTATAATTGCCGTTTGGAGCCCGAGTTGCCCGCCACCGCAGAGCCTGCTGAAGAGCCGATGCTTTACTGCCCGGTCTGCGACCAAAAACTGAGCCAATCCAAATGCAAACTGATCTGTGAGCGCTGCGGCTATTACATGAGCTGCGCGGATTACTATTGAGCAAGAAAGAGCAGGCCAAAACATGAATCGCCTATTTTGTGGCGTGGTCGCGACACTGGCCGTGACCGCTTCCGCCGCCGGCCCCACGCCCGAAGCCAAGGCTTGGTGGAGCCACGTACAGCATCTGGCGTCGGATAAGCTTGGCGGCCGCAACGCCGGGAGCCCCGGCCACAAAATGGCGGCTGACTACGTGGCGGCGCAGTTCAGCAAAGCGGGGCTGTCGCCTTGTGGTGACGCCGGCACTTTCTTGCAGCGAGTTCCGCTCGTCAACAAGCGGTTGATTGAGAGCGAGTCAAGCCTGACGGTAGTCACAAGTGGTGGGCAGACTCGCACGATTGCGCTCGGCGAAGAAGCCATACTTTCGACCCGGGGTGAACTGCCGGACCTCGTCGACGCGCCCGCTGAGTTTCTGGGATACGGGCTGTCAATCCCGGGCAGTTATGATGACTTCGCCGGTCAAGATGTGCGCGACAAACTGGTGGTCGTGATCACCGGTTCGCCGGCGAGTCTGCCGGGACCTATTCGCGCCCACTTTTCTTCGGCGGCTGAGCGCGTCAAAGCCCTGACGGCGGCCGGTGCGCTCGGTATCCTCACGATTTCGAACCCCAAGACGGCGGACGTGCCTTGGGAGCGGACCAGCGCGACACGGCTCATGCCCTCGATGTCAATTGACGATCCGGTGCTGTCCGGCGCTGGGACGCCATTACTTAGTGCCGCCCTCAACGCCGCGAAATCGGCGTGGCTGTTTGAGGGCGCTCCCCAATCGCTGGCCAGCTTACTTGAGTTGGCCACCGCCGGCCAGCCGTTGCCGCGCTTTCCGCTCAAGGGCATCACCTTTCGGGCGCGCGCCAAGGTGGAGAAGAAACGGTTGGACTCACAGAATGTTTGTGGGTTACTGCCAGGTAGCCAGCCTGGCGAGTCCGTCGTGCTTTCGGCGCATATCGATCACCTGGGCACAGACCCCAACGCCACGGCCACGGACAAGATCTACAACGGAGCGATGGACAATGCCTCCGGGATCGCCACGCTGATCGAGACGGCGCGCGCGATGACCAAGGCCCGCCCGCGCCGGTCGATCCTGTTTGTCGCGGTCACGGCTGAGGAGAAGGGGCTGCTGGGCTCACGATTCTTTGCCAATCGCCCACCGGTGGCGGCCGGAACGATGGTGGCCGACATCAACATGGATATGTTCCTCCCAATTCATGGGATGAAGAAGGTCATGGCGTTTGGTCTGGAGGAATCGTCGCTGCGTGCGCAGTTGGAGATAGTGACGGCGCGGCTCGGACTGGGGCTGCAGAGCGATGTGGAGCCGCACCGCAACCGCTTCATTCGTAGTGACCAATACAGCTTTATCCAGCGGGGTATTCCCGCCCTGGCTCTCAAGGTGGGATACGAGCCAGGCAGCCCAGAGGCCGAACTGCAGAAGCAATGGACGGCGCAGCGCTATCATGCGCGCTCGGACGATTTGTCGCAGCCGGTCGACTTCGAGGCGGCCTCCATGTTCAACCGCGTGGTGCGTGAGTTGGCAATGGCTGTGGCCGACGCGCCGAGCCGGCCGAGGTGGAATGAGTCGAGTTTCTTCCGGCGGTTCGCCTTGCCTCAGACCGGCGCGGCGTCGTCTGGCGGGCGCCAGTAGAGCCTTTAGCGCTTCCTGCGGTCGCGCCTCGGTACGGAACTCCCCGGATCCGAACTTGGGAACAACAACCGGCGCGCGGCACTTCAGTTCAGCGATTTGGGCGTTTTACGTCCAAGTGCTCTTGTGTTCCTGGAAGGCGCTTTTGGTGGTCTCCCTTCCTTACGATCCCAGCACCCACTGGGCATGATGCGCTGATTCCATTTTCTGCAGAACCCAGGTAAGGCGCTCTTACCCTTCCTCCTCCATCTGTCCACGCTGCCCTCATCGGAACATAATGAGGTTCATTTGCTGTGAGCGGCAAGATAGAATGACACATTGGAGTTTCGAAACCACAATACGTGCGCGCCCTTGCGCAGGAGAGTTCCCTATGGCACTAAAGCCCCCCCCAGCCGGGTCAACTACGAAGGCACCATTCGACTTCGAGGCTCAAGACATTCTTGTCGCCAAGTTGTTACTCGATCCGAATAATTACAGGTTTCTCGACCGGAAGAAATTTAAAAAGAAGGCGGCGACGCGGTTCCATGAAGAATCGGTCCAGCGCGCCACTCTCGAGTCGCTTGAGCAGTCGTATCAACTCGACGAGCTGAAGCATTCTATCATGACCAACGGCTATGTCCCGATGGAACGGGTCATTGTCGTTCCCTACTCGGCGAAGCCGGGAACGTATTTGGTGGTTGAAGGCAACCGTCGCGTAGCATCGCTCAAGTCGATCTTGAAAGAAGAGCAGGAAGGAGTGACCGTCCTCACCCCTGACCGCCGTGCGTCGTTTTCCAAAATCCCATGCGCCGTTCTGAAGTCGTCAGGTGCTTCCCTGAAGCACGCGGAGCGTATCATCATGGGAATCCGCCACATCGCCGGTCCAAAGGAATGGGGCGCCTACCAGCAAGCCTTGCTGGTTAGCGAGATGAAGGATGACGAGAGCCTTGAGTTTAAAGACATCGGCGAGATGCTTGGGATTTCAAGTGTCGAAGCCGCCCGTCGCTACCGCGCCATCGGAGCGTTGAAAGCAATGGAGCAGGACGCACTGTTCTCAAAGAAAGCGGAACCAGCCTTCTATCGGCTGTTCCACGAGCTTGTAGCGTTGCCAGAGGTACGCGCCCGCTTCGGATGGTCGACGGACAAGAACGGTTTCACGGACGTCGACAAGGCCCGCCAATTCTTCGAGCTGATTGTCTTGGACGGGAAGGAGGAACCGAAACTGAAGACCTATAGCGACGTCCGCAAGCTGAAGAGCATCGTTGGTCATCCCAAGGCTGAAGATTCACTCTTCGATGCAGATCAGCCTCTATCAGAGGCTATCCGTATCGGCGAACAAGGCCGTATCTCAATCTCAGCCACGGATCTCCTTGACGATGCAAAAGCCAGCCTTGCTGGCATCGGATTCCTACAAGCGCAGAAACTCAAGGCGAAGGATGTCACGGTTATAGACGAGCTCATAAGTCTACTGCAGCAACTGAAAAAGGCCGTTCCCGAGAAGTGATCGGGTATGCTCGATCAGATCGCCAAACTGTGTCTGTCGCACTTTCTCTGCGGATTTGACCCGAATTCGCCGAAGAAAAAAACTAGGGAAGTCGTCCGCAATATCGCCCTCCCCTGCTACTCCGCAGACAAAGTGAATGAGTTTCTGGACAATTGCCTCGCGCCGTTTCAGAAGTCTCTCGTCGACGAGTTCAACGCCCGGTACGCAGATGGCAGGCCTCTGCGATTTCAGATTGTGGATGCTGGTGGCGTCGGGGATATTGTTGAAGGTTATCGCCCGGCCAAGATGGCCAAAGCGATCGCCTTCCAGGACGCCCTCCATGCAATGAGGCCAGAGGAATTCGAGAAGTTGGCGGCAATCGTACTCAGGATTCTGGGCTGCCAGGACGTGTATTTCACACCCTCCTCGCACGACCAGGGTGTCGACGCTTTCGGAAATCAGATGCTCGTGGCGCCGACGCCGTATGGCGTGGTGCATGGATTGACCTGGATCGCGCAGGCCAAACACGTTCTTTCATCTCAAGTAACGACTAGCGACGTACGCGAACTCGTAGGGTCCAAAGAAATGTTAGTTGCCAAAGTGTTTTCGACCGTCGACCTGCGTTACAAGGAGTTGAGGTTAAGGCCGTATGCGCCAACCGCAGTTGTACTAATCACCACCGAGGAAATTCCGGCAACGGTGCGCAGGCTAGCTGACGGCGCAGGGGTGTTCATATTCGCCTCCTCCGATCTTTACTACCTGCTTTCGAAGCGCATCAGGCGCAACAGCGTTGCCTCGATCAGAGCGCTAATCCAGAACGAGGGCCGGTCTATTCTCACCCTCACGTAGGCGAAACGGGCGGCTACATTAATGTCCAAAACTTGTCGGCCATGGCCGACTAACGAAAACTGTGAACCCAAATTTGAACACTTCCCACGGTGATCCCCAAGTAGCTTGAGGAAACTACGTCGAGCTGAAATAGCTGGCCATAGTGGCATCGTGCAGAATTTCGGACCCAAAGTCTCCTCCCAGAAATCGAATCTCACTTACCCGTATAGTCGCCATCTCGTACAAGTGCCCGCTTCGGACGAGTCACGCCCCACTCGGAGACAGCCAATGTTTCCGACCGTCAAAGCGGATCTGGAACGGGTAACGCACTCCAGGAATCCACATGAGCGCATAGCCGGCTATCCGTCGATGTGCCCGAGAGCGGCGAACATATCCGAGTGGGGCGTTCTTCGGCAATGTTGCAGTGCGCCGATTGTCGCTAGCCGATTCGCTAACCTCGGCGAGAAAGTCCCTTTGCCGAGGCCTCGGCTCCCGGTGGTTCTCGGAACGGTTCCACCGGAATGCGCTGGTAACAGACTTCCAGCACGGTCAGGTATGTGGTACCGCCCGGTGCTTGGAGAACGACGCGGTCGCCCTCTGCTGACTTCAGCAACGCGCGCCCCAGCGGCGACAGCCAACTGATGTGGTTGCGTTCGAGATCGATCTCGTCGGGCCCCACGATGCTGGCCACTCGCTCCGTTCCCGCTTCATTGGCGTAACGCACAGTCGCTCCGAAGAAAACCCGCACCGCCGCCGGCCCCCTTCTCGGAGTTTCGGGGTCAACCACTTCCGCGGCTTCGATTCGCTTGGTGAGAAAGCGAATCCGCCCATCGATCTGGCGTAGCCGCCGCTTGCCATACTGATAGTCGGCGTTGTCACTGCGATCGCCGTTGCTGGCAGCCCACGTCACCACCTCCGTCACGGCCGGGCGTTCCCTGGTGAGCAGAAACCGGTGCTCGTCTTTGAGCCGCTGCAGGCCGCCCGGCGTTATGTAGTTCTTGACTGGCGTCGCGGGCTCGTCCGGTCGTGGTTTTCTTGTAAAACCTTTTCGCATGACTTAATTGATTGTTCCACGAGCCGTCAGTCTCACTTCCTTTCACTACCATGATCTGGTGCACATCATCAACCGTGCACGCCATGATTGCTGAACCAATCTCAGCCGAGCAGACCTCCCCGATACTAAGGAGCGCGCTCGACGAGCTAGCCGCGGAGCAGGCGGTCCTGAACGGGTGCCGTCTTCTGTATACTGAAGCCCAGCATGCCTCAGTCAGGAATACGACAGTTCCTCATCCGGACTTGCTTGGGATTAGCCGCCTTAACGTCGACGGTTTCGGCACAGGGGCCCTTCGTCGGCCAGTTGCCTGACGCCGAGGTGGGCGTGCAGTACGAATACTCGCTCCTCCCGGACCTGAACGACATCCCATTCATCAAGGATCTTCTCACCACTTTCAACGCAACCTTCACAGGAAGCGGCACGGGCGACGTACCCGGCCTCACCATTACCGGCGGCACGCGCGTCAGCGGAGTGCCGACTCGCGCTGGCAGCTATCAGATCCAGTTGGTGCTCATCTTCACCTACATCGTCGACCGGGAAACTCGCACTTTCCGGGGGGTCTTCAACACCAGTCTCGTGGTGCGGGGCCCAACGTCCACTGGCTTGACGATCGAGGGGGGCACGCGGTCGTTCGATTTCATTGAGGGCGACACCATTCCCCAAACCCGCACGATCCGCCTCACCAACCGCGGCCAGCTTACACGCGTTGTTTCGGCCACGGTCACCTCGCAGCCGCGCGGCTGGTTGACCGCGGGTAGCACCACGAGCGTCGCCCCCTACTCGACGGCCGCGATTCCAGTGACTGCCAACCCCGCCGGCTTGCGAGCGGGCGTCTATACCGGATCGATCGAGATGACGGCCAGCGGTGGCGCGGAGCGCTTCGCCGTGCTCGTGATCCTGACGGTAGCCCCTGTTGGCCCGGCGATATCGGTGTCGCAAACAGGCTTGACTTTTGAAGTCCAGCAGGGGAGTTCGGCCCGTCTGTCCCAGAGCTTTCAAGTGACCGGATCGAGCCGGACGCCGATCCCATTTTCAAACATCGCTTCGGTGTTGGGCGCCGGTTCCTGGTTGCGCGTTTCACCAGCCGAGGGAAACGCCACGGCCGCCGCGCCCGGCAACGTGACAGTCTCGATCGTCCCCGACGGGTTGAACCCGGGCGCATACTACGGACAAATTGAGGTGCGCGCCAGTGCGGCCAACAATTCTCCGCGCACCGTAAACGTGGTCCTGAACGTTCTGCCCGCTGCCACCACGGTCGCTCCGCTGGTCACGCCTTCGGCGGTCGTGCTCGTACAACGCCCCGGCGCGGCGGTGGCCTCGCAATCGGTCGCCATCACCAACGTGACGCGTGGCACCGTCCCGGTGAGCGTTGGCGTGGCCTTCGAGGGGAACATTGCTGGCTGGATGTCGGCCACTGCGTCGCCCTCCGTAAGGCCGGGAGAGACGGGTGGCATCGTCGTCTCGCGGGTCGCATCTGTCCGGCTTCCGCCCGGTGTTTATCGCGCCGACATGGCTGTGGGCTCAGGCGACACGCAGCGTCGAGTGGCTGTGATATTGGTGATTCCGCAGGTGCCAGGCAACAACACCGCCGGAACCAATTTCAACGCCGGCGTTTCGCCGCGCCTCGAAGGATGCACGCCCACCAAACTCGTGCCGGTTTTCAAGACGCTCGGGTCGGCGTTTTCGGTTGTGGCCGGTTGGCCAAGCGCACTCGAAATGCTGGTGGTGGACGATTGCGGCGAGCCGCTCCTGGCCGGCTCGACGGTCGTATCCTTCAGTGACGGCTCGGCGCCCGTGGTCCTGTCCGCCACCGGCGCGGGCAGTTGGAGTGGAACCTGGCAGCCCAAGCAAGCCATCACGAATCTGGTCCTGACCGCTACCGCAACTAGCGCCGGTACTCCGCAACTGACCGGCGCCGCGCAAATCGGAGGAAGCACCACCGCCAACAGCAGCGCACCTCCGGTGATCGACTCAGGCGGCGTAGTGAGTGCGGCGGCCTCGTTGCCGGGCTCGCCTTTGGCCCCGGGCGGATTTATTTCGATTTACGGCGCCGCTCTCGCCACCGGTCTCAATGTCGCCCAAACCCTGCCCTTCCCCACCGATCTCGCCGGCACGCAAGCGTTCTTGGGCGGCAAGCGGCTGCCGATGCATTTTGCCGCCAGCGGCCAAGTCAACGCCATCGTACCCTTCGACGCGCCCCTCAACACTCCGCAACTGATGGTGGTGAGACGGGGCAACACGCTCTCGACTCCCGAGCAGGTTGTGGTGGCACAGGCGCAGCCGGCCGTGTTCGCCACCCAAACCAACGAAGGCCGGGTGACGCTGGTCGACGGCTCGGTTGTTTCCGCCACCAATCCCGCCACCGCCGGTGGCGCGCTAATCATATACTGCACAGGTCTCGGCCCACTCAGCGAAGACGTACCAGCCGGCACCCCCGCGCCAACCAATCGCCTGGTGACCACGACGAACCCTGTCACGGTGACCGTGGGAGGAAGGGCTGCGCAAGTGCTGTTTGCGGGATTGGCGCCGGGCTTTGCGGGCCTGTATCAGGTAAACGTGATTGTGCCTGCTGGCGTGACGCCGGGCGCGGCCGTCGATTTGGTGCTCACCGTGGCCGGCCGCGGCAGCAGCCCGGTCACCGTCGCCATCAAATAGCATCAGGCTCCGATTCGCCGGCGCAATCTGCCGCTTGTGGGGCATAAGTCAATAGCAGCCAACTCTTATTCATTTCAGAGAGCCGCTGGAGGAGCACCCCGCACTCTCCTCGTGCCAGCCCTGTCTACCGCTGGGAGCATGAAGTTCCCGGCCAACTTCCGAGTGCGCCGTAATCCGCTCCGAATCTGGCCCCCCACGCCAGAATGCCCTGCCAACCCAAGCCCGCCTCCGCGAGACACTGTCGAATCAACACGACCTGTTTGACGACTGTGGGTCCGCGCCCAACGGATTGGCGTTACCCTGACTGCCTCGCCTACGTCAAGTGTCGAAACCATGGCGAGGCTCGCAGAGGACAAGCTTAATTCGCACTTCGGCCACAAACGACAGGCGAGGGGTTACTCTTAGTCATATATGGGTGCTCCTCCCCCACTTCCTCCGGAGTCCGTTCTCGTTGGCAATCTTCGGAGGATCGTCACATGGCTTGACGAGCACAAGGACGTTCCACCGCTGTTATCAAACCATGACTTCATGACCTTTTCGGCAGAGATCATGAATTTCACCTTGTATTTGCTCCGAGCGGGTGTGTCGCTTAGTCGCCCCGGGGAAGACCAACGTGGCGTGTCGAGGAATCGTGCGATCGTCATGGGCCATCTCATTCGCACGATGAAGCTCTATGAGTGTTTTGTCGAGCACGCGTGCGCGGACAAGCGCGAGATCTGCATGATCTTCAGCCGTCTTCTCCTTGAGACGTTGATCCGGCTGCGGTACCCTCTCGGTGCGCGCCGAGCTTCGTTTAAGCACTTCGTGCTCATCTCCTATCGTCCCGAGAAAGAGCACCTCGCTGACCTGGAGGAGAAGAAGCGCTGGCGTCCTCTGATCCCGATCGAACATCGCATTCTCGCGAGCGTCAAGAACCACCTGCGTGCGGATCGGATCACCCAACGCCAGCTCCGTCAGAACCGAAATTGGGACCTGGATAACAAGAACTTCCGCGCCATCCTCCAGGAGCTCGGCATTGACAAGGGGTACTCGTAAGGCTTCGGGAACGGCAGCCACTTCGTGCACGGCGACTGGCGCGACCTCTCCTTCCATCACCTCGAACGACGGGACGGCCGGTACCTGCCCAAACCCGGGTACGGCGTCGTTGACCCCGCCTGACGTGCGGTATCACTACGCTCTGTCTGGAAGGCCTTATGAGTTACCTCCGGTGGAATCGGTCAGACCCAGGCAACTACCTGCGACCCATCGCGGCGCGGCTCATCGCGATCAACCAGCGTCTTGACAATGCGCACGAAGAATTCCTCCAAGCACCCGAGCAGCCCTCAACACTCGAAGACGAAACATAAAATTCCTGTCCGGCTCGTCGGCCATCCGGACAGGCGATTTCGCGCGGCTACAATCCGGTCGCCAACCGCAACTCGACGCGGCGTGGAGCGTTCATGTTCAGCAACGTACCGTCGCTCGCCCCACCGGCGTCTTCGCAAGCACTTGGCCCCCGCGCAGTTCGAAATGATCCTCCCATTTATCAGCGCGGGGACTGAATGGGGGGACGATAGCTTGCGCGTCTGGGTCGATGCTCGTCAGATTAGGCCCTTTGTATGCGTTGCAACGATCACAGGCCAGCGCGAGGCCCGCAGGATCGTCGGAGCCCCCGTGCTGTTTTGCGACGATATGTTCCAGGTGAAAGGGAATCAGGGGCGTAGCGGACTGTGGTAGTTTGCAATACTCACATGCGTTCGCAGCGCGGCCGCGAACCAGATCGCGAGTCTGTTGGTCCAATCTAGGCAGCCTGGCGCGCGAGGAATCGCCGGGCCTTTGCCTGCATGATGGAAACGATGTCGACCGCTTCCACAAAGTCCTTGTACTCGGCGTCCTCGGCTGGTGTCAGCGTACCTTCATTTGCCTTGCGGCGCAACTCGTCAACGCGCGCCTCCACCTCCGCGTCAGCACGCAGGCTGACCAGCGCGGCGGCGGCTTCCGGCGTCAGCGCGTCGGTCATCGGGTCTAGCAAACGGTCCAAATAGCTCAACACGACTATGGGTAGTATACCCCCCCTGAACGTCGCTGGCTAGCTTCTACGGCGGCACAGTCCATTCGGGCGCGAAAAGCCGCCGCGCCAATTCAGACCCTTCGTCCGAATCGTTGGCTACTCGAACGAGAGTCCACTTTGCCGGATAGCCGGCAAACCGTCAAAGTGACCCGGAAACGCCGCTCTGGGAAGTTGACCGTCACTGTGACAGAAACGCCCAGGCCTGACTTATGGCCTCTCAAGACGAATGGGAGCCGTGAGTCTGACCAGACATCGGAGACGCCCAACCCGTTAAGTGAACGGTATTGAGCCTAGGCGGGAGAGAATTACGCCGTGGAGATCCGCGCAGCCTCCTGCAAGCCCAGCCGCTCGATTTCCGCCTGGCGAATCTTGAACTTCTGAATCTTCCCGGTTACCGTCATGGGGAATTCGTCAACGAAGCGAATATGCTGCGGAATCTTGAAGTGCGCAATCCGGCCCCGGCAGAATTCTCTGAGCTCATCCTCGGTCATGGATTCGCCCGCCTTGAGCCGCACCCACACGGCCACGGTCTCGCCCAACTTGGCATCGGGCAAGCCCACCACCTGCACGTCGGCGATCTTGGAGTGTGTGTAGAGAAACTCCTCCAACTCGCGCGGGTAGATATTCTCGCCGCCGCGGATGATCATGTCTTTGGCGCGGCCCGTAATGCGGCAGTTGCCGTCTTCGCGCATCACGGCCAAGTCGCCCGTATGCAGCCAGCCC
>JAYTKJ010000441.1:0-3325 GCA_043730365.1 Acidobacteriota bacterium | reverse complement strand
GGCCCGGCGCACGAAATCCGCACCACCGGTTACAACTCATTCCCGCGCGGCATTCGCGATGATGTACCGGAACGCCTGGTGCGACCCACCAAGTATCTCTGGATCGAGCATGCCGAGCGCAACGCCATCTGCAACGCCGCCCGCTGCGGCACCGCGCTGGAGCACTGCACCATCTACGTGGAAATCATGCCTTGCATGGACTGCGCTCGTGCCATTGTGCAGGCCGGCATTCGCGAAGTAATCGTCTCAGCCGAGCGCATGTCGAAATACGCCAGCGAGTATTATGACCAGCACTTCGGCATGACCGAACTGCTCTTCAGCGAAGCGGGTATCAAGGTTCGCCGCGTCTAGAGAGCATGCGCCGCACCCACGTTAATCAAACCTGAGTTTGCGTCAGACCCGGTGGACTCGCCAATCATGGCCGCAGCGCATCCCAGCGGCAGAGATGATAATCTCCCGCTATCGGCGCGGCTACCGGTAGGCCGGGGCAACACCGCCGAGATCACAACTTCGCCGAAACAGCAGGCTCGGGCTTCTCGCATTTAGCTTTCGTATTTACAGATACGTTTCGCTTGTGCACTCCCACCGTGTGTGCTTCTGGCAGCTGACGGAGATCACAAGCCCGCTGGAGGAAGCAAATGCCATCGCCAGCCTCAGGGACACCAGGGTTGATTGAGCTGCTATTCCTAGACATCAGGACTCGTTTCATGTCCGGTTTTGGCGTAGGTAACGGCGCGCGGCCGACTGCGCTTCGCTGTCCTATCAACTGGGACACTTCAGAAAGGCCGAGCAGGAGTCTCTGGGTGTGGCGACTCGGTGCGAGGCGCGCACTCACCACACCCTGGTTTCCGGTACGCGCGGCTCTTGACCGTGTGGGGCGCATTCGGACTAGGGAGACGGGAGCCACCGGGATCGGTGTCTCTCAGTTTGAGAAGAGGGTCAGAGCGCTTCTCGTGCCCTGACAGGCCAAGCCCCCCGCTCCTGAAGTCCCGGTCTCCTCTACGGTGCGCCGTTTTCGGCAAGTCAGACTCGACGTGACGGTGGAGCATCAATGTGCACTTCCGAAATTGACAGCGCCTGAGGAGTCTCGAGCTTCATGGCCCAACCGCCGCGTGCGCGTCGCGACGCTGTCGAGGCACCACGATGGAAGAGAATTCCCTGAACCGGAGTGCGTCAACGGGAAGGCGAACCGCTGATGTCCCCGGGGATTATCGTTCCGCGCGTGGACCCACGGCGCTAGACTCATGTTTGTGAGCTGGTCCGTGCTCCTCATCGCAACTGTCCCGGCGTTCGCGCAGAACGGTGCGGTCGCGGGCAGCGTAGTGGACGCGACCACGAAGCTCCCAGTCAGTGGGGTCGCGGTCAAGCTCTACCGCGGCGACGAGTCCGTACAATCCGGAGCGTCCAGCGAACTGGGGCAGTTCCGTTTCGCCGGCTTGGCGGACGGCGTTTATCGAATCGTCATCGATCATCCCGACTATCTGATGCTGGCGGCGGATCACGCGGCGGCGCGGCCCTTCGCGATCTCCGCGGCGGGCCTGGAGGTCAGGGTGGCTGCGGAGTTGGTTCCGCTCGGGGAGGTCGCCGGGAGGGTGCTGAATCCAGCGCGGGAACCGGTGAAGGGAGTCCCGGTCGGACTGCGGCGGCTCTGGGGCGAGCAATGGACGCAGATAGGCATAACCGCGGAGGACGGGCTGTTCCGTTTTCGTCGCCTCGAGCCCGTTCCCTGGATTCTCGGAGCGATTCCTTCCATGCGAATCTCCCTGGCCGACCCCGCGAAGAGCCCGAAGCCAGTACCCCAACCGCCGGACGAGGACGGGCATGGGATGATCTGGACGACCACGTTCTATCCAGACACCCTCGACCTGACAGATGCGGCCAGGATCGTCGTGCATCCGGGCGCTGTGCTGGATGGCCACACCGTCAAGCTGCGCGCTGTTCCAGCGCGGCGGTTGTCTGGCGTGGTACTCGACGACGAGGGAAAGCCGGCGGCGAAGGCAGGGGTTGCGTTGATCGACGTGGCGAACAAGGGAGCCAACAGCGCGATGGGCGTTGCCGATGCCGAGGGGCGCTTCGAGTTCGTAACGCGCGAGGGAGAATGGCGCGTCTTCGCGCAGTGGAAACGCGGGGAACAAACGCTGAAGGGCTACGTCGGTGTACGGATCTCGCGGAGCGATGTCATGGGCGTCGAAGCGCGCGTCTCGCGGCCGTTTCCGCTGCGGGGGGCCGTTAACCGCGACGAGCCTCGCGACCAGGATGGCAAACGCAAGGTGACCGGAATCTACCTGATGCCGGAAGGGGCTTCCGGCGATGTGCAGGAGTCCGTGTTCCACGAGCAGGATGGGGGCTTTGTTCTGAAGAACGTCTATCCGGGTCGGTATCGCGTGCTTCCTGTTGGCTACGTGCCGGGTTACTATGTGGCGTCGATCCGCTACGGCGACCAGGAGGTCACCACCCAGGCGATCGACATCGTGAACCCACCTCTGCCCTTGAAGATCGTGTACAACAATGGAGCGGGCCGGGCGACTGGAAGCGTGGATCACGGCGAGGACTCCTGGGTGATACTTGTCCCGAGGGACGAGTCTCTGCGCGATGCGGACCAGCACATCCGCTCGGTCAAATGTGGACCGGGCGGGAGATTCGCCATCGACAGTTTGCGCCCGGGCGCCTACTACGCGTTCGCGTTCGACCGCTTGCGCAAAGAGATGCTTGGGGACGTGGAGTTCGTCCGCAATCTGGCGTCCCGCGCCGTGCGCGTCGAGGTCCGCCATGGTGAGTCGGTCAATCTGGAACTCGACCGGTTGGTCTGGCCGGACTACTGACTCCCGGACTCCTCCTCGCGATTGCACTGGAGTGCGCCCTCACGGGCCGCCTCGCCCCGACCGGTCTGGGCGCACGCAAGGCCCGGTTGTCGCGCGGGAACGGCCACGCCGCCGAGGTAAGTCCCGCAGTCCCGTGGGATTCGCCCTCGCGGTCACCTTGCCATCGGCGGGCAGTTTGGGTGGCGCCGGATTCCTGAACCAAGCGCACCGGAGTTGGTTTTCCTGAAGCGACTGGATCAGTGGGCTCCCGCGCTGGCTAACGTCTTGGCCCTGTCTCACTCACCCGAAAAACCACCGCGACTGTCCTGGCTTGGCCCACTCCCGTGCCGCCTGCATCACGATTGCACCAGCCCACTGGGGCGATTGGGGCCATGGGCACATCGAAATCCGATTCAAAAGTCATTGCCACTGGCGTCCGCCCCCAACGGAAGCGGCTTCCTTCAAACGTCGCTATCCGAAGTGACCCGGCGGCTGGCATTTCGTCACGCCCGCGCATCACTGCG
>JAYTKJ010000440.1:0-1810 GCA_043730365.1 Acidobacteriota bacterium | reverse complement strand
AAGCTTGAAGACCGCCGATATGTGATCGATAGCTTTCTGCTCAGCTGCCGCGTGATCGGCCGCACCGTGGAAACCGCCATCCTGGCGCGCCTGGTTGATGAAGCGCGCGCGCTCGGGGCCTCGGAGATTGAAGGGGAGTTTGTCCCTACCCGGAAGAACGAACCGGCCAGCCGGTTTTTCGCGGCTCACGGTTTTGAGCCGGCGGGCGAGAAGAACGGGGGCGCGGTGTGGCGGCTTAGCCTGGATCGGGCCACGGTGACTTGTCCGGAGTGGATTCGCATGAACTACCAGGGAAGCCGGGTTCCCAGTGAGTACGCCGTTGCTTGAAAACGTTCGCCGCATCGTCTCCGACGTATTTGAAATCCCGGAAGAGTCGGTCAAACCCGACAGCTCTCCGGACAATGTTGAGACTTGGGATTCCATCCATCATTTGAATATGGTGCTGGCTCTCGAACAGGAGTTTGGAGTGCAATTCACGCCCGAGGAGATCGAACAGTTGCTATCGGTGGAACTGATCGTCGCGCTCGTTGAAGAGAAGCGTCAAGCGAGTGGGGTGGTCTAAAATGGCTGTCGAATTTCGTTACGCCAATCCGAGCGAGTATCCGCAACTGGCCAAGTGTCTCAATGACTATTGGGCGGTCAATCATATCTACGTGCGCAGCGAGCCGCTCTTCCAGTGGACGTTCAACCGCCGGGATGTGTGGGAGCACGATAGCTTGAGTTTCTCGGTGGCCGAGGACAAGGGCGAAATGGTCGGTATCCTGGGCGGCATTCCGTTCTGGTTCAACAATCGCGGCCAGCGCAGCAAAGGCGTTTGGATCGCCAACTACGTAATCCGGCCGGACTATCGCAAGGGTACCTTCGCTTTGCAACTGCTGAGCCAGTTCCGCAAGCCGGAGTTCGATCCGATGATCGCCTTCGGCATCAATCCGGCTACGGTGTCCATTTACAAGGTGCTCCGCGGCGAAGTGCTCCCGGACATTCCGCGCCACTTCATGGTGTTGCCTGGCGCCGCTGGCCGCCTGAATAACCTGATGTCGATTGCGTATCCGGGCGAGAGCACGGACGAGCATGCTGGAATCGTCAAGCCGTTTGAGATGACCTCGCTCCCCAAAGTGGTGTCCGGTTATGGCCACGAACTGCCGGCGGATTGGGATGCCACGCGCTGGCAGGTGCTGGCGGCGGAAACCGTGGGCGTGGCGCGCGACACTGCCTATCTCCGGTGGCGCTACCAGCAGCATCCGCTGTTTCAATACCGGTTCCTCACGGTGGGCGAAGGCCGTGGTTGCGGTCTGGCGGTGTGGCGGCTGGAGACCATTCGCAAAGCTACCGAAACGGGCCGCGAGGATGTGGACAAGATTGGGCGTCTGGTGGAGTTTCTGCCGGTTTCCACAGAAAACGCCAAACAACTGTTTTCCGCTTTCGCGGCCGAACTGGAAGCGAGCGGCGCAGTCGGAGCCGACTACTACGGCTATCACGGGCAGACCGGCGCCTGGCTCGACGAGCTTGGTTTTCAGAGGGCTCTGAGTCAGCCGGGCGGGGCCAAGCTGCCATCCCGCTTCCAGCCGCTGGACGGTAAGGGCGGCGGCATCATGAGCGCGATGTTCATCACGCAATCGGCGCCGCGCTGTGACGCCAAGGCCGATTGCGCCTGGTATTGGACGAAGTCGGATTCCGATCAGGACCGGCCTAATTGATAGGGAATTGATACGGGAAAGGAGGCAGAAACAAATGACGGAACCATCGGCTCTTCACGTGGTCATGTATCACTACGTTCGCGATCTGCCTCGCACTCGCTTCCCGCGTCTCA
>JAYTKJ010000439.1:0-4181 GCA_043730365.1 Acidobacteriota bacterium | reverse complement strand
CAGGGGCCGTTGTGGGTTATAACAACCTTGTCTTGTCTGATTCCGTTGGCCGGTTTTGAGGTGTCCCCCATTGGCCGGTTTTCAGGTGTCCCCCGAGGTGTGGCTAAGGAGGAATCGGCCGTTTGTAAGCCAGATGTGCCATCTCCGCTTCCCGCAGCGACTGCAATCAAAACGTTTTCCTGTATCCAAGTACTGCGTTTCCACTCGGCTCGGAGTAGATCAGGATTGATCTTAAATTGAGTGACGCCCGCAGCAAGAGCCTGCTTGTCAGAAGTGACAGTGGGGTCGTGTGCCTTCCCTAAGCGCATCAGATCGGACGACTCGCACCGATAGGATTCTCCGAAAGCATCGAAAGTTAACGAACGGAGAAATCGTCGGATCTGCTCAACATGGTCCGAATCCACGGGACATACGAGTAGGTGAACATTGATCGGGGCCCCCCTTCCAGTTCCAATCCCGTATCGCATTTCGATATTAGGGAAGATGAGTCCCACCGACGGTAGACGGCCGGCGGCCTTGAACTGAAGCGTTTTGACGTATGTCTCAACCGAGAAGTAATCGGTGATTCCAAGCGCCCGAATTGGCGGATTTGACGATTCAACGCGGCGCAGAAACTCGTCCCAAGGATCGGTCCCGGCATATTGGTCATTAAGGATTGTCTCCGGCGTATGAATATGGGGATCCCAGCGATTCCAGCGCGACCCCCTCGGATCGTTAATCTCAATCATCTATTTGTCCCTCACGCCGAACTTGAATTTGTGGCGAACTGACACACGGTGTACTTCGGCGGCAGTATATCAAACCGAACCAGGGAGAGAAAAGTCAGTCTTCTAGTTCCGATAACGAGTCTTATGTAAAAATAGACGCTGACCCGTCGGCCTTGGTAGCCCGTTTGGTTGAAAAACACCGGGCTGGTTTCTAGCCACCAGCATTGCGTTGCGCCCGATCCGCGTAAGTACCTTGTTTCCAAGCGCGTCCCTGTTTGGCGCGGTGCGTGCACCTTTCATCAGCGAGAACCGGTTCAAAGGGATGAACCGGGGAAGGAGAAGGCAGATGAAACGGAACTTGATCGCGATCTTTGCGTTGGGTGCAAGCGCGTTGTTTGCGCAGTACAGGGATGGATACGGCCAGCCGGGCTATGGCAACCAGAATGGTGGCCAATATCCTCCGCAGTCGCAGTATGACGATGACAACTACAACTATCAGGGCTACGAAGCTCCGGCGCCGCCGCCCGCTCCCCGGTACGCGTATGGTTATGGGCGCCCGCAGATGCCTGGTCCGGGATTCATCTGGGTAGACGGCTGCTGGAGCTTCATGCGAGGCCGCTATGTGTGGGTTAGCGGCTACTGGACCCGGCCTCCCTTTGTGGGCGGCTACTGGATGGCGCCTCGCTACGAGGGACGCCGGTTCTTTGGCGGCTTCTGGGCTGGTGGCCGGAACGGCTATGACCGGGGTCGCGGATACAGCAACTACGGTGGCGGCAACTACGGTGGCGGCAACCACGGTGGCGGCAACCACGGCGGCGGCAACCACGGCGGCGGACGAGGCGGGTACCGCCGCTAAGCGCGGGTCCGGAAGAAGAAACGGGGACTGCTACGGCGGTCCCCGTTTTCGTTAGTCGAGCGTCCGGTGGAAACGCAGGACGCTGGCGCCCAAAACCACCGCGCCGAGCACGCCCAGAATCAACATCGGCTCCCACAGCACGTCGATTCCGGAGCCCTTCAGCAGCACCCCGCGCAGAATGTCGATGAAGTAGCGCTGCGGGTTGATCGTGGCAATCCACCGTACCGCGTCCGGCATGTTGCGCACCGGAAACGTGAAGCCGCTAAACATGAAGACCGGCATGAAGTAGAGGAAGACGGAGAGGGCGGCCTGCTGTTGCGTCTTTGAGATCGTGGATATGAAGACGCCCGAGCCCAGCGTGGTGAGCAGGTACAGCGCGGCAGCGAAGGTGAGCAGGAGCAGGCTCCCGCGAAATGGCACGCCGAACACCAGCCGCGCCGCGCCGAGAATGAGAAAAAACTGAAAGAATCCGATGACCACGAAGGGCAGAGTTTTTCCGAGAATCAGTTCCACCGGCCGCAGTGGGCTAACCATAAGTTGTTCCATGGTGCCGATCTCGCGCTCCCGCACCAGCGCCAACGCCGTCAGCATCATCGTGATAATGGTCAGGATGTTCATGACCACTCCCGGAATGAAGTAGAAGCGGCTCTCCAGCTCGGGATTGAACCAGACGCGGCTCTCGGTGAGTGACGCGGCTCGGCCCAAGGCAAACTCGGCCACCAACCGGCTCGCGTAGCCACTCACGATGGACGCGTTGTTGGAGTTAGTGCCGTCCACCAGCAGTTGCACGGCCGCCGTTTCGCCGCGGGCAAGGTCCCGCGCAAAGCCGGGCAACACTCGCACCACCGCCAGTACCTCACCCGCGTCGAGCAGGCGCTGCACATCGCCCTCTCGTTGCAGGTCGTGCGTCACCTCGAAGTAATGCGAGGCATCGACGGCCGCCCGCAAACTGCGACTCTGCGGGGTGCGGTCTCCGTCCTGGAATGCCACGCGGGCGTTCTCGATATCGAGATTGGCCGCAAAGCCAAAGATCAAAAGCTGCATGATCGGCGGCACCACCAGCAGCAGACGCGCGCGGGGATTGCGCAAAGTTTGGAGGAACTCCTTGCGGACCAGGACGGCGATGCGCTCCCACATATCTCAAGCCACCTTCGTCCGCATGGCGCGCATCGCCAGCGCGGCCACAATGACGGCGTAGGCGATCAGCGCGGCCAGTTGCGGCCACAATTCAGCAAAGCCGAGGCCCTTCAGGAACGTGGCCTTCAGGATCGCGATGAAGTAACGCGACGGGAACAGATGGCTGACGATCTGTACCGGCAACGGCATGTTCTCGATGGCGTAGATAAAGCCGGACAAAAGAAACGCCGGCAGAAACGAGGAAAGCATTCCCATTTGAAAAGCCAGGAGCTGGGTTTCGGCCACCGAGCTCAGGAACAGCCCCCAGGAAAAAGCGCCCACCAGGAACACGGCGGTGGCCAGCGCGAGAAAGCCGAGACCTCCACGAAAAGGCACCTCGAAAACGAACACAGCTGTGACGAGCGCGATCAGAGCATCAAGCACGCCAAGCAGAAAGAATGCGCCGAGCTTGCCGAGAATCAGTTCGGTGGAACGGAGTGGCGTAGAGAGCAGTTGCTCCAGCGTGCCGGTCTCCCATTCGCGAGCCACGGTGAGTGAAGTGAGCAGCGCCGCAATGATGATGAGGATTACGGAGATCAGCCCCGGCACGATGAAGTTCTTCGATTCCAGCGAGCTGTTGTACCAGACGCGCGTTCGGACCTCGATCGGCACGCGGAGCTTGAGCCGTGCCGAGCCCCACGCCGTCACTACCGATTCGGCATAGCCTCGCGCGATGGAGGCGGTGTTGGAGTCCGTTCCATCCAGCAGCAGTTGCACGGGCTTGGGGCGGCGCTCGGCCAGATGGCTGGCGAAGTCGCGCGGGATGACGACGGCGAGCAGGCAAGTATTGCGGTCCACGCAGCGGTCGATTTCGGCGTAGTCCGTGACGTGCCCTTCGATCGTGAAATAGCGCGAGCCGGCAAACTGAGCTACCAGCGAACGGCTATCGGCTGAGCGATCCTGGTCCAGGATCAACGTAGGAATATGGTCGACGTCAAGCGAGAGCGCGTAGCTGAACAACAACAGCAGCAGCCCGGGCATGGCCAGCGCGAGTATCAGACTGCGGGGGTCCCGGACAATGTGCAAGAGCTCTTTGCGCAGCACCGCCCCCACCCGTTGGAGGTTCACGCAACCCTCTCCTCTTCGGCCTCGATGCTTTGGATGAACACTTCCTCCATCGACGCGGCTCCGCGCGCTCTTTTAAGCTCGGCCGGCGTGCCCAACGCGATGACGCGGCCGCGATACATCAGAGCCAGCCGATGGCAATACTCGGATTCCTCCATATAGTGGGTGGTGACGAAGATGGTGTTGCCAGCCGCCGAAAGATCGTAGATGAGGTCCCAGAACTGGCGGCGGGCGATCGGGTCGACGCCAGATGTGGGTTCATCGAGGAACAGCACAGGCGGTTTGTGCAGGATCGCGCAGCCCAGTGCAAGGCGCTGCTTCCATCCGCCGGCCAGCCGCTGCGTGATTTCGCTCCGCTTCTCCAGGATGCCGGCCAT
>JAYTKJ010000438.1:0-1796 GCA_043730365.1 Acidobacteriota bacterium | reverse complement strand
ATCTGCTGATCGATAGCTTTAACGTGCTTGTCTGCCTTATCGTAGGCGTCGACCGTCCCTGCCGGAGCGAGCGGTTCCTCCTTATACTCGGTGGAAGTGAGTACGCCCCCGATGGCGTAATAGTCGCGAGTGGGAATGGGATCGTACTTATGATCGTGGCAGCGGGCGCACGCAACGGTAAGCCCGAGAAAACCGCGAGAGACGACATCGATCCTGTCCTGAAGTTCGTCGGCCCGCGCCTTCACCGGCTCCACCACCGTATGGAACCACGGACCAAGGGCCAGATAGCCAACCCCGGGCGTCATTCGCCGCTCCCCCGGTTTCTCGATCAGGTTCCGGCGATCTGCGCTTTCACGAACAGATCGAACGGCATGTCGCTATTGAAGGCCTCGACCACCCAATCCCGGTATCGCCAGGCATTGGCGAATGGGATCGGCGCGACGCTAATCCCGTCGGCATCGGCATAGCGGGCAACGTCGAGCCAATGACGGCCCCAGCGCTCGCCGTAGCGCTGGGACGCCAGCAGCCGGTCGACAACCCGGGCGAAGGCTTCTGGCGAAGAATCATCCTGGAATGACCGGTACTCGTCTGGCGTGGGCGGCAGTCCAGCGAGATCCAGCGTCACCCGGCGAAGCAGTGTAGCGCGGTCGGCGGGCGCAGCCGGAGTAAGTCCCTTCGCTTCCAAGGCGGCGAGGATGAACCGGTCAATCGGCGTGCGTGCCCACGATTCGTTCCCGACCGTTGGAGGCGCAGCTTTCCGCGGAGGTTGGAACGACCAGAAATTGCGCCGGCGATCGACATCGGACGTAAGCGCAACTGGCGTGTCCGCGCCATCGAAATGGGCACCAGATTCCACCCATCGCTTGAGATCGGCGATCTCGGTGTCGCTCAGCCGTCCGGCAGGCGGCATCTTGATCCGGTCGTGAGTGTGTGTGACAACTTGAATCAGCAGGCTATCGGCGGGACGTCCGGGTGACACCGCCGGTCCTGAGTTGCCGCCTTTCGCGACCGACTGCCGCGAGTCCAGACGTAGCCCTCCCAAAGCGGACTGCGTGTGGCAGGCATAACATTTCGAGGCAAGCAGGGGTTGTATCCGCGCCTTGTAGAACTCCACCGGATCGGCCGCGGTTTGCGCGTGGACGGACCGGGCAAGCAGCAGCGCCAGCGTTAGTCCCCTGCAGCTAAGCATGGCGAATGCTCCTCCGATTCTTGCGGCATGGCCGCCAGTACCTCACCGCCGGACAAGGAAGGACCGGCCCGCCCATGCTGCACTTTCATGCGCGCAATTGACATGGTTTTCCTGTTTATGATATATCATCCGCCAGGAAGACTCGACCCAGGGGGACCAAAATGACTCTTCGCCAGTCCGGTTTGCATAGCCTTTCGATCGGTATCGCGCTTCTCTCATCTCCTCTCTTCCTTTGGGCTCAAGGGAGTTCGGTGGGAAGCATCACCGGAGTTATCAGCGACCCTAGCGGATCGGCCATTCCTAACGCCGCCGTGGCGATCCGCAACCTCAGTACCAACCAGAGCCGCCAGACGGCCACGAATACGTCGGGCGCCTATTCGGTGACCAGCCTGGCAGTGGGCACCTATGAGCTGAGGGTGAGCGCGCCGGGGTTTCAAACGTATGAAGTGAAGGATGTAAAGGTGGACGTCGGCGCCACGTTGCGCCAGGATCTCACCATGAAGGTAGGCCAGGTATCGGAAACCGTGGAAGTGGCCGCCCAGGCGCCCCTGCTCAATACCGAGAACGCAAGCACGGGGCAGATCATTGAGGCGAAGCGCGTGACGGA